>JAUWZV010000145.1 GCA_030615105.1 Desulfobacteraceae bacterium
CGTTCCTGCTGCAGGTGTGATCACAGCCCTTGTAGGCATGGCCTTTGGTATTCCATCTGTGAGGCTGAAGCATCTTTATCTGTGTATTGCCACCCTTGCGGGCCAAATCATTCTTGAGTATGTCTTTGTACAATGGGAAAGTCTAACTGGAGGAGCAGCAGGTATCAGTATTCCTACAGCCTCCCTTTTTGGGATTGATTTGGGCTCTGATAGAATCTTTTTCTATGTGATATTTATTTGTTTCGCGGTCATGGCCTGGATGGCCGTAAACCTAATCAGAACACGATACGGCAGGGCATTTATTGCTATCAGGGATAATGACCAGGCTGCCGAGGGAATGGGCATACCTATCTTTCCTTACAAGCTCCTGTCATTTGCCATAAGCTCTTTTTATGCGGGATTTGCTGGCGCACTTTATGCCTATTATATGATGAGTATTACGCCAGAGCCATTTAATCTATGGCTATCCATAGAATATATTGCAATGATCATAATTGGAGGGCTGGGGAGTATACCCGGTTCTGTTTTTGGCACTATTTTCATAGTTACATTGAGTGAAATATTAAGTCATACCACACAGTTTCTCATGAACATTAGTCCATCCATGGGGGGTGCCATCACAATAGCACCCCTCAGGGAGTTCGTATTTGGATTGGCCATTATTTTATTTATCATCTTTGAGCCAAAAGGGCTGGCAGAGGTATGGAGAATCGTCCGGTCAAGTTTTAGGCTTTGGCCATTTTCCTATTAGTGTTTATTAGGTTTGTCGTGTTTATTGAGTTTATAGGGTTTAACACAATAAACACAATTAAACCCCTTTAGGATAAAGTCATGGAAAATAATGTGTTATTACAAATCAACAATATCAGCGTTGTTTATTCAGATGTAATCCAGATCCTTAAGGCTGTCTCCCTGGATGTAAAAAAGGGCAAGATTGTATCTTTACTGGGGAGCAATGGCGCGGGTAAGACTACTACCTTAAAGGCAATCTCAGGGCTACTTAGGCCAGAGAATGGCAAGGTTACTGAGGGCACAATAGATTATGAAGGCCATAATATCCAGAATTCAGCACCGGAGATAGTCACCAGGCTGGGCATCATTCAGGTCATGGAAGGAAGACAGCCATTCAAAAACCTTACTGTTGAGGAAAACCTGAGGGTAGGAACTGCTACCAGGTGGGGTAAGCCTTACAAGAAAGACCTGGAATTGGTTTACCATTATTTCGCCCCCCTCGTTGCGAGAAAACATAGCCTTGCAGGATATTGTAGTGGAGGAGAGCTGCAGATGCTGGTAATGGGTAGGGCATTAATGGCGCAACCAAGGCTTTTGTTATTAGATGAACCTTCCCTGGGTCTGGCGCCCTTGCTGGTAAAAGAGATCTTTGAGATTATCAAAAGGATAAATCAAGAGCAAGGCACAACCCTGATGTTAGTGGAACAAAATGCTAATATGGCCTTGCAGATCGCCGACTTTGGATATGTAATGGAAAATGGAAAGATCGTTCTGGAAGGTGATGCAAAAGATCTTAGAGAAAATCCTGATGTGAAGGAATTCTATTTAGGAATAGCGGCAACAGGTACAATCAAAACATACAAAGATGTCAAGTCCTACAAACGCAGGAAAAGGTGGCTTTAGCAATTTTCGATTTTCAATTGTCAATTTGCAATTGTCAATTGACAACAGATACCCATCCTCCCTTCCTCTCCAATTTATCCAATTTATCGAACATTATTCCATTATTCCATGTGGGTGGCATAAATCAGAATGCAATTAGAATAACTGTAAATTCAAAGAGTTATAGAAATTCCGAGACGTTTAATTACGCCTGTCGCACCTATCCCTGCCTTCAAAATAGGTGAAAAAATCGATGACCCTCTAATCATGTACCTAAGCGATATCTTCACATTATCCCCTAATCTGGCAGGCATTCCATGTATGTCTATTCCTTATGGGATGAGCAGCAATGGCCTACTTATCGGAGTTCAAATACTTGGCAATTATTTTGATGAATCAACCCTTATCCAAACAGCCTATATGCTGGAGAAGACATTGGATATTTCCCATTATAGGCTTCCCTTTTAGCGTTTATCAAGTTCATTGCCTGCCCGCTCGCCAAGCCTTGCGAGGCAGGCGGGAGTTGATATGGTTTTTGCATTCACCCTGTTAAATTCCCCGCCCCCAGGCGGGGACCCCCTACGACGAATTTAACAGGACAGGCAAACACAATAAACTATTGAAGGCGAGAAGATTGAAAAAGGAAATAGATTTTTTTCCTTGATAGTGATAAGAAAAGAGGATAAATAAAACACGCGCATTGGGATTGCCTCAACTCACTGAAAAAAGTGGGTTTATTATTTATCCGATTTGTGAAAAACTGAATAAAAAGGAGGATCATTTTAATGACCGAAATTAGTATGAAGCTTTTATTGGAGGCAGGGGTTCATTTTGGACATCAAACCAGAAAATGGAATCCTAAAATGAAGCCTTACATCTTTGGGGCCAGAAATGGGATTTATATTATAGATCTGCAAAATACAGCTAAATTATTAGAAGAGGCCCATAATTTTATTGTAAGGACAGTATCAGAAGGCAGAAACGTCCTTTTTGTGGGCACAAAAAAGCAGGCTCAGGATTCAATTGTAGAAGAGGCCAACCGATGTGGTATGTTTCATGTCTGCAATAGGTGGCTGGGCGGTACACTTACTAATTTTCAAACCATAAGAAAAAGCATCGATCGGCTTAAAGAGCTCGGAGAGATGGAAAGAGATGGAAGTTTTAGCCGCTATACAAAAAAAGAGGCGATGATGATGAAAAAAGAGTTGATAAAGTTAGAGAGAAACTTGGGCGGCATTAAAGATATGGACGAACCTCCCTCTGCCCTTTTTATTGTGGATACAAAGAAGGAAAAAATCGCAATAAACGAAGGGAAAATATTAGGAATCCCCATAATAGCCATTGTAGATTCAGACGGGGATCCAGATGATATTGATTACCTTATCCCAGGAAACGATGATGCTATAAGATCAATCAGGCTATTGACCTCAATTATTGCTGATGCGTGTATTGAAGGGCATAGGGAGAGAGAAGAAAAACTAAGAGCCGAGGAAGAGCTTGAGATAAAGAAAGAAGCAGAATTAAAAGAAATCAAGGAAGAAGAAGTTAAGCCAATCGAAGAAAAAGAGGAAGGACCTGCTGTTATAGTAATAACTAAAAAACATAAAGCTACTAAACCCACTGAGGCCACAGGCTCAGAGGATATTCAACCTGAAGAGTAAACCCCGTTAGAATTTCACTCAGGGCTTTATACCCCATGCGAAAAGGCATATAATTATTTTGAATATCATCCCCACGCTTCCTCAAGGGCTATTCTAACGGGGTAAATAGGAGAAGGCACATTGAAAATATCAACCAAACAAGTAAAAGAACTGAGGGAAAAGACTGGTGTGGGCATAATTTATTGCAAGAATGCCCTACAGGAATCAGGTGGTGATATTAACAAGGCTGTTGATATATTAAGAAAAAAGGGTGTAGCAAAGGCCCAAAAAAGAGAAGGCAGGATTACTTCAGAGGGCCAAATTCAATCCTATGTGCATATGGGCGGAAAAATTGGTGTTCTTGTGGAGGTAAATTGTGAAACCGATTTCAGCGCCAAAACAGAAGATTTTACAAATTTTACCAAAAATCTAGCTATGCATATAACAGCAACAAACCCAATTGCTATCTCTCCTGAGAATCTACCTCCAGAGATAGTGGAAAGGGAGAAAGAGATATACAGTGATCAAGCTATTCATTCAGGTAAAGGAGAAAAGGTTGTAGAAAAAATTGTTGAGGGAAAATTAAGGAAATTTTTCTCTGAATCCTGTCTGCTCAATCAAGCCTATATAAAAGATCCTAATATAACTATTCAAGACCTTATTAACGAACTAAGAGCCAAAACTGGTGAAAACATTGTTATTAAAAGATTTGTCAGGTTTCAGTTAGGGGAAACTGGCGATTGACAACAGACAACTGACATTACCTATTTAGGAATAAACCAAAAAAATTTGTCTGAGTTCACCAAAGGAAAAATCTTTGACAGGATAATGCGGCAGTTGAGCAGTGCCCGAAGGGCATCTGTCTCGAACTCCTGGTTCTCCCCGCAGCGGAGCGTAGGGGAAATCAGGAGTTTACTGCTCAACTGCCGCATTCCCCCCGGAGCGAAGCGAAGGGGGGAACAAGATAAACATGATATAAATCCAGTTATTCAAAAAGATCTATCACAACCTTACTCCATTACAGTTTACTAAAAGGAAAATGAGATTGTTGGTGAATTTGTAGCTGATATTATTGTTAATGATAAAATTATCTTTAAACTTAAGTCAGTTAGAAGAATTATTAAAGCGCATGACAATTAATTACCTTGTTTCCACAGGAAAACCAGTGGGCTTGATACTCAATCTTGGGCAAAGGAAGGTTGCAAACGTAAAATCAAGGGTTTATTATAGCTGATAAACAGGATCAAAAATTATCATGTTTATCCTGTTATCCTGTCTTGAACTGTTACAAAAATTTTATGACAGCATATAATAGAAAACTAACCTTTAATCGCATCCTAATAAAGTTAAGTGGCGAATCCCTGATGGGAGATAAAAATAGCGGCATAAGTCACCCAGCTCTCAAAGATATTGCCTCTGAAATTCATTCGGTTCACCAGTTGGGAATCCAGATATCCATTGTATTAGGTGGTGGTAATATTTTCAGGGGAATAAAATCCTCTGAATATAGTATTGGGAGAGTAACAGCCGATTATATGGGGATGCTGGCTACTGTTATAAATGCACTTGCCTTAAAGGAAACCCTAAACGCAGTTGGTTCAGTAGCAACTGTTATGACCGCCCTGGAAATAGATAGAGTGGTAGAACCATACATCAGGGAAAGAGCACTCAAACATTTGGATAAAGGAAATATTGTAATCTTTGCAGGGGGAACCGGAAATCCTTTTTTCACCACAGATACTGCAGCCACCCTAAAGGCTAAAGAAATCAATGCTCAAGTTATTCTTAAGGCTACCCAGGTTGATGGTGTATATGATAGGGATCCAGCCAAAGAGCCGGTTACAAAGCTATTTAGAAGGATTAGCTATGAGGAGGTATTAAGAAATAAGCTCAGGGTAATTGACCTGACCGCCATATCTATGGCTATGGAACAACAAATTCCTATTATTGTCTTTAATATAGGCAAAAGGGGAAATATAGAAAAGATTGTTTCCGGGCATAAAGTGGGAACCCTGATATCAGGAGAAGACAATGAAGGATGAGATTTTATCAGAGATGCGTGAAAAAATGGAAAAAACTGTCGATGCCTTGGATCAAGGATTCAAGAAGATGAGAACCGGAAGGGCTTCCGTCTCCATACTTGAGGGGATAAAAGTTGAATGTTACGAAACCCAGATGCGCCTGAATCAAATAGCCTCTATTAGCATCCCGGAAAGCAGGCTCCTGATTATCCAGCCCTGGGATCAATCCATCATAGGAAACATTGAGAAAAGCATACTGAAATCTGAGCTTGGACTCACACCTATGAACGATGGAAAATTGATCAGGATCTCAATCCCTCCCTTGACAGAGGAGAGGAGAAAAGAGCTTGCCAAGATGGCCAAAAAAATGGCAGAGGAGAGCAAGGTGAGTATAAGGAACCACCGGCGTGATGCAAATGAGATGTTAAAAGAGTTAAAAAATGAAAGTGAAATATCAGAAGACGAGATGTATGCGTACCAAGACAAAGTGCAAAAAAATACCGATGAATTTATAGAAAAAATAGACGAAATCAGAAAAGAAAAAGAGCAGGAAATACTCGAATTTTGATGCTAACTATCCTTTTTTGATTGACGATTTTCGATTGACGATTGACGATTGTAAAACAAAATCTTCAATCTTCAATTGTCAATCTTCAATGAAATAATTCAATTAACCTCTCACATTTTAAATCTAAGAATAATGTTTGTTGTCTGTTGTCTTTTGCAACGGACAGCTGACTTCCGGTTGTCCATTGTGAACATAACAAACCCAAAGAACACAAAAAACTCAATAAGCT
>JAUWZV010000017.1 GCA_030615105.1 Desulfobacteraceae bacterium
TATTTAACTGGGGCCTGCCCCGTTAAATGTTTACCCCGTGGAATGCTTTGCACTATGAAATGTTTATCCTATTTCACCCGGGGGGTAGCATATTCCACTGGGGCCTTTGTAATTTTATTTAACTGGGGTTGGAAGAAAGCCGTTGAGATTGGTGATAAGCTCCTGGATATAGCTGACGAGCTCGAAAAGAGGAGGCTGTATAAGTTTGCTGAGCAGATCAGGGGAGCTGGGCTGTCAATGTCTAATAATACTTGCCCGGTTAAATAGCTTGAGGTTATATGTACTACACATATGTATTGCAGAGCTTGAAGGATGGGAAGTTTTATACAGGTTATACGAAGGACCTCAAGCTAAGACCTGCCCGGTTAAATAATGCAAAGCATTAATATTTTAGATTTGATCACAAATTTAAAATATTATTTAACTGGGTAAAAGCAGCATAGTGAAGGTCTTGTTGAATCAACAAGGCAAAGAGGTCCCTTAAAGCTAATATATTATGAGGCTTGCCTAGATCAAAATGATGCAACACATCGAGAAAACTACCTAAAATCATATCATGGAAGAATGTTTTTAAAAGGAAGGCTCAAATCTTATTTAACTGGGTAAACAGAAGGGTCCGGTTCTTTCTCGGACAAAGAGTTTGCCAATTTCTTGAACATTGCCAGACGTTCAACTTTCGAGAATGCAAATATGCTTATTGTCTTTGAAAGACGGGGTATCATCGAAAGTAAAATCAGAGATCACTTACTCATTGATTTGGAACAAGAGTGCAAAATGATCACCGGCTTCATTCGCAACCTCAAAAAGGAATAGAGGAGTCAATGCCAATGCTTGGAACTTGCAATTCCCGGCCACCTATCTCCATGATCCGTGCTCTATTCTCCATGCCCTTTGCCCCCTGCTCTATTCTCCATACCCCTTGCTCCCTGCTCCAAGCTCCAGTAGAAAGGAAGTGTTAATAATTTGAAAACCGAAGAATATATTGCAGAAGTCATGCCAGATGGGCATCTTTCTTTGCCGGAAGCGGTAGCGAAAGATCTTGATCTTAAACCTCATGCCAAAGTTAGAGTAATGATTGAAAAGGTTGGGGAAGAAAAGGAAATTCATAAGCTTCCATATGAGGCGAGAAAAAAAGCGCTTGCAATAAAAGAATTCATTGTGGATATGGGGCCAGAGGACCTATCCGAAAAATTCCGTGAGAAGTATAAATGAACAATGTTTTCGTTGATGCTTCTGCCCTAGCTTTATATCACAAGAAAGATAAGCATCATCAAACAGCCTGGGCAATATATGAACGATTATTAAATGAAGCGAAGAAGTTTCTAACGAGCAATTGGGTTGCATATGAGGCAATAAGTATCTTGAAAAGCAGAGCCAGCCATGGCGCAGCAAAAAGCTTGTGGGATATATTGCAGGACGCGGAACTTTCTCAAGTCGTTCGGGTTGATAAAGAACTGGAAAAGGAAGCGGTCGACCTTTTTTGGAGATACCAGGACAAAAGATGGGGAGTGGTAGATTGTAGTTCGATCCTGCTGATGGAGAGGGAAAACTGTTCAGTCGCTTTTGGCTATGATCATCATTTTGCCGAAGCCACGAGACAATATGGGTTTACGCTGGTTTAAATGCTTCGAGGTTTCTACCATCTGTCTGGAGGGGCTCGCCGCTATCAGCTCCTTGTCTTGGCTCCCTGCTCGGCGCTCAAAGCTTTTTGCTTAGGGAGTGCCCTTTGCTCCCTGCCCCATGCTTAAAGTATATGGCTGTATTCAGAGAGTCACCTTGAGAGAAGCACAATGTCAGAAATAGTTATTAAGGTAGAGAACTTATCGAAGTTGTACCGCCTCGGAGAGCTCCACAAGCAAACCGGCTCCTTCCGTGATATGGTTACTAGCTCTTTTAAACGGCTAATAAATCGCTCTAAATCCAAACCCAACAAATCGAATAAGTGGTCAAATACAGATAACCGATCACCGATAACTGATAACTACTCGCCTGACGGCGAGTACATCTGGGCCCTAAAAGACCTCTCCTTCGAAGTAAAACAAGGTGAGGTTGTTGGTATAATCGGCGCCAATGCAGCAGGCAAGACTACTGTGCTCAAGATACTATCTCGCATCACGAAGCCGACCGAAGGAAGGGTGTGGATTAACGGCCAGGTTGGATCGTTGTTAGAAGTGGGTATGGGCTTCCACCCTGAACTTACCGGAAGAGAAAACATCTACCTCAACGGCGCCATTCTTGGCATGAAGAAGGCCGAGATAGACCGGAAGCTTGATGATATCGTCGAGTTCTCTGAAGTCGAGAAGTTTATTGACACGCCTGTCAAACGCTACTCCAGCGGCATGTATGTGCGGCTGGCCTTTGCCGTGGCATCGCACATGGACCCTGATATCCTACTCGTAGACGAAGTGCTGGCGGTGGGGGATATAGCATTCCAGGTAAAGTGCTTGGAGAAAATGAAAGGGTTTGGGCAAGAAGGCACCACCGTTATCTTTGTATCTCATAACCTGGTAGCGATGCAGATTCTGTGTCCCAAGACAATGGTTTTAGATCATGGTCAAATCCAATTTTTTGGCCCTACCGAAGAATCAGTAACTTATTATCAAAAATTTCTCGCCCAACACATGATGGGTTTAGCTGGTACAGCTCAGCAGGAGAATGTCCACGAGAAAAGAAAGGTTGCAGTTCTCAAGATTGATTTATTAAACGGAAACCGTGAACATACAATTCAATTTGCAACTGGAGACATTGCTTTTGTGGTTCTTACGGTGCAGTTTTACGAAACACTTAATTCTCTCAGGTTTGCAATAGTTATCAAAAAACCTGATGGATCACCGGTATTTGATACAGATTCCGTACAGTTGGGTAGGGAATGCGGGCAATACTCCAAAGGTGATCGTGTGAAAGTAGAGTTTGAGCTAAGGATGAATCTCCTGAAGGGGGTATACAGTATTGGTGCACATATCAAACCACATGAAGATCCTCTGTGCTTCTATGACTACTCCACGGCTGTTTGTTCATTTGAGGTTTCAGAAAACTATTCATGGCAGGGAGTGGCGCATCTGAACCCCCAGGTTCGAATATTGGAGGCAGAGGACTAGGTTGGATAATCCAGAAGGTTCCAGGAGTACCTTGCTAAGCTTTGTATGTCAGGCTTCAGCGCGCGTGTGATTAAGGAGAAGGATGCTTGATATATGCGGCATCTGCGGCATGGTTGGGAAAAGCGACCCACAGCTCATCCATGCGATGTGTGATTCATTGACCCGTCGTGGTCTGGATGATGAGGGGATTTACCTAGATACACATACCGCCATAGGGTCGCGCCAGCTGAATATTATTGACTTGCATACAGGTCACCAATCTATCCCTTATGAAATAGAACGTTTGTGGTTTGGTTTTACGGCGGGAGGATGGTGGTCGACCAAGTAAAGGGAGACAATCACCTTGAAGAAGCATGAAGTCGAGGCAGTTCCGGTGAAGATAGCGATATCCAGGACACACGAAGGCAGATATTGCACTTTGCCACCTTTTCACCCATCATACAGCTATCCGGAATACCCCTTTAAGGGTAACGGTTATTTGAGCGTGGAAGAGAATAGAGCGTATGAAGCCGTCCGGCAGGTCATGTACCTCATGGGATTTGATCAAAGTGCCTACGGTAAAACATCGTGGAACCCCCTGGGTGAGCTGATCAAGCCCGACAGCCGAGTACTGATCAAACCTAACCTTGTTTATCATAAGTCGCATAGCGGCATGGACGCACTGATTACGCACGGCTCGGTGATCCGGTCTGTATTAGATTATGTCTGTATTGCGATGGAGGGAAGAGGAACAATTGTTATTGGCGATTCTCCGATACAGGGCGCGGATTTCGGTCATCTTATGGAAGTATCGGGATTGTCTTCTGTTGTACAGTTCTTCAGTCGATTACCTGATTTTAGGGTGGAAGTAGTAGATTTTCGCACGGAGAAGGTTTTGTTGGATATGGAAGGGGTAATTGTTGGTAAACTCAAACTGCCAGGAGATCCAGCCGGATACACCACTGTAAATCTGAGTGAAGAGAGTTTGTTTGCGGAAGTAGGGCATCTGGCCAATCGGCTCAGAGGACTCATGTATGACAGGAGAGAAATATTCAAACATCATTCGCGAAATAGACATGAATATTTGATTCCCAACACTGTGTTCAATTCCGATCTGATTATCAGCTTGCCCAAGCTCAAGACACACAGACTTGGTGGAATGACCGGTGCATTAAAGAACACAATGGGTCTGATTGGGCAGAAGGGTTGGTTGCCACACTTTTCTAGAGGTTCAGCCTCAAGCGGCGGAGATCAATATGACTGCCCAAGCTTCAGGAAGTGGATCATTGCAGAACTGTCGGATAGAATTGATGCCTGTGGGAACATAGCATTGAGGAAGTACCTGACGAGTCTGCGCGAGAGAATTCATCGCACGAGACGTCGTTTCCCATACAGGGATCCAGCGCTGTATGGAGAATGGCACGGTAATGATACCATATGGCGCACTATCCTGGATATTTCCCGAATCATTCGGTACGCAGGCTCGAACGGCAAGCTCAATAGAACTAGTGCGAAAACATTTTTCACAATCGTTGATGGAATTGTCGCTGGAGAGGGAGAAGGCCCGTTGGCACCTGCTTCCAAAAAGACTGGATGGATGATCGGGGGGATGGAGCCAGTTGCAGTTGATTTAGTGTGCTCTTTGCTGATGGGTTTTGACTACAGGAAAATCCCCCAAATCCAGAATGCAGTTTCCCGCAAAGCCCTGGAGTTATTCCCCTGGTCGGTTGGCGATATGGCAATCTTTCTGTGGCCCGATGAGAAGTTGAAGATTGATGATCTGTCTAAAATTAGCAACCGTTTTGTTCCGCCAGAAGGATGGCAAGGCTACCTGTAGGGACAAACCCTCACAGTTGGAGATTGTATACAGTCATCTCAATTTGGAGCTTGAGTGGATAGATGCCAGGTATATATGGTATAGTTGACTTGAGTGGTGAGCACTTGAATGCACAAACCGACATCGGCGTAGCAATGAAGTACGAGCCGTGGTACGTTCACGATCGATGGACAGACGATCAGGTCTTGTTAGGTCGGGTTCATCAAGGGATTCTGTCCCCTGAAAAGCAGCCCGCGAGCAACCATGATGGCACGCTGAAGTTGGTCTTGCATGGATACCTTGTTGATTTAGACCATCATATTTCCTGGCTAAAGCGGCAGGGGCGATTTGATGATCAGCAGTCACCTTCTTCTGTTGCACTTTGTCTGTATCAGCGATTGGGGGAATGTTTTGTTGAGCGACTTAATGGTTCCTTTACCATTGCAATTTGGGACGGCGTTCACCACCGGCTTTTGTTGCTCACAGACAGGTTCGGGAGTCGTCCTGTATATTATACTCAATATCGCAATAAATTACTGTTTGGATCTGAGATTAAATGTCTTCTGCAAGATAAGAGAGTGCAACGACGCGTTGATCCTAAATCTGTGGCGAGCCTGCTTACTTTTGGTACTGTGATTGGTGATCGTACATTATTTTATGATATCGAAAAGGTGCCTTCCGGATCAGTGTTAGAATTTGATGGGCAGTCTGTTAAAGTACAGAAATACTGGGACTTTGTATATTATGAGGGTCCAGCTAAAGGCACTATTCAAGACTATGCAGACGAAATGGGACGCCTGCTTCGGCAGGCCATCCGGAGGTGTTTACAAACCAACAGCAAAGTTGGACTTGCCTTAAGCGGTGGTTTGGATTCCCGTATTGTGGGTGGTTATTTGGCCCAGGAGTTGGGGCATGGATTTCATACCTATTCATTTGGCCGGTCGAGGTGCCCTGATCTATCCTATGCCTCTCAAGTGGCGAAAGCCTTAGGCTCACATCACCATGCTTTCATTACAAATGGTGAATACGTTCAAGAGAATGCTTATGAATCACTCTTGCTGACAGAAGGCATGTTGGATCTACTGGATACCCAGACGACCATTGTGTCTCAGAATGCGAAGAGAAGCGATGTAAGTGTTTTCTGGACAGGCTTTATGCTTGATCTGTTGTGGGGAGGAAGTTACCTTAGTTGGGGAGTTTTTGACTGGAAGGCACGAGGCCACGAATTTGTAGACTCCTTACATAACCGTATTCCAATATTTATGCCGGTAGAGGTGCAGAAGCGACTTTTTAGACCAGATTTTTGGACACAGGTAGAAGGAAGCACGAAGGAAACAGTAGGACAGGTCCTAGATAACTGCGAAGCTGAACAAGACGCTAACCGAGCAGATTATGTATTTCTACGGACCCGTGTGCAGCACTTCACTATGATGGCTAACTTGATATTGTTAACTAAGAAGTTTGAGTATCAAATCCCAACTATAGATAACGATCTGTTGGAGTACTCGCTTACCTTGCCAGTGGAAATGCGGCTCGATTATCGAGTGTATTCAAAGGCTATGATTGAACAGTTCCCCAGCTTGGCAAGAATTCCGCTATCAGGAACTCGGCTATCTTTGATTATGACGCAAGGCAGGAGTCAGATAAGATATGTGTCCGACAGGATCAACAAAAGTCTACGTTATAGATTAAAAAGGTACAGCAGAGGCAGGATCGTACTTCCTCATCGCAATAGGGAATGGCACGACCTGAAACTCTGGTCAAGAACTACATTACGTTCCTATATCGAGTCTATCCTGTTAAGCGACCGTTCTCTATCGACACCCCTGTTCAGGCCGGAAGTTTTGCGACAGCTTGTATCGGATCATATGAAAAATAGTGCCAATGGCACATTCTGGCTCAGCCCATTGCTTACCCTTGAACTCTGGTATCAGGCTTTTATTGATTAAGTGGTTGCACTAATAACATCGTATACCGTTTTTTAATGCTAAGGATTCTAATAACATCGTATACTAAATTAGGATTATTAAAATGTTTCTGAATCTATATACCCTCTAATAGGGCAGCTCTAAGCACTATTTATTACCATGGAAAGGCAGCTTGAGTGCTGGTGTGAAAATTTGTCATTTCGGATGGAGTAAGAGCCCTCACGTGCAGCGCTGGGTGCACTGGTTCGCGTCCCGTGGTCACGAAAGCCACCTTATTACGGACTTGCCAGGTAGAATAGAAGACGTGACCCTTCATGTTCTTCCCTCGCTTCGACAACATGATCCCCGCCCCAGGCGTGAGCGCTTCAAGGATTGGTCATTTCATGACTGGCGCCTGAGATACTTAAGGGTGCTTAAATGGGCTATAGACCGGGTCAACGAAATAAACCCGGATATTGTTCATTCTCATATCCTCTGGTATCCGGGGATGCTCGGAGCCTTTGTTCCTTCAAAAAAGTATGTAATCACCGTTTTTAACGGAGATGTTTCATGGCGAAAAGACCGCAAATTAATCAATCGTCTTGGTGTATGGTACGCTATCCGCAAAGCAGACATTATAACCAGCGTTTCCCAAAATCTTTTGGACGATTGTAGGCGCTGGGGGGCTAAAAAGACAAAACTTCACCGCATCATGCGAGGTGTCGATCTTAGTCGATTCGATTTAGTGAAGGACCGCCAAAATGTACGACGTGAGTTGGGGTTGGGCCCCGGGCCGGTGGTGCTCAGCCAACGTAATGTTGCCAAACTATACAATCTCGATACCATTTTGCTGGCGACCCCTGAAGTACTGAAACATTTCCCAAACCTTCAAGTTGTATTTATAGGGATGCCTAACTCCGAGGAGGAAACTACTTCTCTTGCCAATCTCGCCACTGCCCTGAATGTGGAACGGAACGTGCTTTTTACGGGCACGATTCCGTATGAAAGAATTCACCTGTACAATCAGGTCGCGGATGTGTCGGTCTCCGTCCCATCCTCTGACGGGCTATCGTCCTCTATCCTGGAAGCCATGTCATGCGGTGCTGTCCCTGTAGCCAGTAATTTGCCTACCACCCGTGAATGGGTTAAACACAATAAAAATGGTCTGTTAGTGGCTCCTCGCGATGTGCACGCATTAACTCAAGCAATCATTGCCCTTTTGTCTGATGACCAGAAGCGTTGCGAAATGCGGGACAGGAACGCAGAAAAGATGCGGCTTGAAGGAAGTGAGGATATGTGGATGGGGAAGATGGAAGAGTTATATTACAGCCTGATAGCAGATAAGAGATAGTAGATAGGAGATAGAAGCAAGAGGCAAGTAAGAAGATAGAGGCAAGAAGGAAGAGAAAAAAGAATTCAATTATCTGATGATAGTAGATATCAGATGGTAGATAGGACATTGTAGACGGTAGATATAAGGAAGAAGCAAGAAAAGGGAACAAGCAATAGAACGATTTAACGGAGGCTTCGGATGAAAAAATATCTATTTCTTATAATCGTCGCCATAATTCTTATAGGACCCTCTCCTTCAAAATCAGAGGACTTTACAGAAAAAGACAGGGAGAGATTAATAAGATTGGAAACAAAAGTAGAAGAAGGCCAAAAGATCCTGCAGAGACAATTAGATGGCCTGAGAGCTGCCACGGAGAAACAAATAGATGACCTGAAGGCTGCCACGGAAAAACAAATAGATGATTTAAGGACTTTGATTTTGTGGGGTTTTAGCATCCTGTTCGGTGGTATGGGTATTCTCATCGGTTTTGTCATATGGGATAGAAGAACCGCCCTGGAACCTGTGGCTAAAAAATACAGGGAACTTGAGGAAGAAGGCGAGAAGTACAAAAAGGCTCTGAAAGAGTATGCCAAAGTTGAACCAAAGCTAGCGGAAATCCTCAAGTCTTTAAATTTGTAGGGATATGAAGTAAGTAGATGGCAGATAATAGATATGAGATAGTAGCTTGTAGAGAGCAGGAAGAGGTAAGGTGATAGATGCAAGAAGCAAGGAAAAGGATGGGAGGAATTGAAATAGCAATACAGAGCTATGAGGATCTCAAGGTCTTTAATTTAGCTTATGACACAGCAATGGAAGTGTTTTGGTTGACAAAAAAGTTTCCAAGAGAAGAGTTGTATTTTCACCCTGTTAAATAGGATAGAGGTAACTTATGATAATTATTTAATATTTTGCATAAAAGTATGGCAGTAGATATGAACTGAGTTTTTATTTAACAGGGCGGGCGGATCAGGTAAGACGATCTTCTCGATCCATTGCAGCAAATATTGTGGAGGGTTGGGCCAAGAGAAAGTATGAAAATCTATTTAAGAGGCATTTGATTGACTCCGTGGGTTCTTGTGATGAAACAAAACTATGGCTTAAATTTGCCTTGGATTGTAAATATTTGGAGAAGGGTCAATATGATAATTTGGTTGTGCAGTACAATGAAGTAGGAAAGATGCTAAAAGGTCTTCATGACAAATGGAAAACATACTAAATCTTTCTTCTTGCATCTATCTTCTAACTTCTTGTATCTCGGCATCTGAATGATCTTGCATCTAACTTCTTACATCTTGCCTCTCTGACTTGAAAGGAGAAAATCATGAAAATTCTAGTTACTGGCTCTAAAGGCACACTAGGCACCTCATTGGTCAAAGAGCTTTCAAAACGTGGTCACGATGTCTGGGGATGTGATCTTCAGCACCAGCGGGATGAAAACTACATTCGATCTGATGTATCAAACTATCGGCAATTGGAAAGAGTGTTTAAGGCGAATCAATATGACTATGTTTATCACCTCGCGGCCGAATTCGGCAGGATAAACGGCGAAGAATATTATGATACATTATGGCAGACTAACGTCATCGGCACCAGGAATATTCTCGAATGGCAGAAAAAGAAGGGTTTTAAATTAATTTTCGCCAGTTCCTCAGAAATCTATGGTGATAAACATGCGGATGTTTTAAAAGAAGACATGCCGCTGAACTATTCCATTATTCAGCCAAATGATTACGCTGTCACCAAATGGGTCAATGAAATCCAGATCATGAACTTCGAAAAGCGTTTCAATATTGAGGTGGTCCGATGCCGCTTCTTCAATGCCTATGGCCCGGGAGAATACTATCATCATTATCGCAGCGTGGTCTGCCTATTTTGCTATCGGGCATTATTTGGAATACCATGGCAGGTTTATGAGGGCTACCATAGGGTCTTCATGTACATTGATGATTTCACTCCAACTCTGGCCAATGTTTGTGAGAATTTTATCCCGGGAGAGGTATATAACATCGGTGGTCAAGAATTTAGGAGTGTGAAAGAGCTAAGTGATTTAATCTTAGATTACACCGGCGCAGATCCCTCACTTGTCAGCTATCTGCCAGAGGATAAACATAATGTATTAAACAAAAGGCCCGATATTTCAAAGGCCAAGCAGCAGTTTGGGCATGATCCAAAAGTCATACTTGAAGAAGGAGTGCCAAACACCATTGAATGGATGAAAGATGTTTATAGAAAGTAACGCAACCGGTTATAAGGGATACTATTTTGGATTTTAGATTTGGGATTGCGGGCTTCGGCTCCGCTGCAAGCCCTATAGGTATATTAGGTGGTAGGAGAGAATGATGGGTGCAAAAAAGGTGGTCGTACTTGGTGCGGGAATTAGTGGACTATCTGCTGCCTGGAGGTTGGCCGAAAAAGGCTTTGATGTCGAAGTATATGAAAAAGAGCCATATGTGGGAGGATTGGCGGCAACTCTTAAAAAAGATAATTATCTATTGGATTTTGGTCCCCATCCATTCTATAGCGAAGATGCTGAGATATTAGATGTTTTCAAGGATCTAGTAGGTAATGATGTCTTGACTTTTGAAAGAGATTGTTTGCTCTTATTTAACAATTCATACATCCATTACCCACCGCGGCCTGGTGATGTGCTGTTTAATATGGGTTTTAAGACAACTATATATAGTGTGTTAAGTTATGCTAAGTCTCAATTTAAAAGGGCTTTTATATCAGGTGATGAAAGAACATTTGAAGAATGGGCAATAGATAGCTTTGGTAAATATCTATATGAAATATTCTTTAGACCTTATACGGAGCAGTTTTGGAAGATTCCCTCGGATAAGCTTGCGGATGACTGGGCTGATGCTCGAGTAGCGAAGCTCAATTTGTTTAAGACAATTGCCTTATTGTTTTTCAAGGGGAAGACCGGCGAGAGATTGAATCAGATTGAGCGAGACACATTGCCATTATATTACCCTGCTTATGGTTGTGGCATGTTGCCAGAGAGGATAGCTGAGAAGTTTAAAAAGAGCGGAGGACGCATCTTTCTGAGTAGTCCAATAACCAGGGTGAACCTCAGCAATCCTGACAAATATTCCATAGAGGTTAAATCTGGCCAAGATGAAAAACCTGTAAACGCTGATCTTTTGGTCTCGACAGTACCTCTCAAGCATTTAGTCAACTCAATACTCCCTTCCCCAGGTAAAAAGGTCTTAAAATATGCCAATTCGTTGAAAAGTATGGGCTTAGTTGTATTGTTTTTAGTCGTAAAGAAAAGAAGTATATTGCCTGTGTCTTACGTGTATTGTTTTGATCGTATCTATCATAGGATCACCGAGTATAACAGATTTAGCAAGAAATTGAGTCTTGAGGATGAAAATCTTCTGTCTGTTGAAATTTCCTGTTACGAAGGGGATCAATATTGGAACAGTACCGATGAGGAACTCTCCGAGCTATGCATCAAAGACTTGATCCGCGATGGGTATATTAGAAGAGAACAGGTCAAAAAGACCTATGTTTTGAAATCAAATAGCGTCTATCCGGTTTACCTTGTAGGCTACCATGAACCACTGAGGAATGTGAGGGAGTATTTCCAGCAGTTTGGTAATTTGTATTTGCTAGGCAGAAACGGCTCATTCACCTATATTGACCAAGACCAGGCCATGAGAATCGGCTTTGACCTTGCCGATAAGATCACCAGGAATCATTTCAATTCATAAGGTGCGCAAAGATGAATGAATACATCAAAGAGTTTTATGCAGGAAGTCATGTAATGATCACTGGAGGGTTGGGTTTTATCGGCAGCAACCTTGCTCACCGCTTGGTTGAATTGGGAGCCCACGTTTTAATCATCGATTCCCTGATTCCCCACTATGGGGGGAACCTATTTAACATCAAAGCCATAGAGGATAATGTCAAAATAAACATTGCCGATGTGCGAGATGAGTTTGGTATGAATTATCTTGTGAGGGACCAAGATGTGATGTTCAACTTGGCAGGTCAGGTCAGTCATATAGACAGCATGGAAGATCCCTATACTGATCTAAATATAAACGTGCGCAGCCAATTATCCATTCTGGAGGCCTGCCGAAAGAATAATTCTAAAATTAAAATAGTCTTTGCCAGCACTAGGCAGGTTTATGGAAAACCTGAGTATCTTCCTGTTGATGAAAAACATCCATTACATCCCACAGATGTTAATGGAATTAACAAGATGGCCGGGGAATGGTACCATATCCTTTATAATAATGTACATGGAATCAAAACCACATCCCTGAGATTGACCAACACCTATGGCCCTCGCCAATTAATGAAGCATAGCAGGCAGGGGTTCATTGGTTGGTTTATCAGGCAAATTGTTGAGGGAAGTGAAATAAAGATATTTGGTGATGGCCAACAAAAAAGAGATTTAAACTATGTAGATGATGTAGTTGAAGCTTTTCTTTTTGCCGGAGCCAGTGATAAAGTCAATGGTATGGTATTCAACCTTGGAGATGACAACCCCATCGATCTTCTCAGTTTGGTTCAATTGCTGATCGAATTAAATGGCGGAGGCAGTTATTCCCTCATTCCATTTCCAGAGGAAAGAAAGAAAATCGACATAGGAGACTATTATGCCGCCTATGAAAAAATTAAGACTGTGTTGGGCTGGAAACCAAAGAATTCAATTAGGGAAGGCTTGGCAAAAACGATACATTTCTATAAGAAATTCAGACAACATTACTGGTAATATCGAACCTGTTTCTTGGGTTCAAAGCTCCCCAGCAACAAGGACTTACATGATGAACATTCCATTTTTTGATCTCCGAAGGCAATATGATTGTATAAGAGATGAGATAGATCGGGCGATGGCTGAGGTCCATCAAAAGGGCTGGTATATATTGGGCGACAATCTCAGTGCTTTTGAAGATGAGTTTGCTCAATACTGCGGCTGTAAATTCGGGATTGGAGTGGGATCTGGCACGGACGCCATTTATTTAGCTTTGTTGGCTTGCGCTATTAAAGAGGGAGATGAGGTCATTACCGTACCCAATACAGCAGCGCCTACAGTATCTGCCATTTGTATGGCTGGGGCAACGCCGGTTTTTGTGGATGTCGATGAAAAAACATATAACATGGACCCAGAAAAGCTCAACGAGCTTTTAGAAAGGCGAACAACGGAATTGCCAAAAGCAATTATTCCGGTGCATTTGTATGGACAACCCGCGGATATCGGTCCCCTTTTGGGAATTGCCAGGACTTACAACCTTAAAGTGATTGAAGATGCCTGCCAGGCGCATGGAGCGGTTTATTATTCAAAGTTGTCAAATGAAAAAAGGGCAGAAAACCAAATAATGAATAACGACTCACGAATAACGAGCCGGCGGGTTGGCTCTTTTGGCCACGCAGCGGCGTTTAGCTTTTATCCCACAAAAAACCTCGGTTGTTACGGTGATGGCGGAATGGTGGTTACAAATGATGAAGATATCTTCCATAAAGTCAGGTTGCTCAGAAATTATGGCCAAACAGACAGATATCATCATAAAATAAAAGGTGTTAATAGCCGTTTGGATGAGCTGCAAGCAGCTATATTAAGAGTGAAGCTTAGATACCTGGATAGTTGGAATGAAAGACGAAAAGAAATCGCTGAAATTTATCATGATTCTATTAGAGCAAGGGATATTACTAAACCCATTGAGATGGCTTATGGAAGTCATGTCTATCACTTATATGTCATTAGAACCTGGAAGAGAGAAAAATTGCAGAATTACCTCAAACAAAAAGGTATTGAAGCATTGATCCATTATCCTATTCCAGTTCATCTTCAGAAGGCTTACGAAGACTTAGGAGCGAAGGAGGGAGATTTTCCCGTAGCAGAGAAGTGTTCAAAACAGGTTTTGTCTCTTCCTATATATCCCGAATTAGAGGAAAAAGAAATTTCAAAAATTGTCAATGTGATAAATGAATTCTGCAAATGACAAAAGATCGCTATGAAATAATTTATATAATTCTTATTTTTTCTGTTGCAATTATTATAAGATGTCATCAAATTACATTGCCCTGGATCGAAGCAGATATAGGAACTGATGGTTCTATCGTGGGAAATGCTGCAAGAAACTTCTTGAGATACAGCCTTTTCGAAACAAAGTTTGGCGTTGTAACAAATAGCGGTCCTGTTGTTGATGGGAATTTCACTTATGCTATAGACCATCCGTATTTTTTATTTACCTTGATAATTTCGATCTTCTTCCGGGTTTTTGGGGTCCACGAATGGAGCGCAAGGCTTGTTCCCATTCTTTTTTCTATGGGAAATCTGATCATGATATACATCATTGCCAACAAACTATGGGATAAGAGAACAGCATTCTTTTCTATGCTGTTTATGGCTTTTATGCCTATGACAGCGTTTTTTTCCAGTAGAGATGTATGGCCTTATTCTATGGGCATATTTCTTAGCATGCTTGTGATTTGGTTTTATATTTCCTGGATCAGGCAGTACAGGCTGAAATACTATTACGGGGCGATTATTAGCTATGCAATAAGTCTACTTTCACTATGGGACGTCTATTTTCTGGGCCCAATTCTTTTTATTTATCACATATTGAACAGGGGCAAGAAAGTGAAACTGGTGATTTTGTTTCCAATGCTGAATTTCTTAGTGTTTATCCTAATTCTTGTGCATACCTATTTCCTTACCAGTAGCATTGAGCAGTTGTGGAATATTTTTTTATACAGAACAGGAGTCAATAAAGATATTTCTTTGTTTCAATTCTTTACTCTGGAATCCTATAGGTCTATTAAATATTTCACTATTACATTATGCTTACTATCAATAATAGGTATATGGAACGAAGTTAGAAATCATCGGAATAAAAATCTTAGGGGCAAGTTATTACTATTCCTTTTTTTCTGGGGGGCTCCCTTTGCACTATTATTTCGAGAGGGGGCTATGCATCAAATTGCTTGGATATCTTCTTTGTCCCCCTTTTTTGCCCTTTCAGGTGCCTTAGGGTTGGTCTTTTTGCAAGACTCGGTTTTGCCAAAAATCACCTATGAGCATTTTGGAAAGAGGTTTTTCTGGTCTCTGAGTATTATTGCTTTAGTTGGATGTATCTTTTTAGCCTTTCACCGAAGCGGTGAACCTGATATTGGCCGGTATTCCTGGTTTTACTTTAAAATATATATGGTATATATCGCTCTTACGACGGGTTTGCTCCTGTTTACCTGGAGAATGTCAAAATATTCGCTGCAAAAAATCTTACATCAAGTTCACCCTGTAGCATTGCTCCTATTATTTCTGTTCTTAGTCCAATCGCTTTTCGTGGTTTATACGCTTCATCAGGAAAGAGGTTGGCGGCTTGACTACACAATAGCCAAATCGATCAACAAAAATACACAGTTTGAAGATGCGGTCATTATTTCCATTAGCCTGTGTTACTATTATTATCCTTATTATGCCGACCGGTATGTCGTCCAAAATATAAGAACCAAAGCTGATTACTTAAAGGTTTTGAAGAACGAGAATAGGCCATTTAAATACTACTTAACTACCAACTGGGAATTAATGAAGAAAAAATATGTGGGAAAAGATAAAATAAGTGAATCAACAATTAGATGGCTTAGCACTAAAGGAATAAGAAATAAACCCTGTGAATTAGATGAGTATATGTCCAACAATTTTGTGGGTAAGGTTGTTGACTCTTGGATTATCTATGACTTATCCAAAGGTAAAACTTCTTATTAAGATGCCTGTTTGAGTTAGCATCCCTATATCTGCGTCCCCTTGCTTTGGTAATTTTTTCTCTGTACATAACGGTTTTGTAATAGTTTTTCGTGCTATGCGAAGAGAAGTTGTTTTTTGTGACTAAAGCGAAAGATATCCCCCAAAAGGAAAAAAGAGTTGATCGTATTCTATACCTTTCTGATACTGTGCCCCCATTTACCAGTGGGTCAACGGTAATTATGCATCGCTTATTGAGCAAATTCCCTGACGAGAGCTACGTGCTGCTATCCCGTTCGGCTAAGCCAAACTCGGAAGAAAGGATAGATGAAGAATTATGGTTACCAGGACATTACGTATATGCGATGAGTAGCAGCTTCTGGAGGTTTTTCTCAAAGCTTCAGAGTAGGTCGAGTGTGTGGAAGTGGTTGCAAACGCTGCCCGTATTTGTACGGGGGATGCAAGTGGTGGTACGAGAGAAATCGGTTAAGCATCTATTAGTTGCTCCTAGTGCTTTCTCGGGGACTTTTCTCTTAGCTACATGTTGGCTGCATTGCATTACCCGGATCCCTATGTCCGTCTATTTTTTTGATATGTTTGACCGGGGACAAAAGACCACCCTTGAAGATCGGATGCGCTGCTCAATAGAAGGTATGGCGATCAGGTTATCGTCAAATGTGTTTGTGATGAGCGAGCCGTTGCAGGAGCACTACGACTATAAGTATGGAATTGAATCCGTATTGCTGCCTCATCCTGTTGATTTAACTTCCTATGCCTTACCTGACGATGGAGGCTCTTGCATAGATAATAAGCCTGATTTGCCCTTGAGAATTGTATTCAGTGGAATGATTTATGAAGCACAGCTTGATGCCATTTTAAACTTAGTTCAAGTCGTCAATGAGTCGCAAGATATGGAATTCCATATCTATTCACCTATTACTGAAGCGAAACGCCGCTGGATGGGGATTACGGGTGATAATGTGGTTTTTCATGGGGCTGTTTCTCACAGTGAAATCCCTGGCATTCTCCAAGGGGCTGATATATTGTTCTTGCCTGTGGCATTTGACTACATTTATGCGAATATGATCGAAGAAATGCCGGCTGATAAACTACGGGAGCAACGGGCTGCAGGGAGGGAAGTGATTAGAACGGCATCACCCAGCAAATTTCCGGAGTATCTGGCTGCAGGCAGGCCGATTCTGATACATGCTCCGGAATTTTCCTATGTTGTCTGGTATGGCAAAACTCACCGGTGTGCAGAGGTGGTGGACACCCCTGACCTTAAGGCGTTACGTAATGCCGTTCTTAGACTACAAAATGACAAGAGCTATTGCGACTTATTGGCCACAAATGCGAGAAAAGCTGTTGCAAAACATGATGCAACTAGGATATCTGAGGTCTTACAACAGTGTCTGGGTGTGACAATGTGAGAAATGCTTAACGGAAAGCCATAGCATGATGGAAGCTTGTCGGTTCATACTAAACATATATTGTAAATTAGAACAAAACAGTATCTCTATTGCAATGCTTGTAGACTAACGCTCTGGATTTGAAGAGTTTCGATTCGAACTGAAGGAGTCTGCTCATAAACATTCTACTCATAGAACCGCCCTTTCAGAGGCTCAAAGGGATCAAAACCGCCTACTTTCCTTTAGGTTTGGGCTATATCGCTGCGAGTCTCGTTGGTAAGGGACACAAAGTTAGAATTTATAACGCCGAAGTTTCCAAATCCGATGAGGAGGTCCGACCAGAAAATATTGAAAACCTGCTGGATGCTCATTCAGACTATGTTCGAGCCCTGGAACAAGTGGACAATCCCATTTGGCAAGAGGTGGGCGCTACTTTGGCTGAGTTCCAACCTGAGATGGTAGGGATCACAGTAAAAACGGCGAAGTACGGTTCCGCTTGTAGGGTATCCTCGCTATGCAAGCAGTACAACCAAAGCTGCTATGTCATTTGGGGTGGCCCTCATCCCACCATTCAACCCCAAGAAGTCATGGCCAACAGCTCTGTGGATTTCGTTGTCAGGGGGGAAGGAGAAAGGACGATTATTGAGTTAGTACAGGCTCTCGAAGACCGCAAGAAAGATTTTGGACACATAGCAGGTTTATCTTTCAGGCGAGACGGGCAGGTTATTCATAACAGGACGCGGGAACTAATCGAAGAGCTGGATGAACTTCCTTATCCAGCTAAGGATCTCATACTCTATCCGGAACGATACTCAGCCTCCAATCTCTCTGATACGGTGACCAGTCGAGGCTGTCCTTATAACTGCGGGTATTGCGGAGCCAAGAACCTCTGGACGAGAAGGATCAGATTCAGATCTGTCCCCGATGTGTTAAATGAACTTAGACAACTTCAGAATGAGTACGGGATAGGAAGGTTTCACTTCTCCGATGATTCCTTTACTGTCAATCGAAGAAGGACGATGGAACTTTGTCAGGAGATGATTTCACAAAGGATTCAGCTGGCCTGGGGTTGTACGACTAGGCTGGACTTGATTGATGATGAGTTGCTGACCACTATGAGCAAGGCGGGTTGTGTTTCATTGAGTATTGGCATCGAGTCCGGAAGTCAGCGAATACTGGATTTGATCAAGAAAGATATATGCCTCCATGATGTTTTGCCTCGCTTAAGACTGATCATGAAAAGGATTTTCATTTGCTATGCCTATTTCATGGTGGGTTTTCCTCATGAAACCAGGGAGGATGTCGAGAGGACAATTGAGCTTATGGAAGAAGTTGGCGCCCTGGGTGTGCAGATCATCTTCAGTATCTTTACGCCTTATCCTGGAACGGAGTTGTTTGACTTGTTGAGAGAAAGGGGAATGCTTCTCGCGACTCCTGACTGGAACCTCTTCTCCCATCAAAGCCCAGAGAACTATTTCTGTAGAGATATCCCTAAGGAGGAGTTTGCCATGTTGGTTCAGAGAATGGCGGAAATTACTGACCGCATCAACGGAGAACAATCAGCCCAAAGTCGGTGGCGCTACTTTGCCTTAAGGAGGCATTATTTTCTCCGGGATCCAAGCCAGCTTGCCAGAACAGGACTTCGTTTCCTTGCCCGGATTGGGTGGAGGCGATAACTATTGCATCAATACTCACCTGTAATCGCTGTATCGAGCATGTGGTTCCTTCACCATGATTGGGATGTCGTTTGAAAACGAAGCTATGATTCGAGTGACGATTGACCTCAATCGAGAAGTTAGGCCGAGGACTGATTGTCTGTATTGTAATATCATGATACCTTTGAAGGGCACCCAAATTCGGAGGATCTATGAGGAAAACGGGCGGCAAAGGGCGGAATCTAACGATAGCTATTATTATCAGGTTACCCAGAGATTGCCGAATGTCACTGCCGCTAAACTCTTTGCCTATCAGCGGTTGTTTTATCTGTTCGCCTACGCTCCACGCTGGAGCCGTTTTGTTGTGAAACTGCTGTTCTTCCTGTGGATTCATGTGCCTGCGAAAGACACAAAGATCTCTTTTCCTCGTTGGGTCATACACTCGAAGGTGTACTGCCGATACCGTTTGCATGCAATGGCTGGTACCCTAAACCTAAACCGACTCTTTTTTATATTTCAAGTTTTCATTAAGAGCTTGTGACAAGGCTGATTATGAAGTGCGCTAAAAAGAAATCTATGTCACCTATGAGGCCCTGCAGGATACTTTACTTATCAGAGGGAAATACTGTTTTAGACCGGCGTTTCTTGGAAAAAATGGTAGAGCGAGGCTACAACCCTATCCCTGTGTCCTATTCACTGGCTGAGATCATCACTGTCGAGGGATTGGAGACCATCCATAAGCCTTTTCGTTTCTGGACGCGTTTTGGGCACTTCGGGAAACGGCTGCACTTTCACTGGTTCAGGAGAAAGCTAATCGTGTGGCATTTGTGCAAAGTTATCCGTAAGATACAGCCTGATGTATTGCACACCGGGTATATCAGGGAACACGGCTATTATGGAGCCTTGAGCGGCTTTCATCCGACACTTTCCATGCCGTGGGGATCGGATGTACTTGTAAGACCAGACAAATCTGAGTACGATGCCAAAATCGTTCGCTTCACGCTTCAGGAAGCGAACATGATTGCCTGCGATTGTGAATTGGTCAAGAACAGGATTATAGAATTGACAGGGTGCTCTCCTGATAAGATCATTGTCTTTCCATGGGGTGTCGATTTAAAGAACTACCGGCCTGTAGATGGCCAGTCGGTTATCCGGGAGCAATTAGGGTGGCAGGAGAACGATGTTTTGATAATGAATCGTCAGTTTGAGCCCGTTTATGGTATAGAGTATTTCCTTGATGCCTTGCCTAATGTCGTTAAGGCGTGCCCACGGGTGCGAGTATTGATGATCGGGAAGGGATCGCTCGAAGGGAAACTGCGGTCTATGGTGCAGGAACTTGGGTTGGGTGATTACGTATATTTCCCCGGGACGGTGGACGACCGATGTATGACCCAGTGCCTGAATGCTGCTGATATCTATGTGACAACGTCGCTCTCTGACGGTAGTTCAAAATGCATGCTGGAGGCAATGGCTTGTGGATTACCTGTAGTTGTCTCTGATGCTCCAGTGTATTTTGAGTGGGTGGATGATGGGATCAACGGATATATTGTTCCCAGAAGAAACTCCTCGGTATTGTCTCAACGCTTGATTCAATTATTGAATGATCCTAGACTGCGCCCAGAGATGGGGAAACGGAACTTGAAAATCGCCCAAGAACGCGCAGATTGGGAACATAATTTCGATGTTCTTGAGGGGGTTTATACCGATTTGGTAAATAGAGGCTCTTAGTCAGATTTATATGGGAGTAGGATCGGCCGGTGAATTCACGAAAAGAACAGAATAATGTGGCAGGATTAAGTGTTATTATTCCTGCTTATAACGAGGAGTCTGGCATTGCAAAAGTCCTTGAAGAAATACTCCTGACAATGAACAACAGCAATATTGACTATGAAATAATAGTAGTGGATGATGGTTCAATTGATGACACGGCCCTAGTTGCTGCGCAATTTCCTGTTAAGGTTATCCAACATCCCTATAATAAAGGTTATGGCGCTGCTTTGAAGTCTGGAGTCAGGGAGGCAGCCCATGATTGTGTATTTAACATGGATGCTGACGGGCAGCACCGGCCGGCAGACGTCCCTAGACTGCTTAAGCATATGGATACCTTTGATATGGTAGTTGGCTCCCGCGAAGCAAACCTCAATCAGGAATGGATCCGTAAGCCAGGCAAGCGGATCCTAAGCTTGGTGGCCAACTATCTCTCCAACATGAAGATTCCTGACGTCAACTCTGGATTCCGGCTGATTCGCAAGCGCTGTGTAGAAGAGTTCATGCACATCCTTCCCAACGGCTTCTCCTTTTCAACGACCATTTCTTTGGCCATGATCCATGCAGGATACAATGTCAAGTATGTGCCAATAAATATCGCCAGACGAACAGGTGGAAAAAGCCGTGTCAAGCAGTTTAGGGATGGTTTTGCGACCATTCTTCTCATTACCAGATGCATTTCCCTGTTTAATCCTTTGAAGATTTTTGCCCCAGTTGCTGGTGCAATATTGGCTTTTAGCATACTGTTTTCACTATACGGGATAATTTTTTACGGTAGTTTCCCCAAAACTGCTATCGTGACATTCTTAACCGGCATACTGATTTTGCTATTCGGTATTTTGGCTGACCAGGTGGCTGCTATACGGAGGGATATTCATTAAACGTTTTCCAGTTTTTCGTCTTGTAGGCCTCTTGTTGATGTGCCTGGTTCTCTACCGGGTGGATTGGGCCATTTTAGCGAAATTGGCTAAACAGATGGATCCTGTCTATCTTCTGTCTGTGCTGCCCCTTTTTTTATTGATAGTGGTGCTAAAGTCAATCAGATGGAACTACCTGCTGAAGACCCAGGGTATTAAAATACCTGCCGGCAATGCTTTCCGATATTATGCGGCTTCCCTCTTCTGGGGGATCATAACACCAGGACGTATCGGGGAGGCTACAAAAATTCTATATCTCACAAAGTTAGGCTTTGGCGCTGGCAGGGCTACTCTAAGCGTAATTTTGGATCGTTTACTAGATCTAATCCTTTTATTGCTGCTAACTGGGATAGCTGTTTCAGTTGTTTTTCATAAGCTAATTTGGCTTTTTATCTCCTTAGCCGTATCCGGACTGATAGGGTTAGTTTTATTTGAAATGCGAAGTAAGATGCGATTCTCAGGGGACTGGAGCCGGTTTTTTTCCTTCTTGCCCGAGAGATTCCTAAAGGCTTTTTACGAATTTAGGGATCAATTCAGAAAAGATATTTGGAAATTCTCCTTCTCAAAAGTGACTCTGCTAGCCGTGTTTTCGGCTGTTATATGGCTCGCTTATACATTTCCCTTTCTGTTGTTAGGTAGACGTATTGGCATAGAAGCATCGCCACTTTTTTTCATTACGGGTATTTTTTCGGCGGCTGTCATTGGCATGCTACCCATTTCCATAGGAGGTATTGGGACCCGAGACGTGTTTTTCGTTTTTTATTTCGGTCAACTGGGAACACCTGTTGAAAATAGCCTTATGTTTTCGTTTATGTTTATTTATATGCACCTTTTCGCCATGGTTTTGGGCCTGAGTGCTCAACCGGGTAAGGTGGAATCGTAGATTTCATAAGAGGTATTCTTGGGCATGAACAAAGTTTGTTTTATAAATCCGCCCTTTGCCCAATATGGGGGAGTGGAGGGCCATGGCGGAAAGAACACACCATTGAATTTGGCTTACTTAGCGTCATATTTGCAGGAGCAAAAGAAGGGTGTGGAAGTCGAGATCATCGATGCTGAAGGCCTTGATCTTTCATTGGGGCAGCTATATGAACGAGTAGATGCCTTTTCCCCTGAGGTCATTGGTATCACCTGCCCTACGCCAGTGTATTATATTGTGCAGAAAATTTGTCGTGAGTTAAAAGAAAGGGACAGCCAAGTGATCATCGTTTTGGGAGGGCCGCACCCCACGGCTTTACCCTTAGATACTCTCCAGGGAACGGATGCAGATGTAGTTGTCATTGGGGAAGGTGAGGCGACCTTTATAGAGTTGATACTGGCCATCGAAAACGGTCAAAGCCTGGATTCGATTCGGGGAATTGCCTTCAAGGAGAATGGTACTGTCACGGTTAACCCCAGGAGAGATTTGATTTCGGATTTAGATATCTTACCTTTTCCAGCCAAGGATCTGTTGCCCCTGGATAAGTATTATCTTCCACCAACCAAGCGTATCAAGAGCGAAAGAGCGACCAATATGATCACCTCAAGAGGGTGTCCTTTTGCGTGTACTTTTTGTATGGCAAAAACTATATGGGGAAGAAAAACCCGTCTGCGCAATGTTAAGAATGTTATTGATGAGATCCGGGAAAATGTGGAGGTATATGGATTAACTGAGTTTTCATTCCACGATGAGCTTTTTACCTTGAAGAAAGATCGTGTTATGGTACTCTGCCAGGAAATATTAAACCAAGGCCTGGATATAAGTTGGGTATGCCAGGCTCGAGCGGGCACAGTAGACTTGGATATGTTGCGAATTATGAAAGAGGCTGGTTGCGGAAAGATAGCCTTCGGATTTGAGTCTGGGAACCAACACATGCTCAAATTGATGAAGAAAAAGGAGACCCTTGAAAATGCTGTGGGATCGATGAAGCTGTGTAAGGAGGCCGGCATTGGTGTTGAAGGGGCTTTTATCTTGGGATACCCGGGCGAGAATTTACAAAGCATCCAGGATACCATCAATTTTGCTCTTCATTTGAATTGTGATACGGTGGCTTTTTTTATCGCTATACCTTACCCTGGTACGGAGCTTTATTATGAGGCAGTGGAGAAAGGCTATTTGAAAAAAGAGTTAGACTGGAGGGAGTTTGCGCCGGTCTCCAATCTGGAATCACCCATGATTATCCCTAACTTTACACCTGAAGAACTTCAGCAATGGAAAAGAAAGGCGTATAAGGCTTACTATCTTAGACCTGCCTATATTATAAGAAAATTATCCAGGCTGAGAAGTGCCGCCGATATAAAGGATATGTTTAGAGGCCTTAAGATATTTAAGACCGTTACGAAGTAAGCGCTACCAAGCCTTATTTGTCTGGCCAGAATAGTGAAAAAGCGGACTGAAATCAGCACTCAAGACTATGTTGCCGAATATTATGAGGAGCAGCGATACCACAAGCCTTATGCCCGATGCTACCACGACTGGTGGACGCAAAAGATGCTGTCTTTTGTCTCATGCCGGGGACGCATTCTGGACAATGGCTGTGGAACAGGCATTCTCTGTGAGGCACTACTAGGCAAAGAACTCGAAGTAGTTGGAGTTGACATTTCCTTCAAAATGCTTGTGTATGCCAGAAAGCGCATGCAAAGGCTTGTCCTAGGAGACTCCCAGAGGCTGCCGTTTGCCGATGGCGCATTTGACCTCATTGTGGGCCGGAGCCTACTCCACCACCTGCATAACCCTGCGCATGGCGTGGCGGAAATGGCCCGAATCCTGCGTGCTGGCGGCGAGATGCTCGTAGTAGATACCCACAGGTCACTTATAAGCGCCATTCCCCGATTAATGGCCAACAGGGGAAAGCATTTCTCCGAAGACCACAAGAATATGGCCCTGCTCGAGCTGGTCCGCATCATCGGACGACATTTCATAATTGATACAATTCACTGCTTCGGCTATTTGGCCTATCCTATTGGGTTTCCCGATATCATTGACATCGGCAAATATCTGCCCTTTGCTGTGCCTATGACAAAGATTCTCATAAAAATCGATGAGTTGATTGCCCACATCCCTTTGCTTAAAACCCAGAGCTGGGGTGTTATGATTAAAGCCACCAAGCGAGAGAATCTCCCATGATTGACATCTTGTTTGTGAACCCGCCTTCACCAGATGAACATATTTATATCCGGGATATCAACCGATCTGGGAGAAGGTCACGAGAGCGAACTATATGGCCCCAGACCAGTCTGGCCTTGCTAGCCGCTGTGATGGAGCAGAAGGGTTATTCCGTGGATGTGTGGGACTGCATTGGAGCCGACATTGACTGGAAGATCTTCAAAGAAAGGCTAAGGCAGGCAAGACCAGACTACCTGGTCGCCATCGCTGTCACAACGACCATTACCAACGACATTTACACAACATTTCTCGCCAAGGCCCTCGGAACGAAAACCATCATCGTCGGGCCTCATATAACCAATGAACCTGAAAAGACCATGGCGTGCTTTCCCACTGTAGATTATGGCATCCTTGGTGAGTCTGAGGAAACTCTGCCAGATCTGTTAGACGTGGATCGCAAAGGAGGAGACCTAAAAGGAATAAAAGGGATTGTTTTCAGAAACAAAGACGCCCTTATCGTCAACCCCGAGAGGGAGCTGATTGCTGATTTGGATTCCCTTCCAATCCCTTTGCACGAAAAGCTTCCCCTGGCAAATTATCGTTTACCTTACGTTGGAAAGAACATAACATTTGTCTTAGCCAGTAGAGGTTGCCCATTCAATTGTATCTATTGTCGTCAGCCCATAATGTGGAGACGCGTTGTTCGTTCCCGCTCAGCTGTGAGTATGTTCAGTGAATTGGAATACGTCAAGAGAATAGGCGTGGAGAATGTGGCTTTTCATTCAGACACCTTTACAATTCGGAAGGATATTGTCTTGGACCTCTGCAAACTGATCATAGAAAATGGCCTAAGAATTCGGTGGATATGCAACAGTCGGGTCGATACTGTTGACGAGGAGATGCTTTCGTATATGAAGCGGGCAGGTTGCTGGATGATAGCTTACGGGATCGAAAGCGGTAGCGACATCATTCTAAGGAACGCCAAAAAGGGCGGCGAAGCTACAGTCGAAAAAGCCTCGAGGACTGTAAAAATGACCAAAAAGGCAGGAATACAAGTATGGGGGTATTTCATAATCGGACTGCCAGGTGAAACATGGGAAACGATCGATCAGACTATTAGACTTTCAAAGTCCCTTCCACTGGATTTTGTGAATTTTGCAGTTGGAGCTCCATATCCCGGGACCGAGTTTTACGAAATGGCCTTGGAGAACGGCTGGTTAGAATCTTTGCAGTGGGAGGACTTTGACCAAAACTACTCTGCTATTGTCAGTTATCCGGAACTGACAAGTGATGACGTCATCAAAGCAATCCGCAAAGCTTACAAAGCCTGGGTCTTGAGGCCATCAGGCCTCTTTGCTTATCTGAAAGGGTTTAATAGTATTGAAAACATGAAGACTCTTTTGGCTATAGGTTGGAGACACTTGTTGATATCTAAGGAAAATTGATAGATATTTTGCACTTACTCTCGATTTGGAACCCGACTGTGGGGACAGGACAAACAGATATGAAGCCTGCCGAAAAACCACTGCTTTCTAGAACTTACTAATCCGGCCATAATTACTTGTACACTGTCATCCTTTCAAGGCACAAATAACAAGGATTGGAATTAAGCAACGTCTAAACAATTATGCTCGAGTTAGTAAAGGAACTATCCGAGGTGTTTAACGTCCTACTGGATCTTGAAGCAGCTCTACTGAGAGGAGTGAAACCGTTATGTTCAACTTCCATACGTCGGGAGCACCCGCATTTCCAAATCAGTCAACGGGCTACGCCGTCATCCAGGACAATCCGCTGGAGGTTCGCATCTGGTCAATAAGAGAATAGTTATGATAGTAAAGCGAGAACTAATTTTCTATTTCATTTTGGCATTTGCTATAATAATAAGGGTATTTTTGTTTACAGGATTAGAGGGCTCTGATGATCTGCAATATAATATATTCGCCTATGAGACTCTTAATGTAGAGTTTTCCGAGATCATCAAAGAAGCCCTTTCCTCGTCTGACTTTGCACAATTAAGATTGGCTTTATATTTACCTGTATCGGTGTTCTTCTTATTATTTGGTGTAAACGAGCTCAGTTCAAACTTATATCCATTTCTATGTTCCATGGGCATATTAATAATTGTTTATAAGTTAGGAGTCCTAATTTTTAATAAAAGGGCTGGTTTTATTGCTATGGCTTTATATGCTATTTTTCCTATAGAAGTGGTGTATGCAACCCGACTCTACCCTGAGATGCCTTTAAGCCTATTTATGGGTCTTTCAGTTTATTTATTTTTGAAATATGAAAAACAGAATAACAATAATAAGGCAGGTTCATTATTTTACTTATTCTTTTCCGGAATATTTATTGGACTTGCATATTTGACGAAAATAACAGGGATTTTAGTTATAGGATTTTATGTTTCATACTTTATCTATAAACTTCAATTTAAACCAAGATATATGTATATCATATCTGGTTTTATAACAATAATATTGTCAGAAATGGCTTTTTATTATTTTCAAACTGGTGATTTATTTCATCATTATCATCTAATGAAATTGGGGAATAAAATGCTAATAGAGGCTACACCCCATATCTCCTCTGGCTGGGCGAAACAGATGGGCTGGTTTCGCGCCTTTGGATATTATCCGAGCATAATGTTTAATCCGTTGTATTTGTTCTCAATCTTTTATTATGGTGTATTTTTAGCTATCTTTTGTTTCCTATTGAAGAAACAGAGGGAAACATATGCAGTAATCATCTGGTTTTTGGTAATAATGGGGGCCCTTAATTTTGGGATAAGAACTCTTTCCCCTCTCGTTTTCATAACTGGTAAGCCAAGGCATTTAATGCTGGTTAGTATTCCCCTGGTATTGCTCTTAGGTTATTTTCTTAGTCTGGCAAAAACCCGGAAATGGAAAATTTTAGCTCTTATTTTTGCTGTGGTCTTGGTACTTACTTCGGCCTGGGCGTTGAAAATGCAGTACTACCATCAAGGGAGAAATATCAGCTATAATTCACGAGAGATATACAAATATTTAAAAAATGCGGATAAAACCATTTACACGGATCAAAGGACAAAATGGAATTTGCAATACCTTGGAGGGTATACCGGCGATTTGCAGATAACAGAATTTAATTCTATGGATTTTAATGATCTGAAATCTATATCTGATTGTTATGTCGCTATTAATTGGAATTGGATAAATAAATCAAAAAAATGGTACTCTTGGACATTCCCGGAGGAGATTTACTCGCCTCCTGAGAATTGGAAATTTGTTAAATTCATCGAGAATTCAAAGCCAAGAGGTACAGGGATTGTTGTTGGATTAAGAAAGATATTGGGATTTGAGTCGAAAACAAAAGTGAAACAAAAAAACGAAAAGGTGTCCCCGGAGAAAAGTAAAAATGCATATATTTATTATGCACCGGTAAGGTAATATCTTTCTTTTACTTCATAAGGTCTGAATCAGCTAACGATAGGAAAGTCAAAAATTACGGTATTTCCCGCTTTCCATAATTCCATGTTTGATGTGGTCCATTGTCATGAGTTGTCTGTGTTTGGACTCGGGGAGGAAGAAAAACGGGTCTGTCTGAGTTTCTTAAAAGGATAGTGCCTAATATCCATGAATAATTATGATCAGATTTACTACTATCCATAATATGTCCTGTAACCAGGAGCAATTTATAATTGTTGCTGGTTACGGAGAAAAAGAGGTTCCGACCTTATGTCTCAATTAAAAGCCATAGATTCCATCCCTTATTTCTAAGGACTACCAAAACCAAAGAAAAGGGAGGAATCTATGACGGTAAACAAATTTATACGAAAACTGCTTAATTTAAAAGGATTGATGGTTAATTCACGAAAAGAACAGAATAATGTAGCAGGGTTAAGTGTTATTGTTCCTGCTTATAACGAAGAGTCTGGTATTGCATAAGCAGATTGTAAGAGAATTGGCAAGACATTTAATTTTTTCAAACCATGTATCAACATCACTTTATTATTGGCTGGCTCGGATATTTATTCATGGGAGACGAGGGATGCATAGGCGTGCATCATCTGGTGATATTGAGGCAGCATTTTTACTTGGTTTGGATTTTGGTAGCAAGGTGGTGTATGACGTCGGTAGTTCTATTGGAAACTTTACCCGGTTCTTTTCCGCATCGGTGGGTAGAAAAGGATATGTGGTAGCCTTTGAACCTAACCCTAAGCCATACCAACAATTGAAGGAACGCATTGGGAGGGACATCGGTTTTAATGTGTTGGCGGTGAATATGGTTGTTGGTAATGCACCATGTAATAGCCTTTTGATCGTTAGAAATATCGATAGCGGAACCGGCAGTGTTGATCCAGATATTCAAGCTCAGATAATTCAAGAAGGTGACTACTATGAACTTTACCCCCAAATGTGCTCTTTAGATAGCTACATTGCATCTGAGCAGGGGGGGCGGCGGCTCGACTTCATAAAAATAGATGCTGAAGGGGCAGAATTTGATATCCTAAAGGGTGCCATCAAAGTTCTTCAGATGTATCACCCTGAGTTGTTCATAGAAATACACGGTGCTACATTGGAATTAAAACAGAAAAATATAAAAAATATTGTAAGATTTCTGCAAGAACAAGCGTATTCAATCTACCATGTGGAATCAGAACAAGAAATATCTTTGGCGAATTGTCAGTTAGCGCGGGAAGGACATATTTACTGCAAATGAGCCTCACCGTTAGAGCATCGAAACGAACAGGAGACAGATGATGAACATTTCAGTTTTAGGACTTGGCTACGTTGGATGTGTGACCGCTGCCTGTCTGGCAGATGCGGGACACCAGGTGGTTGGAGTTGAGATTAAGCTGGAGAAAGTAGCTGTCCTGAACCAGGGAAAGAGTCCGTTCTTTGAACCGGGTTTGTCAGATGTGATTAATAGATGTGTACACCAGGGGACGCTTCGGGCCATAATTGATGTGGAACAAGGTGTGCTGACATCTGATATTGCGCTGGTATGCGTGGGGACTCCGTCGAGTGCGGAG
>JAUWZV010000141.1 GCA_030615105.1 Desulfobacteraceae bacterium
CCTGAATATTCCTTTTATCAAAATCATCAGCAGACCACTTGCATTCAATAGCCATATGCGGTCTCCCGCGATGTGCAAGAACAAAATCTACTTCGTGACCGCGCTTGTCTCGCCAGTAGAATATATCTCTGAACTGTAAACGTCCGTGTAACTCATTAAGAATATAGTGTTCCCATAACAGACCCATATCCTCAGGTCGAAGGTCTAACCATCCACGATGGTAACACACAAAGCCAGTATCAAAACCATATACCTTAGGGGCTGAAACGATTTCAGTAGGGCGATGAGTACTAAAGGGGCGTACAACATGTACTACAAAAGTGGCTTCAAGCACTCTTAGGTAGTTATTAATAGTGGTTCTGCTGACCTCGCAAGGACGAGAAAAGGGTGTAGCCTCAAAAATCCCTCCGCTCTGAACGAATAACAGTTCTGCAAAACGTTGAAAAGAGTATCGGCGTTCGAGCCGAAAGAGCTCCTGGATATCCTTGGCCCAGTATGCATCCATCCACTCTTGAAAATCGTGCTCGGGCAGATTAGTTGCGAGGAAAAAGGATGGTAGACCTCCACGGAGTAATCTATGTGTAAGATCAGTATTGTCAAAATCTGGCAAATCAGGTGATATCATTGGAGTTAGCCACAATTCGGTCTTTCGGCCTGCTAAGGTATCTTTAAATTTAGCAGAGACTCCAAGGGTGGAGGAGCCGGTGGCGAGGATTTTGGTATCCGGGAAATAATCAGCAGCGATTTTTAATAGTTCAGAAGGATTTTGGAGTCTATGTATCTCGTCCAAGACAATGCGCTTTCCCCTCAAACTTTGCAGGAAGGCTTCAGGATCATCCAATAAGCGTCTAGTGCGTGGTAATTCACAATCAAAATATTCAATATTAGTTAAGATCTGGGAGAGACATGTTTTCCCTACGCGTCGCACCCCAGAGAGCCAGAGAACAGATCGATTCTGCCAAAGTTCTTCAATTTTGCCTAACCAGAATCTTCGTTGTTTCATGTGCAAGGAGTATAACACATAGTGCTACTATATGCAACATTAAATTCATTTAGTCATATTTGTGATATATCGGACAGCCTGCTAAGATGCGAAATTACCTTTTAATGGGTGACTCCTTTAACAAACCCTTTATCAGTGTAATAAAAAATCGCAGCAAGGAAATGTATGTTTTTTGGCATCCAGAGAATAGATAAATGCATGGTATAAAGCCCTACTACTTGATGTCCTTTAAATGATTTTTGATCTTATCATTTCTCTCTCCCATAATTTTCTCTCCTCATCGAGGTAGCTATCGGTATCTACATCCTTCCACACTTCCTTATGCGATCCCATCATGTAAGAGATAAAGGGCCCTTAAGTACTGCTGTCCTGTTATTGAGTATTTGGGGCAATATGTTCATTGGCGAAAGGAAAACAGAGTCGATTCATGGAGTAAATTTTACACAAAATTTTACCTGATGGTCTTTGAACTTAAGGGCTTTTCCCAATTTGGAATATTTGAATAATGGAATGATGGGTTCAACAGAGGAAGCGTAATCAAGTTTGTCTAAAGCAAGGTTATTTAGAGATGTTTAGTTCAAAAATCAGGTTGAGGTGCTCCATCTGTCATTTCTTTCAAATGGCAAATGTCATTCATAATAGATAGAATAAACCTGTCATCTGAATATTCAATTAAATTAATGCACCCTGGATCTTGCTTAATCTCCCAGAAATGAGAGTTACCGAGACCTAAAGATGCACATATAAGAACCTTGTTTATAACCCTGTGAGGAATGATAAGAATTGATTTGCCAGGGTTGGCATTTAAAATATCTTTAAAGGCGCAAAAAGACCGTTCTCTTACCTCATCAAGGGTTTCTCCGTTAGGGAATCTTACCTTCTCCGGCCTTTTTTCCCATTTCTTATACTGATCCTTGTATCGTTTTTTTACTTCATTAAATGTTAAACCCTCCCAATCACCATAGCTTATATCAATCAGCCCCTCAACAGGCACTACTCCAAGATGAAAAAATCTAGCAGTTGGTTCAGCAGTCTCAATGGAGCGCCTGAGTGGGCTTGTATAAATAGCATCAATCCTTTTATATTTCAGGACCTCAGCTATAGCCTTTGCTTCTTGGCGTCCCCTTTCATTTAACGGAATGTCTCTCCTGCCTCTGAATGTCAATTTTTTGTTCCACTCTGTCTGACCGTGTCTGACTAAATATACCTTTGTCATAAAGCCCCAAAAATTAGTATGCAGTATGGAATAGGCAGTAAGCACTAGTGCCGCATCACATAAATTCTGCATCTTAAAATGGCAATATAATGTACCCTATAAATTAGATGTATTTAATACGTTTAAAAGTGATGCGGAAATCCGAAATTCGAATATCGAAGCACGAAACAAATTCAAATGACAAAAATCTCAATGACAAAAACAGAAATAGGCAGCACCATCCCCCATATATTTTGAATTCCTGAACCTGTCAGGAACAGGTTTTGAACATTTGGATTTTGATATTGCCCGCCCCGTTAAATAAGTGTTTTTTCTTAGCTACTTTTGGCAATAAAAGTAAATTCATTAAAAGCTCACGAGCTGCTTATTTAAAAGACATTTAACGGGGTAAAGATTTAGGATTTCGATATTCGTATTTTAATAACGACTTATGCGTTTCCTCAACATTTCAAATTGCCAAAATCGAACACAGAACTTTCGAGACACAGCAATAGAGATTTCTTAGCTGCCTACTGCTTATTACCACAATCTACCATGTCACTGTTATTCATAAAATTCAAGGACTTATTTAGCTTGACAAAATAAGCTGCTCCTTTTACGCTTCCTATTGAAATAACTATATAAAGAGCCTTGAAAAATCTTTAATTTTTCTCAATTGGAGGATGTATAATGAGTAAGATATCCACAGCCATTATAAGTGTCACTGATAAGAGTGGTATAGTTGAGTTTGCAAGATCTTTAGATAGATTAGGGGTAGAAATTCTTTCAACCGGGGGTACAGCGAGGGCAATGAGGGATGGAGGAATAAAGGTTTTGGATGTATCTGAATATACCGGCTTTCCTGAAATAATGGATGGCCGGGTTAAAACACTTCACCCAAAGGTACATGGAGGGTTGTTGGGAAGGAGAGATAACCAACAAGATATTCAGATGATGAAGACACATGGTATAAAGAATATAGACTTAGTAGTTGTTAATTTGTATCAATTTGAACTAACGGTTGCAAAGGAGGGATGCACACTGGAAGAGGCTGTGGAGAACATCGACATAGGTGGTCCAGCCATGCTCAGATCATCGGCCAAGAATTTTAAGCATGTGACTGTTATAGTTGATCCATCAGATTATTCTAAGGTATCAAAGGAAATCACAGAATCCGGGGGGACGACCTTAAAGACACGATTTGAACTGGCTAAAAAAGTCTTTAAAATTACCTCGCAATACGATAGGGCAATAAGTGATTATTTAGAAGGGGCAGAACTAAGGGCTTAGGTCGTATGGAATATAATTCAAAAAGTATCAGACCCGAGGCTAGCAGGTTTAGATTGGCGAAGTTTTTTGCCTATGCAAGTTTTGTGATCCTGATCATTGCGAGCTTCACCCTATCAATGGTTATTTCCCAGCGGGCTACAAAGGTTTTGATGAATACTTATGAAAATGATGCTCTCCTTATAGCAAACAATTTGAATCATCAAGTATTTCACTATTTTACCCTCCCTGTTCTTCGAAAATACAGGTCAATCAGCCTTAGAGAAAAGGAACAATCTGATCTAATGGACAAAATAGTCAGGACCACTATTCACTCCTTTAACATAGAAAGGGTCAATATATATGATATCCAGAAAGGAATTATTGCATATAGCACAGATAAGGATTTGATCGGATTAACTGGCAGAGGAGGTATAGGATATATAGCTGCCCTTGAAGGAAAACATAGCTCACGTTTAATATCTCGTGAACCTGCAATTTTTGGAACATGGTTCATGGATTTCGCAAAGGAAAAAAAGCTGAGGACTTTTATACCTTTCAAGGCAGAGTACCCTTATTCTTATATAGGGATATTAGGTGTCTTTGAATTGACCCAAGACCTCACAAAAGAATATGAATCTATATTAAAATTCAGGTATCTCATCTTTGGTGTGTCTTTTGTGATTATGTTTTTAATATTCCTGGCTCTCCTGCTTGTAGTAAGGAAGGCTGAACATCTCCTTAGAAAAAGGGAACAGGAACAGAGGCTATTAGAAGATCAACTGAATCAAGCGGAGCGTTTAGCCGTGCTTGGTGAAATGGTAGCCGGTGTTTCTCACGAGATAAAAAACCCTTTAGGCATAATCAGGAGTACTGCCGAATTTTTAGCGGAGAAATCGGAATCCGATCAGATCCAAAAGAGATTATCTAATATTATTATTGATGAGTCAGGGCGCCTAAATGATATTGTTACTGACTTTCTTGACTTTGCCAAGCCTCAGGTGCCAAATCTGCAAGATTGTCACCTTGAAGAAATTATAAACAGAAATCTCTCTTTCCTGCGACCTGAATTGGATAAAAAAGGGGTCAGTATAAATAACGGCAATCTGAATAGTAAACCATATACTATTAGGGCAGATCCGAAACTCCTTTACAGGGCATTCTTAAATATTTTTCTAAACGCTATTCAGTCAATGAGGGATGGCGGTAATATCAATATTAAAATTGAAGAGGAAAAAGAAAATTATAGGGTAGAGATTCAGGATACAGGAATAGGGATCAACAAGGGAAACCTTAATAAGATATTTAATCCCTTTTTTACAACAAAGGAGAAGGGAAGTGGCCTTGGGCTGGCTATCGTGAAAAAGATTATAGAGGGGCACAAGGGAGATATATGGATAGAGAGTGAGGAAGAAGTAGGCACAAGTGTATTTGTTAAATTGCCACGAAAAAAATAGATAAAGGGAATTTAGGCCCCGGTTAAATAAATGCAAGAACGGATTTAACGGGGTAAAAATTGAGGGAGTGCGGACTTATATATGGAAACGATCTTGATCATAGACGATGAAAAGAATTATCTGGTTATCCTTGAAGCCCTGCTGACTCCTGAGGGTTACGAGATAATTACAGAAGATAATTCCATCAATGCCCTCCGTCTGATCAGGGAAGCAGATTTGGATTTAGTAATTACCGATATGAAAATGCCCGGGATGGACGGGATGGTACTCTTAGATGAGGTAAAGAAAATAGACCCTGAACTCCCGGTTATCATAATGACTGCCTACGGGACAATAGAGATGGCAGTGGAGGCAATGAAAAAGAGGGCATATGATTACATCACCAAGCCATTCAGGAATGAGGAATTAAAGCTGACCATCAAAAAAGCCCTCGAACTTCACAGGCTGAAAAAGGAAAATCGTCTCCTCAGTCAGGCCCTTTCAGATCGCTATAAATATGGAAATATAATTGGCAAGAGTGCCCCTATGCTCAAGATCTTTGAGATGATAGGGAAAGTTGCTCAATCCAGGGCATCTGTAATGATAACAGGCCCATCTGGCACAGGTAAAGAACTTATAGCCAAGGCCATTCATTATAATAGCCCGAGGAAAAACAGGCCCTTTATCTCCATAAATTGCGGTGCATTGACTGAAACCTTGTTAGAAAGTGAACTTTTCGGTCATGAAAGGGGCGCCTTTACCGGGGCTGTTACCATGAAAAAGGGGCGATTTGAATTGGCCGATGAGGGGACCCTGTTTCTGGATGAGGTTGGCGATATGCCACCTTCTTTACAGGTAAAGCTTCTCAGGGTGTTGCAGGAGATGGAATTTGAAAGGGTGGGGGGGACTAAAACCATTAAGGTAGATATCAGAATTTTGACAGCCTCTAATCGCAAATTAAAAGAAGATATAGACAGTGGGATATTTAGGGAGGATCTTTTCTATCGCCTGAATGTGGTCCAGATAGAGGTACCACCTTTAAAAGATAGGATCGAAGACATTCCCCTTCTCGTGGCACATTTTATAGAAAAATTCCAGCCAGCTAAAAAGAGAAACATAGAACTGGCCCCTGAGGTCTGGAAGGCCCTTTACGGATACAGCTGGCCTGGGAATATCAGGGAGCTGGAGAATACAATTGAAAGAGCCCTGGTAATGAGTTCAGATGAGACCATAACCTTAGGAGATTTGCCCGATGATTTGGTGAAAAAGAAAAAGGAAAAGATAGATCTCGACAAGATTGTGCCACGGAACCTGACGTTAGCTGAGGCCCTTGAACAGATAGAGGGAAAACTTATTGTAAGGGCCCTTAAAGCCTCCAATAATG
>JAUWZV010000012.1 GCA_030615105.1 Desulfobacteraceae bacterium
GGCAAGCGCAAGGGGCGGTTCACAGAGATAACCGGACCGTAGTCGGGTAATAAATAATAACCAATAGCTCTTTGAAAAGCTGAAGGTCATCATCTGGAACGGGCGATTCCATGACGTGCCTCACGTTCACATATCCATTCGGATTCTTTATGTCATGAGAACTCATAGAGGCTCCTTTCCATACTCTGTGTTTGGCCCTTCGCCTTTATCTGCCTCCGGCGGAATGTCCTGATCATTGCATCAGGCGTTTGGCTACTATGACCTCTGCTGACTTCTGCCCAATCACACTATGAATTGCTCCAAGGTGCGCTCTTATACCTGCCCTGCTACCATGTTTCGCTCATACCGCTAAGGCAGCTTCACGATATGCCCAGGCTTGTTTCACCAGTGGCCTGACTGGTTTTCTTTTAGAACAGGTATTAAGATCGCCCGTTGAGCAGATCTCCCCGGATAAGGACGTGAACTTTCTCCACACAACCGCAGCATTTACCCTATCCCCCGAACCCTGGGCTTTGTCATGTTGTGCTGACTTACCCGGAAACTGGCCCTTGTATGCTGTTCCTGTCCGTCGGCTCATGGATTTGCACTCCGGCTTCCTTCAGACCCTCCCTCACGGGAACGCCCTTGCCTTCGGCTAGTACTTTTGTTAACGTATTTAACCATTAACAGGATTCACGTACAGGGGACTTCCATCCCATAAGTTCACGCCCCCCGATAAGTCGGGATCTGCGACATGCCGGGCGTACACAATAGAATTCAGCGGACACAAAAAGCCGGCGGACTTTTGTAGCAGATCGAAATACCTCATTCGGCTTTTTGTGCAGCTGATTCAAGCCGTTAGCTACTAAATCATAATCGAAATTGAAATACAAAGGAGGATTAGATGTTAAAGCTAGAAAACCTGAAGTTATTTCTTGTCTTGAGTGTCTTCGTAGTTACCGGGTGTGCTGTGTATGCAGCCCATGACGACATGATTCATAATAAGTATTTGAGTGCCGATCCTCTTCCAAATCCAAATTCTCCTTATGTTGGTACTTGGACTACAAATATGGTAGGCGGTTTAGTCTGTATAAAAATCAATCCGGATGGTACAGCAAAATACTGTCAAAATAAAATGAATGGCACTGTGGAGAAGATCTACGCAAAAATTTACAAAGAAGCTAATGGTGATTTGTTTTTGATAAATGAAGCTGGGGTCAGATACAAAATCATCGATTATTCGAGTAATTATATAGACACAACGGCTTACGGCTCCAAATTCAGGTTCATACCAGGAGTCAAGTCTGCCAATTGTGAAGATTTTCTCCGAAATTGATTCAATAGCATAAGAAACAGCGAACCAGCGCATTCAGTCGGATGCGCACGTTAGCAATTTAATAGGAAAAGAAAATGGAGTCTGCTTAAAGCGATAAAGATCTTAGTGTTAATAATAGGGTTCATGGGGGCTATCCAACTAGTAATTGCAATCCTTAAAATGACACCAGATATTTTAGGGAGATTGTCGAGATCATATATTTCCTTTAGTACACGCATGTTGGATAACCTTTCTGCCCAAAAAGCTGATGCCATAATTGGATTGCTTTTGGTTTCATTTGCCTTTGTTATACAATTAATGACAGAAATTTTTGTCACTAACTCTTTTACTCTACCATTTACGCATAGAGATAGCGTTTTATTCATAATCTTAATAGGCCTTGTTTTGTTCTCAGTAATTCGTGTATTTCATAGGATTCTACGGAAACAAATTCGGATCAATGCCGGAAAGGCCCTTATTGTAGCGCAAGCGAAAGAAGAGTGGTTTAATCATAAACCTATCCGCAATGTAAGAATTAAACCCATTGAGAGGAGCACAAAACTTCTTTGTTTCTTTGAAAGAAGTGATAATGAGGATACACTAGAGTTTCTTAGGAGGCTAGGTAGTTATATAAAATTCGACCTAATTGATTTTATAAAGGAACGATATAATATTGACGAGGAGTCGATTTCCCAGCATTTGAAATAATAGTTGCTAACCCCTGGCTGGACGCCGACTGGGGTTCCGCTGGCGCTCCACCCCAGCCGGTCAGCCAGCACGTTGTGCGTCAAGATGGAGATCCAATGGAAGAAAATGACATGAGTTCTGTAAATAAAGAAGGTTTTTTGGCTGAACACATAAACCAGTGGATCGAAAAACATAGAAAAGAAAATTCTGAGTTGTTCAAATTATGTGAGGATATTAATCGATTCTCTCATAGCACTATGCTTAACATTACAATTCACAATAAATATCTACCCGAAATTATTGGTGCATCATTGTACATTAAGGCTATGAGTAATTTTCAAGGAGTGATCCTCATGGCAGAGCGTGGTATGATAAATGAAGCAAAAGCTTTACTAAGATGCCTCCTTGAATGCCAGTTTGCTATAGTTGCCGTCGATAAAGATAAAAACATCGTTGATCAATTTGTGTTAAAAGATCAACTTCAACGAAGAGATTACTTAAAGGCATATGTAAGAAATAAAAAGGCAGGTATTGCTCATCCCGAGGATGCACCATCTTTGGAAGAAATCGATAATCTTTTACAGGATATTAAAAAACAAATTAAGAAAAAAAGTATAAAAAAATTAACAAAACGAGATCTTGCTGAAAAGGCAGGATTATTGACAACATATGACTCTGCTTACAAAATCCTCAGTGGGACTATTCATGTGAATGCTCGTGATTTGGAACAGTATTTAGATCTTAATGATGAGGGAGAAATTAAAGGTTTTATATGGGGGCCAGATGTGGAAGAAATTGATGCCATATTATTTACTGCTGCAGAAAGTATGTTTTTTATATTAGTCGGTATTGCCCGCATTTTTTCTTTGTCATTTGATGTTACGTGGGAGAAGCTTCAGGAGAAATACAAAAGCCTTGCTAACAATTTAAATAAATCGGTTTTAACTTAATATTTTTCCTTCAATATAAACTCGCACAACATCACAATTCACCAGATCAGCTACAGCCTGCGGCTTCCGCTGCCTGGTGATCGTGGGCGTTCGGCTTTTGAAGAGGAATTATTTGACTTGCGTTGTAGAATTATCGTCTATACTGTTAAAAATGAAAATTTTGTAATGTAATGTATAAATGGGAGGGTAAGTAGATCATATGAAGTGGTCAGAAATGCGAAAAAAATATCCTGCTAAATTCATTTTGATTGGTGACCTTGTAGAAGAAAAGATTTCAGAGACCCAATCTAAGATTATAGAAGGTAAGATTTTGAAAGTTAGTGATGATGGAAAAGAAATCAGGGAAGCCTACCAGCAGTACAAACAGAAAGGTATTGAGGTATTATATTCTCTTCCTACTACTTCTGCAGAGTTTATAGTTGAAAATGTGCCGTTTAAAGGGATCTTAACATGATCTTTCAGTGGAAACATGGATTAATATGGATAACATTTGAGGTTGTATATGAAGGGAAAGGCATCAAAATTGACAATTGTATCTTAGATACAGGCTCTGCAACGACAGCAATTGATATCGATTTGGTTGATTTTAATTACCGAAAACCTGCTGCGATAAAGCGTTTGTTTGGAATAGGTGGAGGTACACACGAGGTAGTAGCTCAAAAGGTTGATAAAGTCATCATTGATGAAAATGAGTTAAAGGATATTGAAATTGAATTCGGAGGCATTAAGTCGGAATTAGGAATAAATGGATTTATCGGTAACGATATCTTAAGTCTGTTTACTATCACTATTGTATATTCAAAGCAAGAAATTGAGTTAAGATTTCAATAGGTTATTGAATCCAAAAACCGAACAAAAGGTTCGAGCAGACGGCGAGAAACCGTGGCGCTTAACAACTAATAGATTTAAGGTAGATTTTTTGATTTTTGTTCTTTATCAGTTTTAAGCTCGCCGCTGCTCAACCTTGCCGTTAGATGCCGAGAGCACAACGTCAATTCGCAGAAAGGGGAAAATGAAAGCGTTAGGCAGCCTCAACGATTTCCCTGCAGCCGATAAGTCGACCTATTTGAATACGGCTTCCGTGGCATTAATGTATGGGGATGCGGAAAAAGCCATTACCAATTGGCAGAAAGATTTGGCCGAATTCGGCACCATGAATTTTGACGAAAAGGCGGAACAGGAAGTGTTCGACGACCTTCATGTGATCTTTGCGCGTCTTGTTGGTGCTCAGCCAGAGGATATTGCAGTCGCATCGAGCGCCACAGAGTTACTGGCCTCTTTGGCCTGGGCTATCGCACCAGGACGAAGAAGCAACATTGTCAGCACAGATATCGTGTTTCCGAGCACTCTTTATCCGTGGGCGCGGGTGGCGAGATATACGAACTGCGAGGTTCGCCTGTTGAAAGGGGAGAATAGTTATGCTGATCAGGAGGAATTGATACGGCTAATAGATGATGACACGGCGGTCGTTTGCATTTCTCATGTCGAGTATGGCAGCGGACAGAGATACGACCTTGGCCGGATCGCCGAATCGGCCCATACCCACAATGCTTTGTTAGTTGTAGACGCAGCCCAGTCCGCTGGTGCTATCCCTATTGACGCTCCAGCATCTAAGGTAGATGCTCTTGTGTCTGGAGGCTACAAGTGGCTCTGCGGGCCATTCGGCGTCGCGGTGATGTATCTGGCACCTCATCTGCAAATGAAATTGGACCCTGGACTGGTTGGTTTCCGTAGTCACAAAGACATTTGGGACCTACAGGCGGATCGGCTCAAATATCCTGACGACGCCAGCCGCTTCGAGTTCAGTACCATGGCTTATGGGTGCGCCATCGGTTTGACCCAGTCTATTCGCTATCTTTTGCGGGTAGGAGTCGAAAACATACTAGCCCACAATTTGAAACTGGCTGATCTATTAATTCAAGGCCTGGAAGAGATGAAGGCTGAAATTATTTCCCCTGGAAACGACGAGGAGAGAACGTCGATTGTCAGTGCACGCTTTCCGGGAAGGGATTCATACGAAATCGCGTGGGATTTGGGTGAGGCGGACATTGTGGTTTCGCAGAGACGCGACTTTGTACGTTTTTCCCCTCATCTCTACAACGGGACGGATGACATCAGTCGAGCGTTGGAGAAGCTCGGTCAAATATTAGCCTCCTAACAAAATTTTTGGTTGCAGGACGGCTTGGCACCTAATCAAGGGCTGCAGCGGATTTGCTACACGCTTCGCTGCTCGCCCGCAGCTTACCCGCGCCGTTATATTAAGCCTTTCGGCAGGAGAGGTTGGCCAGCATATGTTTCCCCCTTTAACCAGATTCTGGCTAATATGTGAATGCCTATGAAAAGTAGACATAGGAAAGTTGTTGGCTATTTCGCGACTCGCACGGGCACTATGTATATCCTCTGTGACGGTGATGCCTGTGTGATCGCCGGCTCTGAAAATGCATTGAGAAGCTATATTATTACACTTGCAAAAGAAAACCCTGCAGACTATCACATTAAAAACCCGATATGGAGAGATTCTTAAGGGGATGCGAATGGGTGGTGTCTATACATTTGATAAGAGTGCCTACAATAAATTTCTTCCACTTGCAAAAGCTGAAGGTCTGAATATGGTTGAGTTTCAGATAGAAGATGATCCAAAGCCCCATGAGAATGCTATACGTTTGATGCGAGTGAAGTGGATTGATATAAGTTGAACAATATTTGAAGCAGATTAGCCTTTCCAATGATATTATCGGTCGCTATTGATAAATGAAGGGGGACGCTCTTAAATTTCTAAATAAAAAGCTATAGGTCAGGGATTGAAACTTAGCGGGTGACTTAGGTTCTCAAGCAACTTAATGATTAAGAAATCATTCTATTCTACTTTGTTCTAAAATATTCCCATTAAATCTTTCACACGTATTTGTGAAAGTCAGCTTTTGGTATAAGATCCCTTTCTGGGTGCCCATACAGGCATCATGTCTCACCTTACTGACACCCACCCAACCATCAACAGATCTGGTTGTTGAACATAGTCTTTACGTCTCTTCTGATTTCTGGCATAATCTTTAAGTCTCATGGGATACACCTCCTATAAATATTGTTTTGATTGAATACCTTGTATCCTACAGAGGTGTGTCCTATGAGACCAAATTACTATTTGATCTCATATACGAGCCAATTAAACAAAAAAGGAGGAAATATGAACGGTGTTTCAAGATCTTTATCGAAGACTATAGTGTTTGCTTTAGCATTTCTCGTAATTGCCGGTATATCGTTTCCAAGTGTTGCATCCGCAACTTCAGCCGAGGAGATCAACATAGGTGTCGATGCCACTTTGAAGCGGTTTCGCAAAGAGGTACCTGGAGGGAGTGATTTTTTGAAAAAGGCTGAAGGCGTGCTGGTTTTTCCGAGTGTTATCAAAGCAGGCATTGTCATTGGGGGCGAGTATGGTGAAGGGGCGCTTCGTATAGGCGGCAAGACGGTAGAGTATTACAGTACAGCGGCTGCTTCTATCGGATTTCAGTTGGGAGCACAATCCAAGTCGGTAGTATTGGTATTTCTGACAAAAAAGGCCCTTTCTGATTTTAGAAAAAGCGATGGATGGAAAGCAGGCGTAGACGGCTCAGTTGCCTTACTCAAATGGGGTGTAGGCGAAGACATCAATACCATCGATGTCAAGGATGCCATTGTCGGTTTCGTTTTCAGCAATAAGGGGTTGATGTATAACCTGACAATCGAGGGTTCAAAGTTCACAAAAATTAGTCGCTGACCAGTTTTCGGTCTGGGACTTTCAAAAGGAAAGTACTCAGCGATTTCACTTATTATTTGAATTCATCAAATAATGTTGACCTATCGCTAACAACAGCTTCAACTCGGAAAATTCCGCTGCGCTCCAAAGCCAGCCGTTTAAGCTGGGCGTTTGACGGTCGACATTAATTCACTGAGGCAGAAATGAAGGAAGAGAACGGCGAACACCCTTTCGGTGACACTGGGCAGTTGATACTGCTTGTCTTGTTTCTGGTCGTCTGGGCGGGAGATTCATTTTTCCTTCGCAAATCGACTTTTCTGTCGGATTACGTGCCGTTGTATATTCGTCTGGTCATCTTGGCCGTCGCAGCTGTTGCCGCGGCCTGTCTTTTCAAGTCCGGTCATGTTGTAGTCAGTCATGAGCGGCATCCCACCGGCGTGGTGTCCACCGGCGCCTTCCGCTATGTGAGGCACCCTTTGTATTTGGGGAGCATCTTATTCTACCTCGGGCTGGCGGTTTCCACGGCTTCGCTTTTCTCCCTCGCGTTGCTGGTGGTGATATTCGCCTTCTACAATTACATCGCAAGCTATGAGGAGAAGCTGCTGGAGACAAGCCTTGGCGAGGCGTATAGAGAGTATGAGAGAAAAACGGGGAAATGGGTGCCGAGGATTCTCAAAGGGCGGTAGGCAAGTAAGGAGTACGGCGACAAGGGACTGTCTAACAAAGTCATCAACATGGATATATCCACCGTTAAAATAGGCAATCCTAAAGACAGAGTGAAGTTGAAGAAAGGCCTCGCTGGGGAGAGTAACATCTATATACAGGTAGCTAAGGAGAACAACCTTATAGTTCTGGCAGGTACCGATCTTCATAACAACATTGAGGATATCGGAAGGTTCCTTCTGCCCTTTGAGGTGTTTGAAAGCCTGAAATACAAGGGCAATCAGGGATGACTTCCAGGGCCCTTTATAAGTATAGTGTTTCGAGAACTCGTGGAGAATAAAATGGGTATAGACCCATTATCCGTAAAACCATTTGAGATTTGCTCTATCAGGCCCCCTACTGAGAACTATAGCCTCACCTTCAGGCTCACGGGAAATTGTTACTGGAACAAATGCTGGTTCTGTCCGGTGTACAAGTTGGGAGCACGTTTCTCAAAACGGGGCATTGAAGAGGTAAAAGAAGACATCAGAAGGGCAAAGTTAATCGATGATTTGCTGTCCGAACAGGGCATTAGCAACAGCCCATACTCTTATGCAGGACATAGCCGCATTACTGAGCTGGCCTATAGGATAAAACAGGCAAAGCATGAAGCCGGCCATAGAGAGGAATACCATGACGAAAAGGCGCCGGAGGATCTTGATCCCGGATTGGCATGGTTTCTCCCATGGTTCAAGGATAAACCAACCCTGGAGGACAGTCTAAACCATGTCATGTCCTGGCGGATGGGAGGGGGCAAAACCTGTTTTATGGGTGATTCTGATTCCCTGATCTTAAAGCCAGACTTTATTACTGAGACAATAGATCAGATAAAAATAAACTTTCCATCGATTCAGCGGTTCACTGTGTATGGCAGAACAAGATCTGCTGCAAGGATCCGAAAGTTGGATGAATTAAAGGCCTATCGCAAGGCCGGGCTTGACAGGGTTCATCTTGGCCTGGAGAGCGGTTCTGATGCTGTTCTCAAGTTCGTTAACAAGGGCGTAACCAGAGATGAGCACATCGAGGGGGGACTCAAGACAAGGGAGGCAGGACTTTCATGCTCTGTGTACGTGATGCCAGGGCTTGGAGGGGTAAGGTGGTCGGAAGAGCATGCACATGATACGGCCGATGTGTTAACAAGGATTTCACCTGACTACATAAGGCTGAGGACCCTCCAGGTGTTCCCGCAGACCCCTCTTGATGAGGCCATGCGCAATGGGGAGTTCATAGAGGCCAGCGAGGAGCAGATTGTCAGGGAGGTCAGAATAATGGTGGAGGAAATTGACGCAGACACAGAGATAATCAGCGACAGCGCTTCTAACCTGCTCAACATAAATGGAAGACTGCCTGATGACAGAGCAGCTATGCTTGGAAATATTGATCAATACCTGACCCTTTCTAAGAGGGAAAAACTACTTTTCAGTCTTGAATCGAGGCTTCGTTCCTTTGCAGGGCAGTATGGCAAGCTGACAAGAGATATATCAAACGCGTTAGGCCCATTTATAAAAAATGGCGGACTGGATTATTCAGCCATTTCGGATACAAAGATAGGGGATATTATAAGATTGATACACTCAAAGCTTATGCCATAATCCTCCTTTTTTCATTGCAAGGGACACAATATGAAAACTCACAGGGTCAATCACTAAGTTCAGTTGAAAATTAAAGAGGGCTATCAGAAATATTTATATATCCCTTGCTGCCCGCCAGAGCAGTATAAATGTTGTAACCCCTAAAACCATGTTTGGTATCCAAATGGCCAGGAAAGGGTTTAATTTACCTGTTTCTCCCAAACTATCTGTGGCTGATAGCAAGATATAGTATATTACAAATATAACAATACTTAAGGCAATCCCCCAAGATCTCCCTTTTGCTGTCATCATTAAACCCAGGGGGAGCCCAATAAGGCCCAAAAGCAAACACGCAAAAGGAATCGAGAATTTACGCCATAATTCTAAGGTCAAGATATTGTGTCTAACTGTCCCTTTTTTGATTTTTTTAAGTTGATCCTTAAGCTCAAATATAGACATCTCCCTTTCGCCTTTCATCCGTGAAGAGAATCTCTTCATTATATCAGAAAGCCCTATATTTAAGTCATAGGACTTAAATCGCAGTATTCTGGATGTATCTAATTCCTTACTTACCATAAAAACAGATCCATTAGTGAGGTGCAGATTGATGGACATCTGTTTTGGGTTTGAACTTATCCTTCCTTGCCGGGCAATGATGGTGTTGGAAAGGTCTGGATCTCTTTCATCAAATATAAATACCCCTTCCATTGATCGGTCTCGATCCGATATATGATTGGCATATAATACTATGTTGGGGATACTGTCATTGAATATGCCTTGCTTGATTCCAATACTTATGTTAGACTTAGCTACCTCAAAAAGGAGCCTTGCCATGGAATAATTTCCAACAGGAAGAAGGTAAATGGCTATAAGGGAGGCAAAAAGGTAGCTGATTATAGAAAATGTGACTACTGGAGGAAGTATCTGGTACAGACTTATTCCAGATGACTTTAAGTCAATTATCTCATTGTCTTCATTAAGCCTGGAAAAGGCAATCAGGGAGGCCAAAAGGGTTGCCATGGGCAACGTAAAAAACAGAACGTAGGGCAAAGTATAGAGGGTTATTAGCAGAACTTGTGATAGGCGGATACCATGATTGACCATCCATTCGGTTAGCTGTAATATCCTGCCAGCAAGCACAATAAAGGTGAATACAATAAGGCTGGTGGTAAAATTAGGGATCATCTCCTTAAAGATATAGATGTTTATAATCTTTTTCATAAGTCTTTTAAAGATTGCCTAATTTCTCCTGCCTCGGTTTTTAAGTAATCATAAAAGATAGCAAAATATTTTAATCCGCCTGTGGCGGACCATCCAGTTAAGGAAAGAACACCTTGAAAATTAAATTAAAAATAACCCAATGTCAATCTCTGGTTCAGTTATATAAACCCTAACATTGCAGGGATTTTATTGTATGAAGATGGCAACTGTGAAAATTCTACTTATTAGTGTCTTATTGATTATTGGATTTGTTGATGTTTCTTTGTCCCAATCACCTGAAGCAAAGCAATCGTCCGACTGCCTTGATCAGACCATCCAGGCAAAAGGTGGCAAGGCCGAAAAAGTAGAACTCGATAAGGGCTATTGCAAGGGATATATTACAGACACAAAAAGCATTCTAACCTCGCCATTACGTTGGGAGCGGGCTGATTGGATGAAGGCCTCGCTGATCGCAGGGATAACCCTCGGATTATATGCCTGTGATGAAAATACGCAAGATTGGGTTCAAGAAAACCGGAACGATACCAGTGACGATATAGCAAGGTTTGCAAAGATTTTCGGCGACGGCAAGTACACCCTTCCACCTTTAGCAGGACTCTTTCTTTATGGCCACTTTTCTGAAAATTCAAAGGCCCGGAGGGTTGCCTTGCTGAGTTTAGAAAGTTATGTAGTCTCCGGTTTTTTTACCCTCTCAATAAAGTTTGCTGGACACAGACACAGGCCCGGTGAAGCAGATTCACCGTATGTATGGGATGGTCCAGGTCTTTATAGAGAGAATCAGTCCTTTCCTTCAGGCCATGCACAATCTGCCTTTTCAATAGCTACTGTTATAGCATCGGAATATAGTGACATCGAAGTTATTCCTCCGTTGGCCTATGGTCTTGCAACGTTAACTGCTCTGTCCAGGGTTAATGACAATGCTCACTGGTCTTCAGACGTATTTTTTAGCTCTGCTCTTAGTTATTTTACTGCCAAGGCAATTATTCGCAGACATAAAAAAGACAAAGGCAATAATCTTATTGTACTTCCTTTAATAGACAGCAAATATACAGGCTTATTATTATCCTATCAATTTTGATCTGTCGTTCATTTAAAGGAACATGCTCAATAAAGCGTGGAAAATGTAAGGTCGGGTTTTATACCCGACCTTAAACAGGTGGCATATTAATAAGCCTAAGGCTTATAAAATGCCACCCTACATTTGTATGTTGGTTCAGGTTTTATAACATACAATAAGTCCACAGGATATTGAGGAATTACATTTAAAGGGTTTATTATTTTTTACCTTTGTGTAAAGTGCTAATATATTATTTCGGAATTTCTACAACTTATTTTGAATCAGAGAGCTTTTGATGTGGGGCGAAGCCCTAATTTCGGTAAGGGGGAATTATAAGGTTGCAGGATCTTCATAGAATATCAATTGTTGTGCCTTTATATAATGAGGAAGAGAACGTCATAGAACTGCACGATCGTATCAGCAATACTCTTGATTCCATCCAACTTACAGGTGAGATTATCTATGTGAATGACGGTAGCATAGATGGGACATGGGAAAAACTGGAGGAAATTTCCGAATCAGATGACAGGATAGTGGCAATTTCATTTTCTCGCAACTACGGCCAGACAGCAGCTATGCAGGCCGGTTTCGAGGCAGCCAAGGGAGATGTGATTATCACCATTGACGGTGACCTTCAGAACGACCCTTCCGACATACCTCTTCTGTTGGAAAAGCTTTCTGAAGGTTACGATATCGTAAGCGGGTGGAGGGTGAACCGGCAGGACAGTACAGTGTCAAGAAAAATCCCCTCGAAGATTGCCAACTGGCTTATTGGACTGCTTACAGGGGTGAGGCTGCACGATTATGGATGTAGTTTGAAGGCCTATCGTGCTGAAGTTGTCAAAGAAATCCAGCTTTACGGTGAAATGCACCGTTTCATACCTGCTCTGGCCTCGATAGTGGGGTCCAAGGTTGCTGAGATTCCAGTAAAGCACCATGCCAGGACAAGGGGTGTTTCAAAATACGGGATATCAAGAACCCCCAAGGTTTTCTTAGACCTTTTACTGGTGCGGTTTCTTCTTCGATACAGGACTCGGCCCCTGCATATTCTTGGAGGTGCCGGACTTATCACGGGAGGTATCGGTTTCTTTATTGCCCTGTATCTAACCTTTCAAAAGATATTTTTCGGCGCCCAACTGGCAAAGCGACCCCTTCTTATTATGGCTGTTATGCTCATTCTTGCGGGGCTTCAACTGTTGACAACAGGTATCCTGGCCGACCTTGTGATGCGTACATACTTTGAGAGCCAGGGACGACATCCCTACTGGATAAGAGAGAAGATTGGCACAGGCATTGAGGATTGAAAAGGTCTTCTATGCAGCGGTTTCCATCCTTATAGCCGTTGCAACCATCTTGTTTTTCACCCACACAGGAGATATTTTCCGGCCCCTTTCCATCTGGAAAAACTTCACCCTGCAAATCCTGCTCTGCGCATTCTGCCTTTATTTTGTCACCTATCTCCTCAGAGGATGGCGCTGGATGTTGCTCTTCAAAGTTCCCCTTCGGTCTTCTTCCCTGGCAGATTTTACAGGATTGGTGGCCATCCACACTGCTGCTGCCAACATTCTGCCCTTTAAAAGCGGAGAGGCGGCCTTCCCTGTCCTGATGATCAGGCGAGGCTATCCCATGACAAAAGGCATCATCTATCTTCTTGCAGGAAGGTTGATTGATGCAGCAGTGATGTTATCTCTTGCACTAATCTTTTATGGGGGATTGGGGGGAGCTGTGCTGATATTAGTTTTCTGGTGTGTCGGGGTCTGGCTAAGAAGTCCTTTCCGCACTATGCTCTTTTGGTGTTTAAGGAAGAAAAGTTTCCGCGATAAACTTGAACCTCCGATAAACCATCTGGTCACTATGCCTATCAAAGAAGTGTTCTCCCTAACAGGGGTAACGCTTCTCATCTGGACAGTAAAGCTACTTGCCGTTGGCCAGCTCGTTTTTGGATTTTCAGGAAAGAACCTTCTGGACAGTACTGTTTGTGCCCTTGGAGCTGAACTTGCCTTTCTGCTGCCCTTTTCTGGTTGGCTCGGCCTTGGCAATTATGAGGCAGGCTGGCTCATGGTGTCAGAACTTACAGGGAAATTGGGAGTTGATGCGGCAGGATTGGCACTTTTCGCTCATTCATTCCTGCTTGGCTCGTCAATTCTTCTCGGAGGAGTTGCTCTTCTTTTTGAGGTAGTGAGAGGCTGGAGGAAAAGCACATAGTGTGCCAATAATGGCTCCAGTAAAGACATCGGAAGGCCAATGATCGCCTGTATAGACCCTTGCAAATGCTGTTAAAAAGGCCAGCACCATAAGGATAGGCCAGAGTTTTTTCGTTTTTGTGAATAGAGCAAAGGCAGAGAGCGCAAAAGCAGTGGCCGCATGACCGGAGGGGAAAGAAAGGTAACGCCAACTGAAACCGCTATCCTTAAAAGGCCCAAATAAAAACCATCCCTCCTCTGCCGTCTCTAACATAGGCCGTCCACGGACAAAGAGGACCTTCAGAAGATCAACTGCGACTCCGGCTACAACCATCGCCGCCACAGTGCCGAGAAACCACCGGGCAATATTCTCTTTCTGGCAGGTTGCTGCAATGTAATATCCACATATAAAAAAAGAAAAGGCGACCTTCCCGTCACCATAATCGTTTCCTGCTTTTGAAAGAATCCTCCAGAAATCCCCTTCAATAGATACCAAAACAGCAATGATCCTTTTATCCAACCATATAAAGGCAGCAAGGAGGGCCACCGTTAAGACTATGAATTTTACAGAAATACATTTTCTCAAAGAACTCTTGTCGCCAAATGCCCCCACATAGCCATCTTCCCATATCCTCCAGACCATAAAGGCAAAAAGAATGTACATCACATAGATAGGAACATTTATGAACATCTATTCCCCTTCCTCTCTAAATTCGACCACCTGTACCCTGTCGTCCTTATCGTAGCCTTCCCACAAGACAGTATGCTTAACAGAGTGGGGAAGATCGGCGAGTGGTGAATCGGAGTCGTTTGAACGCAGCCATAGACGGAGCACCTTTTCTTTGGACAGCTTGCTGAAGACCTTCCCGGCGTTTTCGAGAATGGGAAGGCGTTTTTGCGCATAAAAGATAACCGCTGACTGTTCATGTTTATAAAGAGCTGAAGGCGCCTCGGAAAGGTATTTCCCTGCAATCTGCGGCTGGTAAATTCCGGAGTAGAGATAGGCTGCTGCTAAGAGAACAGACAGGAAAGCCCCGGCCCGAAACATCTGAAGCCAGGGTAAAAGGAACTCCCTTTTTATGTATGTTTTGAAGGCGGTAAAGAGAGTGATTATGCCGACAACGACCATAGTAGCTGCAAGGGGCTTGAGAGAGAGGGGAAGCCCTGTAGAAACGTATTTCCACAGGAAAACTGCCGCTCCGATCTCGATGAATCCCTGAATCGCCAATACTGCTCTGGTGCTCACAGAAAGCCCTCTTGATGTTGCAGCAGCTTGACCAATCAACAGGCATAATCCGGGGTAAGAAGCAAGTATGTAATGGTGGAGCTTGTTGGCAGCCACACCATAAAAGAGTATAATCGTTGCCGACCAGATAACCATCGCCTTGATCATGCTGGTGGTGGGAAAGTCGTTGCCTAAAAGCCTTGCAAAGATCTTCCCCCAAAGAGGGTGCCACAGCCAGAAGCCTACAGCAAGGACAGGGATGTAAACAGACCAGAAGGAGTAGGGATGGTAGGCAATGCTTCCTGTGAAGCGGGCAAGAGTATTTTTGTAAAAGAATTCCTGAAGAAACAGATCACCGTGTATATAGACCATCGCACCATACCAAGGAAGGACAATAACAACAAAAATCACAGGGCCAACATTTCTCCAGGCCCGGCCAATAAACTTAATGAGTCCCTTCCATCCTTTGAGCCAGAGTACGCACACCATAGCTGCCAAACAGGGAAGGAGAATGCCCACAGGCCCTTTTGCCATGACGGCAAGGGCTGCACAGCCCCAAGAGAGAGCTATTTTCCTTTTATTCACCTGTAGCCCTGTAAGGCCGGCTCCCTCAATAAGAAGAAGAAAGGAAAGAAACATGAACAGGACGAGGATCATTTCTGGAACCGCAGCCCTGGCCTCAATAAAAACATGGATGTTTGTGCACCAGACAAGCATGGCCCACCAGCCAGTTCCCTTACTTATACGGCTCTCCCCCCACCAGAAGAGGACAGCCCCTATAGCCAGGGCCGCGAGAAAAGATGGAAGTCTCGCTGCAAAGGCCCCTGGTCCAAATATCTTCATAAATGGTAGCATGAAGTAATAGAGTAATGGGGGTTTTATGAGTCGCGGTTCCCCGTTAAACATAGGTGTCAAGAAATGCCCTGAAGAAAGCATTCCCCATGCCGCCGAGGCATTACGTCCCTCATCCGGGCCTGTAAGGGGAAGGATGCAGAGCCCTGTTCCAAGTAAAACAGCAGCTATAATAAGAAGTGGTAAAAAGTGAGATCGCCACTTAGAGTAAATCAATTTCTAAATATCTCCCATACTTAAGCATCTATGTAAAATGCAGGTCCTCTAAATCACTCATTGCTGATTATTGGTTTATAAAAACCTCTTCACAAAAAATTTAATTTAGGTAAAAGGCAGTTAGGTGTAAAGCAAAAAGATCATCTAAAGATCATAGGGCTCTCTTTATCTTGACCTAAAGAATCCATTAACTTATATTTTTTATTTTATAGATACCATTCTTAAGAAAGAGATTTGAGTGATGATCTTAATTATTGACTTCGGTTCCCAGTATAACCAGCTCATTGCCAGGAGGGTCAGGGAGCAGCATGTTTACTGCCAGATAGAGCCTCCAGACATTGAATTGCCTAAAATTAAATCATTATCCCCTGAAGGGATAATACTCTCAGGAGGGCCGGCAAGTATATATGAGAAAAACAGTCCTAAAGTAGACCTCCAGATCTTCAATCTAAATATTCCCATACTTGGTATATGTTACGGTATGCAGCATATGATACATAGTTTAGGCGGTAAAATCGAGAGCACATCAAAAAGAGAATATGGCCTGGCTGAGCTAAAGATACTTGATAAAAAAAGCATTTTTTATGGGATCAACATGGAAACCCCTTGCTGGATGAGTCATGGTGATTCTACCTCTGGTCTGCCAGAGGATTTTAAGATAACGGCCTCAACGGAAAATACCAAGATTGCAGCGGTTGAGAACGTTAAAAAGAAGTTTTACGGCCTGCAATTCCACCCTGAAGTCGCCCATACACCTGAGGGGAAGAAGATGCTAAGCAATTTCCTTTTCAGAGTATGCGGCTGTAAAAAGACATGGACTATGAAATCCTTTATTAGAAAGGTAACAGAAGAGATAAAAGATGAAGTTGGAGAAAAAAACATAATTTTAGGGTTGAGTGGTGGTGTAGATTCCTCGGTTGCGGCCCTTCTTCTCAACAGGGCTATTGGTAAACAATTGACCTGTGTCTTTGTGGACAACGGCCTTTTGAGAAAAGGTGAAGGGGAAAGGGTTAAAAGTCTATTCAAACGCCATCTTAGAATTAATCTGAGATTCATCAACGCCAGAAAAAGGTTCCTTGAACCACTGAGGGGTATTGTAGATCCTGAAAGGAAAAGGCGGATAATAGGGAGAACCTTTATAAGGGTATTTGAGCACGAGGCATTAAATATTAAGGGGGTTGACTTTCTGGCACAGGGAACCCTCTATCCAGACCTGATCGAATCCAGGTCTGCTTTTGGAGGGCCATCAGCGGTTATCAAATCCCACCATAATGTTGGGGGTCTTCCCAAAAAAATGCGCCTTAAACTTATTGAGCCATTAAAACATCTCTTTAAGGATGAGGTCCGGCTTTTGGGCAAAGAACTTGGTCTGCCTGATGATATTATATCTCGCCATCCCTTCCCAGGGCCCGGGCTGGCAGTAAGGATTATTGGTGAGGTAACAGCAAGGCGTCTGTCTATCTTGCGGCAGGCGGATTATATTTTGATAACAGAAATCAAAAAAAGCAGTCATTACAAAAGGCTATGGCAGGCCTTTGCCATCCTTTTACCCCTGAAAAGCGTGGGGATCATGGGGGATAAACGGACATATGAACATATTGTGGTCATCAGGGCTGTAAACAGCCTTGATGCTATGACTGCAGATTGGGCCAGGCTTCCCCATACACTGCTGGTCAGGGTTTCAAACCGGATTATAAATGAGGTCAGGGGTGTCAATAGGGTAGTCTATGATATCAGCTCAAAGCCGCCAAGCACAATAGAGTGGGAATAATATCAGGGCTAATTCATTCAAAGATGTAACTCAATGTAATGTCAAGATTGTTTGCTTAACCAGTTTTTAAAAATTCGAAATCCTAAACACTAAACCCTAAACAAATTCGAATGTTCCAAATCCTAAATTCAAAACAAAGGATATCTCCAATAGTTTCGTATGATTATTACGCCAATGCTAGAAATGTTTTGTTTCTGAATTCCGAGTTTCGGAATCCGGAACTCGGAAGCATTTGATATTAGGATTTTGAGATTGTTTCGGATTTCGATATTCGAATTTAGGATTTAAGCATCTTGAGAATCTTTACGTTTTATTAAGGTAGAATCTACTTTAACAATACCGTTGGAGTAAGAGAAACATATGATTGCCATTATTGACTATAAGGCCGGAAATCTTGGCAGTGTTGCTCGGGCCATAAACCATCTCGGATTTGAATGCCGGATTACCCATGATGTAAAGGAGATATTAGAGGCTGATAGGGTTATCTTCCCGGGCGTTGGGTCTGCAGGTAAGGCCATGCTGGATCTAAAAAGAATGGGGCTTGACCAGGCAATATATGATCTCTTTAGATCTGGTAAACCCTTTTTGGGAATCTGTCTGGGAACTCAGATAATTCTGGAAAAGAGCGAGGAAAATCAGACTACCTGTCTCGGGTTGCTCCCCGGCAATGTAAAATATTTTCCTATACCGCTCCTCTCAGATGATGGCAAAAAGCTCAAGGTGCCCCATATGGGCTGGAACCAGGTAAAACTTAAAAGGCTGCATCCAGTTTTTGACGGTGTTCCCCCAGAAAGTGAGTTTTATTTTGTTCACAGTTATTTTCCAGCCCCAAGAGACATAGAGACAATCATCGGGACAACTGACCATGGTATTACCTTTGCCAGTGTAATTGGTGAAAGAAACCTGCTTGCTGTACAGTTTCATCCAGAAAAGAGTGGACCTCCAGGCTTGACCATCCTCAAAAATTTCTGTTTATGGAAGGTAGAAGAGAATAAGCAGAAAAAATTTACCTCTTTAAATTAAAGACATACTCTTATCGAGGGTTAGCAGGGGAGAGTTCTTTAGCTGCTTCAAACATCCGCTCCTTGTTTACAGGCTGCACATGTTTCACGATCCACTCACGAACCCTTTCTCCTGCGGGTAGTGACTGTTTATAGCTCATAAAATCAAGTCGCACCTCGAGGGCATCTGCGACCATAGTCGCCAGCAGAGGCCAGATCTCGCCAATATCCCCTACAATGGGCAGACTTCCGGGAATCCTTGCAAACCCTGACATTTCCATACGGAAAGGGATCTGCATAAGCTTTGTCTTGGGAAGGCCTTTATGAACCGCATCGCTGACCATTTTCGATTTGCGTTCCTGCGTCCATGCCCGCTCCAAATTGGGATCCAGGTCGATACGCACAATCTTCTTATCAGCAAGGGAATATGTCCATCCCCCTTCCCAGTCGGCCCATATCCCATGGCCAGTAAACCCTTCAAAGGGGCCGTCATGGACTTCCTGGGACAGGGCGAGGGCAGACTCAATAATCACATCTGCACTGTCAAGAAGCCTTGCAATGCGGTGGCAACGTTCTGAAATAGATAAAGAGTCCCCGATAGCAAGACCTACCTCTCCGCCTCCCACCAACTGAGGCACGGTGACCAGTACCGGAATGTTGTGCTCGACTCCGGCACCAATCATGGTGAGGCGGTCAGCGCCATAACCTGCCATCTGTTCAAAAGGAACGCCACAGCGCTTTGCCAGGGCAAGGACATCCCGGGCCAGCCTCTCTGTGCGAAGTCCTGTGGGGTAAGCCATGTTTCCAGCGACCTTGATGATAACGTCTCCTTTGGCCCGGAGCATTCGCTGGTAAAGGTCCATATCGATGGGCATCTCGCGCTGAAATTCCTCCAGCCTTGCCTTTGAAAGGATGCTAACCTCAAAAAAGCCGTCTGAAGGAAGTTTTTCTCGTTCAAAGCCAAAGCTCACACCATCGAATCGCTTTACCTTTTCCAAAGTGCCGGCCATCTCATGATTGATTACTGCAGAACTGGTGGAGACACCATCAATAATTCCCTTGTGCATAAGTTCTGCAAGAAGGGTGGTTACCCCCTCATGCAGATTTGGTCCGCTGCCCACCACTGCCACCACCTTACCTCCCTTTTCCTTGGCCTTAACGATCAAATCTATAGCGCGCTTCAGCCTTGTTTTAGCCTTTGAAGGAAGGTTATTGTATATATCTTCAATTACTTTTCGCTCAATTGACATAAGGCAACCTCCTTTGATGCAAACTTCCAGATTATAGCGGGGCCCAAGTCTCAGACTAATCCCGCTATCACCCTTGCATGTTTTTCCGCAGCGTTTTGGTTCCGTATGACAGCTTCCCGTGCTCGGTCACCATAAGTTTTCAAGGCATCAGGATTCTTAAGAAACCAGATAGCCTTTTCAGCCAACATTTCAGGGCTTAAAACTGGCACGCCCGCACCGACATCCTCTAACAGTGCCTTTGCGTCCAAGAAGTCTTCCATTGAAGGGCCGTAAAAAACGACCTTTCCCCAAACAGCTGCTTCCAGGGGATTCTGCCCGCCTAACGGCACGAGGCTTGCTCCACAAAACACGACAGTTCCCACACTATAAAGCTTAAAGAGTTCTCCAAAGGTATTGATGATAATGGCAGGCTCTGTCCTCTTTGCCTTACCTATGTCAAGTTCGCTCCGGAGCTGATACCTAAGGCCTCGTCTTTCAAAAAGGGATCCAATCTCCGGTGTTCGCTCAATGTGCCTTGGTGCAATGATCAAAACCGTGTCAGGAAACTCTCCTACGATTCTTTCATAGGCATCCAACACCATTGCCTCCTCACCGCTATGGGTGCTGCCTGCAACAAAAACCGGATGTGAGGCTTCAAGATTCAATATTTGCCGCATTTCTGTTTCCATGGCAGGTTCTGCAAGGCTCGCCAGGAGATCATATTTTGCATTGCCATTTATCTCGATCTTGTTCTGATCAGCTCCCATCGACCTGATACGAGCCCCATCTTCTTCCGAAATCATGCTGAAGGCATCCACATTTCTTAATACCTCACGAAAGAATGACCGGAACTTTAGGTAACCCCCAATCGATCTCACAGAGATTCGACCATTAACAAGGGCGGTTTTGATACCCATCCGCCGCGCTTCGGTTAGCCACGCAGGCCAGATTTCAGTCTCCAGAAAAACCAGAACATCTGGGTGCACACGGGAAAGTGCCTTTCGTACTGAACCAATAAAATCGATTGGCGCATATACAATGGGAATGTCTTCTTCAAAAGTCTCCCTCGCAAGTTCGCGTCCGTGTTTTGTGGTCGTTGAAATAATGACAGAACAGCCCGGCATGATCCGCCTGAGAGCCTCAACAATAGGGGCTGTCACATTCACCTCTCCCAAGGACACGGCGTGAATCCAGATACGGGGCGATCCTGAAAGTGTTTGCAAAAGTTTTGGGGATACATGCCCTAAGCGTTCTTTCAGATTTTCGCCATAGCGTCCGCTCAGGCGGGTATATATCCAAAAGGGTGGAAAACAAGATATGAACAGGCCCCCAGTAAGGAGAGTATATGCCCCATAAAGAATGTTCATGGCTTTATCCGGATAAAATAGCCTCCCACCATCTTTGTTTAGAGGACTGTTAAGAAAAGTCAAGGGAAAAAAGACAAAAACTTCCTGTTAAACGGAGAACTGTTTCAAGGTATGATAGCAGGGTGGGGAAATATAACCTCATTAAAACAATATCAAAAAACTTGACATAAGTTCAATTCTTTATTATTAGGTATACGCAGTTAAAATAGAATTAATACAAGGGCGTATTACAAAAGACAAAGAGATCCACATCATCTCAAAGATTAGATGGGTGGATTTTTTTATTGAAAAAATTTATCAGAAGCAGGCTTTAATGAGAGTTGCTATGGATTACCAAAACAGTGAAAAGGTTAAACTCCTTATAAAAAAAGGAGTAAAGATTCCTAACCCCTTAACCGTTGAGATTGGAGAAGAAGTTGATGTCGACAGGATTTCTGGTGACGGTGTGGTCATCTATGCCGGATGTAAAATCTATGGTAAAAAACCGCTGATTATGTCTGGAACAAAGCTGGGCCATGAAGGCCCTGTAACCATAGAGGATTGTCAAATAGGATACAATGTAGAGCTTAAAGGCGGTTTTTTCTGTGACTCTGTGTTTCTTCAAAAGGCCAATATAGGCAATGGAGCCCAGGTGCGGAATGCATGTATTTTAGAAGAGGAGGCCAATGGGGCTCATGCAGTTGGACTCAAGCACACCATTCTTTTCCCGTTTGTTACCTTAGGTAGTCTCATCAATTTTTGTGATTGCCTTATGGCAGGTGGCACAAGCCGCAGGAACCACAGTGAGGTAGGAAGCTCCTATATTCACTTTAATTACACCCCGAACCAGGACAAAGCAACTCCTTCGCTGATAGGTGATGTGCCAAGAGGAGTAATGCTTAATCAGGGCCCTATTTTTTTGGGGGGTGAGGGAGGACTGGTTGGGCCTTCTCGATTAGGTTACGGAACGGTCATAGCTGCTGGGGTCATTTATCGGGGAGATTATCCTGAAGGTGGTAAGCTCCTGATTGCTGGAGAGGTGAAAAAGGCGAATTCGGATTTTTATCCAGGGCTTTACTGGAATATTGCAAGGCGGGCACTAAATAACATAAATTATATTGCAAATCTTATAGCCCTCAGGCAGTGGTATCTGTGTGTCCGCTTCCAATTCTTCCAAGAAGACATAATGAGCCAGGAATTGTATGAGGGGGCATTGGAAAAATTGGATATGGCCATTGATGAGAGAATAAATTGTCTTAAGGGTCTGGCCCACAAGATGCCTGAATCTGCCGAAATCTATCAAAAAATTTTGAAAGGGAAAGGCTCCCAGAAGTTATTGAATCAGAAAAAAGAACTGTTTGATAAGTGGCAAGAAATAGAGAACACTTTTTATTCTTATAGAGAAAAGACGGGCGGGGCATCTGAGAGGGTTGCCTTTTTGGAAAAGGTAGCTCAGGATAGAGAGGAAAAGGGTAGCGACTATATTACGGTGATTCAGGGTTTACAAAAGAAGTGGTGTACCAAGGGAATCTCCTGGCTGCAAGGTATTGTAGATGAGATAAATAAAGAAGTTTTAGAAAAAATCCCTTCTTTTAAAAACGTGGATAATAGATAATAATGCTAATAATGCCATCCTAACAAAAAACTGATTTTAAAGGAGGAAACTAATGGGAAAGTTGTTTGGTACTGACGGGGTAAGAGGTGTAGCAAATGAACACCCTATGACTGCAGAGATGGCCTTGAATATTGGAAGGGCAACTGCACATTTGTTTAAACGGAAGGGTCATGCACCCAGGATCATCATTGGAAAAGATACTCGTATCTCTGGATACATGCTTGAAAACGCCCTGGTGTCAGGGATCTGCTCTATGGGGGTAAATGCCCTCCTGGTTGGGCCACTACCCACACCAGGCATTGCCTTTACAACCAATAGTATGAGGGCTGATGCAGGTATTGTAATATCTGCCTCTCACAATCCATTTCAGGACAATGGCATCAAGATATTTTCTCGCGAAGGCCTCAAGCTCCCCGATGAAAAGGAGCTCGAGATAGAAAAACTGATATTTTCTAATAAAATGCATACCTTGCATCCATCCCCAAATGAATTGGGTAAGGCCTATAGGATTGATGATGCGAGAGGCCGGTACATTGTCTTTCTCAAGAGCACCTTTCCCAAGGACTATACCCTTGAAGGAACCAAGGTCGTTTTGGACTGTGCCCATGGGGCTACCTATAAAGTGGCACCGGAGACCTTCTTTGAGTTAGGGGCTGATGTCACCTCCCTCTTTGATGAGCCTAATGGAGAGAATATCAACGCAAATTGTGGATCTCAGCACCCGGAAACCTTGATGGAGGAGGTAGTCAAAAGAAAGGCGGATGTGGGTTTTGCCTTTGATGGGGATGGCGATCGCTGTATTGCGGTTGATGAAAAGGGATCGGTGCTCACAGGAGACCAAATCATGGCCATTTGTGCCAGGGAGATGAAAAAGGAGGGTAAACTGGCTCACAATCTGCTTGTAACTACTGTTATGAGTAACATTGGTCTTGGAATTGCACTAAAGGAGCTTGGTAGCGAACAGCTAATAACCCAGGTCGGTGATAGATATGTGTTGGAGGAGATGCAAGCAAAGGGGGCTTCAATTGGTGGAGAAGAATCAGGGCATGTGATCTTTCTGGAGCATCACACCACAGGTGATGGGATTATTACCGCTTTGCAGGTTCTGTCTGCCATGAAAAAGACCCAAAAATCCCTCTCGGAGCTAGCCCAAGTCATGAAGGTTTTCCCTCAAAAACTCATTAATATGGACGTAGAGACCAAGCCTGAATTATCTACTATTCCCGAGATAGGTGAGGTTATTAGAGATGTAGAAGAGCAACTGGGCGATAAGGGAAGGGTCTTGGTGCGGTACTCAGGAACGCAGCCAATGTGCCGTGTTATGGTAGAGGGGCCTACTGACGAGGAGACTGAGAAATACTGTAGGCAAATTGTTGATGTAATCCGGGAAAAACTCAGTTGAATAAACCCTAATGGGAGGTGCTGAAATGCCGTTTAAGGTAATTATAACCAAAGATTTTAATCATATGAGCGAGGTTGCTGCCCAAATAGTGGTAAAAGACATAAAAAACACATTAAAAAATAAGGATGCCTATGTGCTTGGGTTAGCTACTGGTAACACACCTGTTGGCCTTTATAAACACTTTGCCAAGTCAGCTAATGCAGGGGAATTTGACTGCTCGAAAATTCAAAGCTTTAACCTCGATGAATATGTAGGTTTGCCTGGAGAAAATGCCCAGCAACGGGCACTGCATCCTGAAAGCTATAGCTTTTTTATGGTGCAGGAACTTTTTGGGCTCCTTGAGAAAAAATTCAAGGAGACAAATGTACCCTGGGGCACACTCATTGATCAGGAAAGTCTTCTGGCTGAACTCAATGTCAACCCCAATGATTGGGAGGAGCAGGGTGCAGATAAAGGAAAGGCTATTGTAATCAAGGCTAATGCTCAATCTGAATATCTTGCCTGGATTCGTAGAGAGATATTAGATGCATACCGGGAAAAAATTGAGCGAAATGGAGGGATTGACCTCCAGGTTGTTGGTGTTGGCGGGCGTGGTCATGTAGCCTTCCATGAATCGGGTATCCCTTTTGAGGGTAACAAGATGCTTTTAGTGAAACTTGATGAAAATACCGTGGCAAATGCCGTAAAAGATGGACACTTTTCAAGCAAAGAGCAAAGCCCATGGTATGCCATTTCTATGGGAGTCGAGCTTGTCTATAGTGCAAAAACTGTGCTTCTTTTGGCCAATGGAGATCGCAAGGTAGAACCTATGGCAGAATCCCTTTTAAATGATCCAACACCGTTAGTACCCATATCCTACGGGCAAATATTTTCTGAGAAAGGCGGTACCATGATTTACGTGATCGATAAGGCCGCTGCCAAAAAGGTAATGGAAAACGCAAACAGGATAAACCAACGTGGTATAGATATTGAGAATATTAGTAACTAAAATTAGTAACTAAAAAAGGTAAAGGCCCTGGGTGACAAATTTGTTCATATTAAAAATATTGTTGAAGAGACAGGCCTATCCTGGCAAGATGAATATCTCAACCTGCTGGATGTTGAAGAACTTTTTGGAAATAGCGCAGAAAAGATAGCTGAATCTATCATGTCTTCCTCTTCTGCTGCCCAATCTTAACGTAAACCCTATTCATGTCCCGTTAAATAATGTCCCGCTGCTATCTGTAACTTTGAATGCCCCGACATGATTATGCCCTTCTATTTAAAAGAGTGAACAGCCAAGTGCTAACATGTCCCCAACAAAGGGAAACAGATGGTTCAGACGGCTGAGCCTTTCCTTGACTATCCAGACTCCCATCTCCCACCATCTAACCCATCCTATAATCAGCTTTATGTCGAAGACCTGCCTCTGGTGTAGTTGGTGATCAGTATTCTGAAGGTTTCTCTGCATAGTTTAAAATTGTAAGACAGATTTGATCTGAAAATAAACTTGATTTATTCGTTAAAAGTCATGAACCGGGGTCATTGCGAGGGCTTTAGCCCGAAGCAATCTAATAAATACAATAAGCTATGGAATAGGAGATTGCTTCGCTCCGCTCGCAATGACATGCTTTTGGAATTTTTCCGGGACTATCAAACTTACTATTTTCATCCTTCGTGGTGCCCAGAATAGGCATGAAGGTTTGCTTTGAAAAAGCAGACCTTTATCAACCAGTTACACGCCATTGCTCAATGCAAAATGAAAAGTATAAATTGAAAAATGCAAAATGAAAGAAAATAACCTTTCGGAACGATTATTAAACTTCGCTGCTGAAGTTATCAAGCTAGCTGTCAAACTCAACAAAACTGCTGTTGGACCTCATATTGGAGTGCAATTAACACGTGCATCGACATCAGCAGGTGCAAATTATGAAGAGGCTTGCGGTGCTGAAAGTCGTGCTGATTTCATTCATAAATTGCAGATAGTATTGAAAGAACTACGAGAGTCGCTTTATTGGTTACGTTTAATAAGAAAGACGAATCTGATTTCAGGTCCAGCTTTGGAGAAGCTTATCCAGGAAGGTAAAGAACTGACCAATATTATAGCTAAATCGATAGTTACAGCAAAGAAAGGTAAATAATTTTGCAATTTGCATTTTGATATTTTTATTTTTCATTGAGGTTTGCGAAAAAAACGCAACCGCGCATAACAGCGTGTTTGCGACGCTTCGCTAAATGCCTTCGGTACTTCGCAAACACGCAAACCGTTAACGTTTGTATTGACAATGTATTAACTTTGAGATACATTGTGTAATAAATATAGATTCAGCATTTTTTAAATATTATAAGAGTGGGAATCATGGCTAAAAATACAAATATAAATGTTAGAACAACCGAGGATATTAAAAAGGGTGCAGAGGTCATTCTTAATGGCCTCGGATTAAATATCTCCTCAGCAATTAATCTTTTTTTGAAACAAGTTATCAATTACAGGGGTATCCCGTTTGATTTGCGACTTCCTAACAAGGAAACGCTACATGCTATGGATGACATTGAAAATAATCGTAATCTTGAGTCAGCAGATACCGTTGAAGAAATGTTCAAAAAGATCGGTGTATGATTTTAAGAAACTAATATGGACAAAGAGGTTCTCTAAGGATGTCAATCGAGCGAAAAGGCGTAACAAGAATTTAGACTCTCTGCAAAAAGTTATTAAAATGCTGCAATCAGGTGACAACCTACCCCAGGAATACAAACCTCATCCCTTAAAAGGCAAATACTCAGGTTATATGGAATGCCATATTGAACCGGAAAGGTACTCGCGCAAGGCATGCTCGATCAATGCCGAGCGGGTTTTTGGTTTTTCGATCACCTGTTCAATGGCTTTTATGATTTCCTCGGAAAGTGTTATAGATCTCTTGATTTTCATACTTCTTTGATACATAATTTTCTTTGTGTCCCCATTCTATTGAAAAAAAGATGTAAAAAGTCAGTCATACTGGATCTTTTAAGGCAATGAAAATTCTTCATGAAAACCCCCATGTTAAAGGCATTCAATAGGATTTTTCAATAAAGCGGGGACATTACCATAATTTTTAAAGACCGAATTAATCGGCAATGGGCAATGCTTATGTCTTTCCATATAGAAGATATCCACCAATCTATTCTCGCTCAAATCGAGGCATTTGAAAGCCATTCCCTGGACTTTCTATTCACCCCGGATAATCATCCTTACCTGGACATTGACTCAATTCATGCCTGCTTTGAGAAAGAATGGGAAACGGTAATTACGTTTCTGCATAATAAAGACCTGATGCAGGATCTTGCAGATACTATCTTTCCAAAGCAACCTTATGACCTAAAGCTCATCCAAAAATTACATGATATCTTTCTTAGTCCTCCTCTTCCCCACCCCTTTATCTTTCTGGATATCTGTATCGCAAAAATTTTGACAGAAATTTCAGGGAAATACAGGAAGCGGGTTTCTCCACAACTACTCCTTGAATTACTAAATTTTTACAAGCTTAGGACACCGGAATTCTTGATCATAATCAAACCCATCTTACAGGTAATTTTGGATCGGGAAAAAAGCTTTAATCATGCAATTAAATCCCATGCCTGTGAAGTTCTGATCAATAATTATGAAAGTGAAGCACTTTTTATCTTTATCTCATGCACCCTGGATATAAAAGAAGAGGAAAAACAAGTTCTTTTTCAAAGTTTAACCGCCTTTCAAAAGATCTATCGAAAATTTCTTGAGTTACATGTGGGAATCCCGGAAAAAGATCTGATCAGCTTGAAATGGTTTGGGTTTTCATACGATCAGCTAAGACGAAAGGGGGAATGGAGGGACAGTTTTTCCAATCTGGTCAGGCATTTTATTGAGTATCTTAAAAAAAGGGATAAAAGGGAAGCAATCCGGATCGGGCGTTTTCTTGTACTCCGCTTTAACAATGAAGATATCCTGAGGCTTATTAACTATGAAATCAGTAGAGATCCTGATCTTTCCCATGGGAAACCTTTAACAAGGTTCATATATCGTCAGATCTATAGGATTATGCAAGAATTTCGCAAAAACTACTTTTCTCGAATATCTTCGTTGACCGGAGGCTTTAGAGGAAGCCCTTTCGATTTGGACAGCACCAATAGATACGACTGGGATGAAGAGCCTGAAAATTGTTTATTCAGGCCTGGATATACTCAAATTTCCATTCCCCAACCCATTCTGGAAAGATGGGAAGAGACCCAAAACATTCAAAGAGATTTCCTTAAGGGCTTGATCCAAGAAAAACAATGGAATTGAGGGGAAATTAACCCTACTCCGTAAATTCAGACATCTGGAAAATTTGACATAAAATGGCTCGGCCAACATAGAGATTTGCCCCTTTACCGTTGCTCTATCCGATATTTGACTTGGAAACCAAACTTATCAAGGGTTACTGGATTAAAGGTATTAAGATACTCACAAATTTTTTCGGCTATCTTTTGAATCTGTTTCTCATTAAAGTACCCTATTGTCACATATAGGGTATGATAGCTGAGTTTGAGCTTAGCTCCCTTATTGGTTATCTGTTTGATGATGTCATAGGTATTGACTGAAGAATCATTATTATTTGACATAGTAGAACGGTTTATAGATTGCATCAGGTATCGTTGTAGATTGTAGGCGGTTATCTTCATAGAATCCAAGATAGCCTTTTTCTCAAGGTCAAGCTCTTTTAGATTCTGGTGGAGATATGCCTCCTTGACGCACAAGAACCTTTACCCTATACTGCCTTCACTAAAAAAACAGAATTCTTATCAACTCAACCAAATCAACGGCTGAAGCATAAGGAGATATGTATGGACATTGAACAGATGAAAGTCGGATTTATGGATGTATTCTGTTATTTTGTGGCATGTCCAAGGACTAAAGAGGCTTTGGTTATTGATCCGGCCGGAGATGAGGATCGGGTTGTTGAAAGGATTGAACAAAAAGATCTAAATTTGAAATATATTGTAAATACCCACGGCCATCCGGATCATATCTGCGGCAACGCTAAAGTCAAGACCCTTACAGGGGCCAGGATTATTATTCATGAACTGGACAATCAAATCATCAATTCAGCCCATGGACACGAAATAGCCCGCCAGTGGGGTTTTACTCCTTCACCTCCTGCTGATATAATAGTAAAGGATGGTGATCAGATTGTGGTGGGTGATGTTTCTCTTAAAGTCATTCATACTCCGGGACACAGCCCTGGGGGCATATGCCTTCTGGGTGATGGAAACCTTTTTACAGGCGATACCCTGTTTGTTGGAGGCATAGGTCGAACCGATCTACCTGGTGCATCCATGGCCCAGTTTATGAAGTCCATAAAGGAAAGACTTCTCATCCTTCCTGGTGAAACAATTGTTTGGCCTGGACATGACTATGGAGTTAGGCCTTCTTCAACTATTGAGATTGAAAGGAGGACTAATCCCTGGTTATAGTATATGAGGGTCGGATTTTTTATTTTAATAAAAAGCTATCCTGCCTAACAATTACCTAAAGCCGGCGCGGTAAAACGCGCGGCTGAGCTTTACCGTTATTCATTTCTACGTAATAATTCTTTGAATTTTAATAGAAAAAATGAGCAAGGGTTCCTTGGTATTTGTTTATGTCAATTTATTGTTAACAGCAATCTTCTGGGGAGGTACCTTTATCGCTGGAAGGATTGTTGCAAAAGACGTTGGGCCTTTTTCAGCTGCTTTTTTAAGGTTTGCTATAGCTTCAGTTTTTCTTCTTTTACTTACCTGGAGAGCCGAAGGCAAACTGCCCATACTAAAGAGGAGACAAATCATTCCTGTTATCCTTCTTGGAATGACAGGCATATTTGCATATAATGTTTTCTTTTTCAAAGGACTTAAAATTATCAGCGCAGGCCGAGCATCACTCATCATTGCGAACAATCCAGTATTTATTACTCTTCTTGCTGTTTAGTTTTTTAAAGAAAAATTAAACCTGATAAAAGGTGCTGGAATTATTATTTCGGTCACCGGGGCAATTATTGTTATCTCAAGAGGAAATCTCACTGAAATTTTGAATGGAAATGTGGGATGGGGTGAATTTTTTATCTTTTGCTGTGTTATAAGCTGGGTAACCTTTTCTTTAATAGGTAAGGCAATCATGACAGACCTGTCTCCTCTTGTTTCAATATCTTATTCCTCTGTAATCGGTGCTGTTGGTTTATTTATCCCAGCTTATTTTGAGGGAATAGTGCAAGATTTCACTCATTACTCTAAACTGGAGTGGTTCAGTATTTTTTACTTAGGGTTTTTTGGAACTGTGTTAGGATTTGTTTGGTACTACCAAGGCATAAAAGCCATTGGCCCAATGAAGGCAAGTCAATTTATCAATTTTGTTCCTGTGAGTGCTATTTTACTTGCCTTTTTCATACTTAAAGAGCCAATTACTCCTTCTTTATTGGTTGGGGGAATATTCGTTATCTTGGGCGTCTATTTGACAAATACGACGTTTAATGCAAGACCTGGCTGAGAAACAGTTTGGTCCGCTCGTTTTGCGGGTTTTCAAAAAACTCTTCTGGAGTATTTCCCTCCACAATTTGACCGAAATCCATGAAAAGCACCTTGTGGGCTACGCTTTTGGCAAAACCCATTTCGTGGGAGATCACAATCATGGTCATGCCTTCTTGGGCAAGTTCTACCATGACATCCAGCACTTCCTTAATCATTTCGGGGTCCAGGGCAGAGGTGGGCTCATCAAAGAGCATAATCTTCGGATTCATACAGAGACTGCGGGCAATGGCAACACGCTGCTGCTGCCCACCTGATAGCTGCCCTGGATATTTTTTAGCCTGTTCAGCAATATGCACCTTTTCCAGATAATACATGGCCATTTCTTCTGCTTTAGCTTTCGGGACCTTTCGCACCCATATGGGCCCCAGGGTCAGGTTTTCAACGATCGTTAAGTGTGGAAAAAGGTTAAAGTGCTGAAACACAATGCCCACTTCAGCGCGGATCTTCTCGATATTCTTGATATTGTTGGTCAGCTCAATACCATCGACGACGATCCGGCCACGTTGATGCTCCTCGAGGCGATTGATGCAGCGGATCAGTGTTGATTTTCCGGAGCCTGAAGGGCCGCAGATGACGATACGTTCCTTTTTGCCCACGGTCAGGTTAATGCCCTGAAGCACATGGAAGTCTCCAAACCACTTGTGCATATCAATGATTTCTATCATGGCTTCGTCAGACGACCGGTTTTCAGCGTTTTTTGTTAATTCCTCGTTCATGAAAGCCTATCATAGTTCTATTTCGGATTTCGTAATGCGTGCCCTGTGAAACGCAAAGCATATTTCACTGGGGCGGAATGTAATAACATTTCATTAAGCAACATAAAACATTTGGCAGCCATTATCAAGAATAAGTATCCGGTATCAATCTTCTGTTGACAACTCTTTTTCCAGCTTTCGACTGTAATTGGACATGGAAAAACAGCCTAAAAAATAAAGGATGGCAATAAAGAGATATGCCTCGCGGCTGAATCCCATCCATTCAGGATTGGAGAGCACGGATTGGGTCGTCTTCATCAGGTCCCATAGAGCTATTATTACTACAAGGGATGTGTCCTTAAAGGCTGAAATGAGAATGCTCACAGTGGGCGGAATTACGATCTTCAGTGCCTGAGGTAAAATAACCAATCGCATAGTCTGGTAGTAATTCAATCCCATCGATTCCGCTGCCTCATATTGCCCACGAGACATACCCTGCAACCCTCCACGGACCACCTCTGCTATATAGGAAGCAGTAAAAAGAATAATGGCCACCTGTGCCCTGAGGATTTTATTGATGGTGATCCCTTCTGGCAAAAACAGTGGAAAAATGATCGCGGACATAAAGAGGAGGCTGATCAGGGGCACCCCACGTATCAACTCAATATAAAGAACACAGAGCCATTTTACGCCATGCATTTTGGATTGACGTCCCAGGGCCAGGATAACACCAAGGGGGTAGGCAGCGGTAAGCCCGAAAACAGAGAGCAGGAGTGTGAGGGGTAATCCTCCCCACTGGGTACTTTCAACCGAGGTCAGTCCGAAAAGACCACCCTTCATGAGCAGGCCCATGGTGAAAAGTCCCACGATCCACGCATAGCCTAATGGTTTTTTCCAGTGATTTCTGTCCCTGCTGTAAAAAAGGAGGCCGAACAAAAGAAACATGGCCAACAGGGGCCTCCACTGCTGTTCGTAGGGAAAGAAACCGAAGATAATAAAGCGGAAGTTTGTATAGATAATTGACCAGCAGGCACCATCGATTCCCCGGCATGCCTTTCCAGTCGTGTGCCATACGCTGTTAAAAAAAGCCCATTGTAAGAGTGGAGGCACGATTTTCCAAAGAAAGAAGAGGGTCACAATGGTAAGAATGGAGTTAAACCAGCCATTGAAAAGGTTGTTTTTTGCCCATCCTATGACCCCCACGCTGGTTACAGGTGGTTTTAAGTCTCCTATCTGTGTCGCTTGAGCAGTTTCTTGCATGAGTTTTTCTATCTTTCTACGAGGGCAACTCTTTTATTGTACCAGTTCATAAAGGCCGATGTTGAAAGGCTGAAGATAAGATATAATGCCATGATCAGGGCTACACCCTCAATAGCCTGTCCTGTCTGATTGATGGTTGTGTTGGCCACTGAAACAAAGTCGGGGTATCCGATAGCCACGGCCAGGGAACTGTTTTTTGTCAGGTTAAGCATTTGACTGGTCAGTGGTGGAATGATCACCCTGAGGGCCTGGGGTAAAATCACCAAATTTAGAATAGGAGCGGGTCTTAGACCGATTGACATGGCAGCTTCTCTCTGGCCTTTACTGACCGACTGTATGCCTGCCCGCACCACTTCGGCCACGAACGCGGCAGTATATAAGATAAGCCCAAGCAAAATGGCAATAAACTCAGGGCTTAAAGTTATACCGCCCTCAAAGTTAAACCCTACAAATTTGGGGACATCCATTTTTATGGGAGCATCAAATGCTAACCAGGTGATCAATGGGAGCCCAATTACGATAGCTATGCCGAAACGAAAGACCGGGAAAAATTTCCCTGTTTTTTCCTGTCGTTTCTTCGCCCATCTACGCACGAGGTAAACCACGACACAACCAACGAAAAGGGCCAAAAGCATATATTTATGTGCAGGATGCGCCTCCGGGACTGTAAAGGCCAC
>JAUWZV010000013.1 GCA_030615105.1 Desulfobacteraceae bacterium
TAAAAATGGGAGAAAAAGCGGCTAAGGCTAAAAAAGAAGAATATGAATTTTATGGAGTGATGGGATAATGAGTATTGTAGAAAACTTTGACCTGTATGCCCCGAGATTGATTGACAAGGGAGAGTACTTTTCTGTGGGACACACCGGATGTGCGGGATGTGGAGAGGCTTTGGCAACGAGATTGGTTTTGAAGGGCCTGGGTAAAGATACTATAGTTTCAAATGCAACGGGGTGTCTGGAGATTATTTCAAGCCGGTACCCTACGACAGCCTGGGAAATACCCTGGATACACGTAGCGTTTGAAAATGCTGCAGCGGTTGCCGCCGGTGTTGAAGCAGGGTTGAAGGCGTTGCGCCGTAAAGGAAGGATACCAGATCGAGATGTCAAATCGGTAAGTATGGCAGGGGATGGAGGTACGGCAGACATCGGACTTCAGGCTCTATCCGGAGCAATGGAGAGAGGACATGATATGATTCATGTCTGTTTTGATAATGAAGCATATATGAACACTGGAATCCAGCGTTCCAGTCAAACCCCTTTTGGGGCGTGGTCAACTACCTCGCCGCCCGGTGAAGTGAGTTTCGGGCAGCGGACATGGAAGAAGAATATTCCTGAGATTATAGTAGCACATAATATAGCTTATGTGTCCACGGCGAATCCGAGCTATCCCCTGGATCTTATAAGAAAGGTGGAAAAAGCGAGAAAGCTGAAAGGTCCTTCTTACATCCACTGCCTTTCGGTGTGTCCAACTGGATGGAGGATGGATTCGAGTCTGACAATCAAGATGGGTCGGCTGGCGTTGGAAACCGGTATCTTCCCTCTTTATGAGGTGGAAAATGGTAAATACAGGATAACTGTTGATATGCCGGAGCCCCTCCGACCTGTGGATGATTATTTGAAGCTCCAGGGTCGATTCAGGCATCTCACACCGGACAAGATAGAAGAGATGCAGGCGAGGGTGAACCTGGAGCATAAAAAGTTGATGAATAAGGTGGAACAATTACAATCTTGGAAAGATTTGGATTAAGGGGAAAGCCGGGGGATCAATTTTCCCTCTTGACGTTTCAGACTTATTGAAAAAGGTAAAATATAAGGTGAGGTGGCTTAGGAATGAGTGAAGTTAATAGCGTGGAAAAAATGGAATTAAAGGTAAAAGACATTATTCAGAAATACGGTTCGGATAGGGGGTTTGTAGTTCCCATACTCCAGGATGTGCAGAAGGAATTCAACTACCTGCCCAAGGAGGCGCTCAATGCAGTGAGTTCCCATTTAGATGTTGCTATAAGCCGGATATTTGAGGTGGCTACATTTTATAAAGCTTTCAGCCTAACACCCCGAGGTCGGCATCAGCTAAGCCTATGCGTGGGAACAGCCTGCTACGTCCGAGGAGCTCCCCTGATAGAGAGCAACATCGAACGAGTTCTTGATTTAAGGCCTGGTAAGACTTCCCCTGACCTGGAATTTTCATTCGATACAGTAAATTGCTTGGGGTCCTGTGCCTTAGGTCCCATCTTGGTGGTGGATGGAGAGTATCAAGGACAGATGACCGTTTCTAAAACTAATAAGGTCCTTAAAAAACTGGGGAAAAAGGTAAAGACTGATGAAAATTAAATCATTCAAAGAGCTGAAAAGCCTGCGGGAAAAGATTAGCAATAGCCGCGATCCTGAGAAAAACTGCATCACTATTTGTGCCGGGACCGGCTGTTTAGCCTACGGTGCCCAAAGCCTGGTGAACAAATTCAAGGCTGAAATTGAGAAAGATAACTTAGAGGAAGAGATAGATATTCGGTCTACGGGCTGCCACGGATTCTGCGAACAAGGTCCTGTGGTTGTCATCTATCCGGAAAAAGTTTTCTACCGGCGGGTTGGACTTGATGATGCCGCAGAAGTAATACACAAGACAGTGCTTAACGGTGAAATTTTAGACCGCCTCCTTTATACCGATCCGAGCTCTGGAGAAAAAATCATTCATGAAGATGACGTGCCTTTTTACAAAAAGCAGATGCGGCTTGTCTTTGGAATGAACGGTCAAATTGATCCCAAAAGCCTGGAAGATTACCTGGCCATCGGAGGTTACAGCGCTCTTGCCAAGGTTTTAAACGGGATGGAACCGGGGGCGGTAATTGAAGAGGTGAAAAAAGCAAACCTTCGGGGTCGCGGTGGCGGTGGGTTTTCTGCCGGATGGAAATGGGAATCTACACGTAAGGCAAAGGGAGATCCTAAATATGTCATCTGTAACGCTGACGAGGGCGATCCCGGCGCTTATATGGACCGAAGCCTCTTGGAAGGGAACCCTCATTCGATTCTGGAAGGGATGATGATCGGGGCTTATGCCATTGGGTCCAATGAAGGCTATATATATGTTCGCAATGAATATCCCCTGGCCGTAAAGAATGTTACCATTGCTATTGAAAAAGGGCGTGAACTTGGAGTGTTGGGCGAAGATATACTCGATTCCGGCTTCAGTTTTGACATAAAAGTTAATCGCGGTGGAGGCGCTTTTGTTTGTGGTGAATCTTCTGCTCTGTTTGCTTCTCTTGAAGGTCGTACCGGTGAGCCGCGTGCCAAGTACATTCACGCAACCGATCGGGGCCTTAACAATAAACCAACCAACCTCAATAATGTAGAAACCTGGGCTAATGTTCCTCTCATAATCAATAAAGGAGCAGAATGGTATCAGAGTATCGGTACTGAAAATAGTAAAGGTACAAAGATATTTTCCTTAGTGGGTAAGATCAATAATACCGGCTTGGTTGAGATTCCAATGGGGATGACCTTAAGAGAGATCATTGAAGATATTGGAGGGGGAACTCCAAAAGGAGGAAAATTCAAAGCAGTTCAGACTGGAGGACCTTCAGGGGGATGTATACCTGAGCAATTTCTGGATATGCCGATAGACTTTGACGCTCTTACGAAGGTTGGCTCTATGATGGGTTCCGGGGGTATGATTGTTATGGATGATCGGACCTGCATGGTGGATGTAGCCAGATACTTCTTAAAATTTCTGGAGGGTGAGTCCTGTGGAAAATGTGTTCCCTGTCGTGAAGGCGTCCGGAGAATGCGAGAGATATTGGATGATATATGTGAGGGAAGAGGTAGAGAAGGGGATGTGGAGATTTTAGAATCTATATCCCATGCCCTCATTGACGGTTCTTTGTGCGCCTTGGGAGCTACTGCACCCAATCCCGTTCTGAGCACTATCAAATACTTCCGGGAAGAGTATAGCGCCCATATACAGGAGAAGAAATGTCCTGCTGGTGTTTGTAAGGAACTTATCCGGTACAAAATCGATGAAGAAAATTGTAACGGCTGTGGTGTATGTGCCAGGCTTTGTCCTGCGGAGTGTATAAGTGGAGAGAAAAAACAGCCCCATGTTATCGATCAAGAAAAGTGTATTAAGTGCGGTTCCTGTAGAGAGAGCTGTAAATTTGATGCAGTAATAGTAGAATAAATAAAGTAAAGTAGAAAAGATGGTAAATTTAACAATAGATAAAAAGAAGGTTCAGGCTGAGGAAGGTTCAACCATCCTAAAGGCGGCGCAAAGCAATGGAATAGAGATTCCTACCCTGTGTTACCATGATGAGCTAACTACGTCTGGGGCATGTCGACTTTGTTCGGTAGAGATAAAAAAAGGTGAAAGGACAAGGATTGTTACATCATGCATTTACCAGGTGGAGAAGGGCCTTATCGTTAATACCCAAAGTGAGCGGGTAATGAATGTCCGTCGGTTGGTCTTGCAGCTACTTATGGCGAGATGCCCTGAGTCAGAGATTATTCGAGAACTTGCGGAAAAAGTGGGCGTGAAACCACAACCCAGGTTTAAGCCTGATGAGGACAAGGGGGAATGCATACTTTGCCGCCAGTGTGTGGAGGTCTGTGAAGAAGTGGTAGAGGTGAGTGCTATTGGTTTTTCTTACCGTGGTGCTGACAAAGCTGTAGGTACCCCATTTGTGGAGCCGTCCAGGGCCTGTATAGGTTGCGGCGCTTGTGCCTATGTATGTCCAACCGGTCATATAAAGATGGAGGAGAGTGATAGTGGCAAGGAGCGGGTTATCTGGGATAAGACTTTCAAGATGGTGGCCTGCAAGGTATGCGGAAGATATTTTGCTCCTCAAGAGCAGTTGGAATATATAGGCAAGAAGACAGGGGTGCCACTGAGTAAGCTTTATACCTGTGTGAATTGCAGGTAAGCGATCAGTGTTGGAAACTTGAAACTAGATGTCTTCATAAGGCAACTTTTTAACAAATGTGTCAAGTTTTAAAGGCGCTCAATGCAAAATGATGAGTAGGTTGCGTAAAACGGTTATCGGTTGCGCGACTCGAATCGGTTAACGGTTAACGCCATACGAAACCAGCAGCGCAACCGTAGAACGTTAAACGAAACCGAAATCGCTTCACTTCAAGCAATGGATTATTATTTTCCTCAACTAGTCGGTTTGAGGCTAAGCTTTGTTAGATAAACACAACAGCCACATCCAGAATTCAATACCGAATATCAAGTTTCAAAGAGGGAGAACAGAATGGACTGTATTTTTTGTAAGATTATTGATGGAGAGATACCTGCAGTAAAGGTATTGGATGAGGAACTGGTTATTGCCTTTATGGATATTAATCCTTCAAGTAAAGGCCACATGCTGGTTGTTCCAAAAAGACATGCTGAGAATATCTTTGAGATCCCTGAGAGTGATTTAGCAGCCACTATTAAAGCAGTAAAAATATGTGCAAAGGCAGTTAAAGAGGTGCTAAATGCAGAGGGGATAACTGTTCTTCAGCTTAACGGCAAGGCATCTGACCAGATAGTCCCCCATTTCCACATACATATTATACCCAGATGGGAAAATGACGGACTACCAGTATCCACGTGGGAGATGAAAAAGGGTGATATGAAGGAGATACAAGAAATAGCCCGAAAGGTAAAGGAATATATCCCCTCTGGTTCTTAACAGAAATTTGGAAACTTAATGTCATCATCTATATCTTTTCTTTTTATCTATCACCACGCCAACTACTCTATATTCATTGTCTTTGCTAAGTTCATTGCATAGGAATTTCCTTTTTGGACACAGACCCGCCTGCCATCGCTATGCTCAGGCATTAGCGGGCAGGTGAACGCAGATTGTAAGGATTTTAAATATAAAGAGCTAATAGAATAATTATCTGCGGATATCGGCGAAAATCTGCGTCCTAATTTAAATGTCATCGTATTTAGGGTTTAGAGGATGTAGTACCCGTATTCTGCCATACTTTTTGAGCTGCTTGAAGGTTGCCTCCCCCTCGTCATTAGAGACAACCACATAATCATTGTGTTCTTACTTCAGATAAGGGTTGATAAAGAACATTGAACCTCATCTGGACTATTCGGACTCCCAGAGCTCCCCCCATCATACGATTATCTTTCTGTAGATGAGCAGTTTGCCTGTGCGGTGCACGCAGACAGGTATCCAGAAAGGCCTTCTGCCTAATTCTTTAAAATGGAAGCTGGGTTAGGTGGATAGCTGTGCCCTAATCCCGCCAATTTGCCCCTTTTGGGGCAATAAATCCGCAAAGAACCTCTCATTAGCTGGTTCTTCCGAGGCATTAGCGACCAATGATTTCATCAACCACAACATCATGCGGGCATTTTGTGCTTGACCCACAACGATAGTTTCCCTATATTATTTCTCATAAAAAGCGAGTTCTTATCAATTATTGTAGCTTTTGGCACTCAATTTTCTGAAAGGAGGTTGCCTATGAGCAAAAGTGGAAAACATTTGTTTACCTCTGAATCTGTCGCAGAAGGTCATCCAGATAAAATTTGCGACCAGATATCTGATGCCATACTTGATAATCTTATCAGCCAGGACCCTCAAAGTCGTGTGGCTTGCGAGACCTATGTAACTATGGCCTTGGTTATTGTTGGGGGTGAGATCACCACCCGTGGCCATGCGGATGTTCATAATATTACCCGGACGGTAATCAAAAACATTGGATATACTCATCCTAAGTATGGTTTAGATTATGATACCTGCGCAATTATTAATGCTATTCATAGCCAATCTCTGGACATCGCTCAGGGTGTGGATAAGGGCGGCGCAGGTGACCAGGGTACAATGATTGGTTATGCCTGTTTGGAAACTCCGGAATTTATGCCTTTGCCTATTATACTTGCTCATAAATTGGTAATGCGAATGGCTGAAGTAAGAAAAAAGGGCATCTTAAAATACTTAGGCCCAGATGGAAAGTCTCAGGTTACGGTAGAATATGAGGATAATAAGCCGCGGCGGATAGATTCGGTTGTTCTTGCCTGCCAGCATAGTGAAGAGATTCTTGATGAAACAAAAAAATTTATTACAGAAGATGCACGCCAGCAAATAATTGACACAATTGCCCATCCAGTATTAAAGAAGTGGATTGATCAGGATATAAAATATTATGTTAATGAAACTGGTAAATTTATCATTGGTGGACCTCAGTCAGATACAGGAATGACTGGCAGGAAGGTCATCGTAGATACCTACGGTGGTATGGTTCCTCACGGAGGAGGTGCATTTAGCGGTAAAGATCCAACCAAGGTAGACCGTTCAGCAACTTATATGGCACGTTATATTGCTAAGAATATTGTAGCAGCGGGACTGACTGAGAGATGTTTACTGCAACTGGCTTATGTTATTGGAAGACCAGAGCCGCTTTCGATTATGCTGGATACCTTTGGTGGTTCTAAGATTCCGGAGGACAAATTGATTGCAGTGGTTAGAAAGAATTTTGATCTTACCCCCCAGGGAATAATTAAAACCCTGGATTTGTTAAAACCTATCTATCAGAAGACTGCCTGTTTTGGGCACTTTGGCCGGTCAGAATTTCCCTGGGAAAAAATAGATAAAGCTCATGCGCTGAAAAAAGATGCAGGGCTATAACCAAAGCGGTCTTGCTGGATTCAGGAAGAAGTTTAAGAAGTAAACCACCATTCAATCATCAGTCATCAATAGCCCTGCCTTTTTGTGCCTTTGAGCCAACTTCGTTCCTGTAGGTAGGCATCAAGCCTCGACACCTTGTAATTTTTCGCCTTCTTTTTTTACAGAAAAGATTTTACACGAAATCTTCTTGATTTCTTGGTTATCCGTAATAAACTTCTATTTAAATTTAAAGGAGTTAACCGACAAGGGGGAAATAAAAATGAACAACATAGACAAATTCTATAAGGAACCTCTTTATGATTATCTAGTATGTCCTTTTTGCAAGAAGCCCCTCTTCTACAATGCTCAAAGAGAGAGGTTGGAATGCAGAGAGTGTGCACAATTCTACCCCGAGAAGCACGATGTTATCCAGTTCCTAATAAGGGAGAGTAGCAACGAAGCCTCGGAAAAAGTCGAAACAGGATCGGGAAAACGACAAGAATATGTTTTTATATTTACTGAATCTTTAAAAAAGACAGATGTTCAATATGGAGAACTTATAAGCCTACTTAGAATGAATGTGCTTAATAAATATGGTCGAGAGCCTGACATCCAAATAATGAATGACAAAGAAGGAGAGAGCGATGATCATCTTGTTGATCTATTTACTATAACGATACGGAAATACAACCAGAGTTGTGTAGTTGAGTCATCTCTCGATCTCGACTTGAAATTCATAATAGATTCTGCAGGTTACGTACACTCGGACGGTGATCTTATATATTCTGAAGTTTGGGATCACACTAAGAGAGATGAAGTTGTTAAAAAAATGAAAGAGTATGCTTCATCACAAGGGAAGAATAGATATCGTTTCTGCTTCTTAACAAAAACTTCTTCAAAAGATGAAACACTGCGGGAATTAGTAATTGATGAACACAGGTTCTTTCTGGGCGAAACACTGTTCAAACAAAATAAAGACTATGTGGAAGAAAACCTTAAAGACTGTCTAAATATTGAAAATAAAAATTCAGAAAAAGCAGAAATTATTATCTACAAAGATAATCAACTATCAGTTGAAGAAGGGGAGAATGATTTTGTATGGGAAGAAGGCCAGATGTATTTTCTAATATATCATTGCTCCCATAAAAAAGAAAATCCATTGCATAAACTTGATGAAGATAAACCTTATAGGATAAATGGCTACACAACTCCTGCGCCGTTAATGAAAGCGATGTTAAATTTAGCAATGGTAAAAGAGAGGGACACAGTAATAGATCCCTTTGCCTATACAGGAACTCTAGCATTAGAAACATGCGGAATTGGATGTCAGGTGATTGCAAGCGATATATGTGAAACTTTAGGTTTGGCCGACAATATACACTTCTTGACAAAAATTAATGGTCTAAACCTCGTCGATCTTAAGAACATCCTAATTTCTAACAACCCTCCCTACAGTGACCTTAAACAATTAGCTCGAGACTTCTTGAAATACCCAACAGAGGGGCATCCTTTCACAAAGCCAAAGGAAGAAATAGAGGAACTATTAGAAAAGAAACCGCTTTTGAATGACAGAATAAATCGTCTATGTTTCTATATTATTAGGCGGTTCTACGTTGAGAAGTCCATGTCTGGGCCAGAAGAAGATAGCTTTATGGCCGATTTAACTGATTATGTCAAAGATATCATAAGAAAGCTCGAAAAATACCGCAAAACTGTGCGGAATCAATCACAGGTTGACAAAATTGCCATGATAAAGAGTAAGGGATGGGACTGGTTAGTGTTATCAGCAGATGCAACTAAGCTTCCTATCAGCGAATCATCTATTGATGTAATCGTAACTGATCCTCCTTATGGCTATGGAACTGAAATGACAGAAGAGACTTTATATGAAATATATAGGGGCTTTTTTGAGCAAGCTTTTCGGGTTTTGAAGGACGAAGGAAGGCTAGTAATATCCATATTAGACAAAGTGAGGACAGGCAAACCCATAGGTCCAAAAACAAGAAGGCCTGGAGTTATAAAATTGATCAGCAAAATTGCAAAAGCAAATAAAATCCATTTTATAGTGCCTGAAATTCCTTCTTCGACTGGTTACAAGGGTTACTTTTATTGGAAAAGTGAGTACGCCTTAAATAGAGTAATAATATCATTACAAATTAAGAAAACTCCCGAGCCGCCGTCTTACACTCCGACGTATGAAGAGCCCTTGAATGGAATTAAAAAAACTGAGCTAAAAAATGCACTCACTGATATCCAAAAGCTCAGGGAAAGAGATTTGGATTTATCTATAAAAAAAGCCTTGAGGCTAATACAAGAAAACCCTGACGATCCAATCATTTTAAGGGAATTAGCACATAGCTATCAGTTAAAAGGGATATATGGAAAAGCAATGTATCTTCTTTGCAGAGCATTAGAAATGAATCGGAATGATGCCGAGACATGGTTCAGGCTTGGTCTTGTACATACGAGGTCAGGGAATTTTACTGAGGCCGAGAAGGCTATAAGGAACGCTTCTGAACTACGACGAAAGGATATGGTAATTGCGAATGAATTGGCATTTGTTTTATGGTCCTCAGGAAAAATAGACGAGGCGATTGAGGTGACCACTGAGGCGTATAATCAAATTAAGAAGACCACAGCAAAAAAAATAAAATATCAAATACTGAACAATCTCTCATATTACCTGGCAGAAAGAGGGGAAGCTGATGACATTAAAAAAGCTTTGGAAATTTCTGAAGTCTTAGGAATTAAAGAGGAGACTAAGTTGAGTCACCTTGAAACAAGGGGATTTGTGCTCTTGCGGGCCTATAGACACTCCAATGAGCAGAAATTCTTAGACGAAGCAATTTCTCTACTTGAATATGTCCACAGAAAAGATCTGCGAAATGCATTTGCCGCATTTCACCTCATGGAGGCGTATAAGTTAAGAAAGCAACCTAAAGCCCTTTAGTCGTGACCCTCTGGTTCGATTGATAAATTGTACATTCTCATATTTTTTTCTTTATAACACATCTAATAACTAAATAAAATTTCGATCTTTTACTTACATGAGTAAATTAGCAAAAAAAATGTATTTGTCAAGTAAAATTAGGCTAAGGAGCTAAAAATTATACCTGCCACTGTACAAGTGTTATTATATATGTATTATCGGCAGAATGTCAAGAATGTTTACTCAAATTTAAAGAAGCCAACCTGGTCACCCCATTTTTTAGCAGTATCTTCTCCTTTTTTTAGCTAAACAAAGGCTGATACTGGCTGGATGAGACGGCCTTTGTCGGCTGTCCATTTTCAACTGTTGAAAATACGAAATAGCAGAAAGGTAATAAATTATCACCTTGTCAAATCCATCTTTTTAGTATGCAAAAATCATGCAAAATCAGGCAGTTAAGATATTGCACCAGATTTCAGATACTTAAGTTAATCTTGTAGAAAGCTTATCTAAAGAATCTGCATTAAAATTCCACCTTTTAGTGAAAGTTTACATAGTTTTGGTGGGGGGAATTGGAGGAAAGGGAAATCGAACTGGCATGAGTTGGCAAAATGAACGACTGGATAACTGATTAGGCTTCCGTTGCTTTCTCCCCTAACCTTAGCCCCGCCTGCTAGCTTGCGCCCGCCTGCCATGATATGGCATTTCGGGCAGGCAGCTAAGCGGGCAGGCAAAATTCCATTCCCATCACACCGACTCAAATCCCTCTTTTCGTGGCTACAACTTAAAGACAACAATCAAACCAAACACCAAAGCAAGCCCAGCTATTACGAGCGCAAGAAAGGATATAATAAAAATGGCCCACTGATTAATTCCATATTCCTTAAGAATGCCAATCAATAGCTGGAGTATCTCCATAAAAAAATAAAAATCAGGAATCGGTTTTGTCACCGCGTAACCTCATGATTGACTGAATGTTTTGCTGTAGTACTAGCAAACGTTTGGTAGGCGTCAGGGATAGCATCCATCGAATGAGCGTAAGATCGACACCGTCCTCGCTGTAAATCAGATCACGTTTTGACGAAGGAGCTTTTTCAGAATCCGGCGGTCTTGGATCGTCTTGTTTCATAAATCCTCGATTACCCCGCTAAGCCCTTTATGATATCATCTGTATCTTTTCTTTCTCTCTACCACCACGCCAACTACTCTATATTCATTGTCTTTACTCTTACCCCTCACCCTGAGAGCAAAGATTCCTTTTGCGTCAGTTTCTATACATATTCCCCATAATCACCATACTGAGAGGTATCACATATCTGTTGCCAATTACCAGCCTGGGTCCATGAAATTATAGGGATACGTTTTGATTCTCTTACAGATTCTACATTAGGAGGCAGATATCCTGTCTGACTCAGGAATTCCCCTATATCTACCATGTAGGCCTTGAGAAACTTCATAACCATCTCAAAGGATTGTATGCTCCTTCCGTCTTCTATGTCTCTTATGTGAGTGTGGGAGACCCCTGAAAGTCTTGAAGCATACCGTAGAGACAGTCCCATTGTCTCTCTCTTTTCCTTCATGCCACATCTACCATGTACCAACTCTACCTGAGTTAAACCTAAAACCTTCCTGCCTGGAATATCTTACAATAAAATGGGGACTCCTTTCGACACATCCATCATTATGAACATTGACAATGATCCAGAAATAGTTGATTATTTAAGTCCAAGTAAGAAGGTAAGGACGTCCATGATTCTAGATTTTTGTAGAAACATCTTGGCAAGGAGGTAGATTCTTATGGAAATAGCCCCAAGAATTGTGGTGGATGAGAAAGTCCGTTTCGGGAGGCCTGTGATAAGAGGAACTCGTGTTCCCGTAGATTTGATACTTGCCAAACTCGCAGGGGGAATGATTTATGAGGAAGTAATGGCTGAATATGATCTTATCAAGGAAGATATATTGGCTGCTCTGAATTATGCTGCAAAACATCTTTCAGATGAGGAAGTGAGAGCTATAAGTTGAAATGCCAAGATTCTTGATTGATGAAGACATGCCTCGTTCAACGACAAAACTCTTGAAGGATAAGGGTTTTGACGTTTTAGATGTGCGAGATTGTGGTCTAAGGGGAAAGAGTGACGAAGAAATATTCAGATTTGCCCAAGAGGAGAAAACCGTGATTTTGATAACCTTGACGAGGCTGATTTTAGAGGCAATCTAATTATCCTCGAGCCAGGGAGGATTAGAATTAGAAGGGAATAAGCTCGGAGACAAAACAGAGAGTTATGGGATTTGGCTGTTTAAGTTTGCTGGTAACCAATATCTTGTATGCATCTAAAATAAAGTCACAAAGTAAGAACGCGCCTCATTTCGTAGATCATCAGTTTCATTACCGATCCTCAGGTAATACGGCATATCCTTGAACATCTCGGCCTCTGGGTACAGAAGTCCTCCAGAGACCCGCCCAGCCAAGCCTCTCATGAAGATGGCGAGATAGTCTATGAACCCTTCGATGATGGTTGGCCCGGCTATGAAGAGCCATCTATTATGTTAAGCTTATGCTGAGCTTGTCGAAGCATTGAGCACTCTGTAATTTGCGGCTATAAGGGTTATAGGGGAGGTCTATCTATCTTCTGCCCATTCTTTGGTAAAATAACTAAAACTAATCGCAAAATGTCAAACCTACCACATTTTATGCTTTTACATTGGTCTTAAAAATTTTTCTTCTGCTCAGAAAGGGTCAATTTTAGGAAAATTAGAAAAACAGGTTGCAATTTTCCTCCTTTTTTGCCTTAATGTTCCTACGGTTCAAAAAAACAATTTCCTATCATCTCAGATTATGAAAGGGCAGATCAAATTTGTTCTCAATGCCCAAATTTTAAGCCCAAAAATAACCCTTAATCGAGGGTGCTATGAACTAATATCTGAACCCCATTCCTTATATAGCGAAATGGGGTTTTGTGATTTTTTAAAAAAAGGGGGGGTGCAAGAATTGAATAAACTAGGCAAAATACTTTTAATTATTTTAATTGCTTTTTTAAGTCTAAATCTTCTAAATGTTTTTTTTCATTTTTTTACTGGAACTCTATTGGAGACAGACGATAAATTTGAGATATTTAGAGATCTTCTCATTATTCTATTAACAATTTTGGCCGTTACAGGATACTTTCTTTATAAGGAAGTAGGAAGAAAAATATTAGAAGAGCAAAAAGAACATATTATAGAGAGTGAGAAGAACCTAAAACAAATCATTAAAGATTGTGAAAATGAAATTTTCACTAAGGTTTATGATCAATTAGCTTATGCCCATTATCAAGAATACCAGAGAATGGATTCTGTCGATCCATTATATGAAGAATTATGCACTCTAGCTATTGATGAAGCTGAACGTGCAATAGGGTTTTATGAAAAATTTAACCAAAAAGAGGAAGGTAAGCTTTGTATTTACAAGGTAAGTCTTGCTTATCACTTAGCATCTCGTAGATATCCAGAAGATAAAGTTAGAGCCCTTGAACTCGTACAAGATAATTGGGAGAATGCGATTAAATATAAACCTAGTGAGGAATATAATATCCGTGAAAGCTTAATATGGGTAATCCTAAGATGCTCAGATGAAAACGAGGAAAAAAAGAAAGCTGAAAAAGACTTATCTGATCTTATGAAATGGTCAACTCTTCCACAAGACTGGAAAAAATTTCATATTGATAAATACCGAAAATACTTTAGAATCTCATTAGATGTTTAAATTCAATTTTAATGTATTTAAGGTCTGAATGGACCATAATATTTTCTCATAACCTGACCCTCCTTTCTTAATATTTAACCTTATTCATACACTTATTGTCAAGTACAAATTTACTTTCTATCATCTTATCATAATTATCAGTAATTCTCTTAGCATAAAATATATTCAATTTTCAAAGAACGATTAGGGTCTTATCTGCCCCAAAATAGCTTATCATATACCCTTGCCCCCCTCCGAGAACGTCTCATATAAGGCAATTTTAAGCCGCTTAGGAAAGGTACCAGGCATGATTATTTGACTATTTTTCTGTTCTTATTTTCCTTTATAGCCTCTTCTAATTTGCTCACCATACTATCAAATGCCTTTTCGTCTCGGCGCTTTTTTTCAACTTTCCTAATACCTCGACTGATGACTGAAGGGTCACGTTTAAAATGCTCCGCTACCATTTTAACTTGATAGTATAGGAAATCCCATTTTTTGACAGGATAGACAGGATAGTCAGGATAAATAAAAAATCTTGTTAATCGTGTTAATCCTGTGGAAAAAGATTCCGCCGCAGGCGGCTAAGTTCATGACAACCCAACTTTCTGCCTATATATGCTACTATCGCCCGTGCGCATGCCCCCTGCCGATTCCGGGTAGGACTATAGAATGTCTCGGGAGGTATATTGAGAACGGAAGAAGCCTTTGACACTATTTCGTCTATAGAAATATGGTAAAGAAAAGGAAGTTATGTGTGCCATGAAAGCAAATGGAGGTTTTCAGATGACACAAATCTCAATCAACACGATAAGCTTTGCGGAGGGTGGCTAATGGAAGGAAGAGCTCCAGTGGGTTGTCAGGAAGGGGAATAAACCCAAACTGCTCATAAAATGTTCTTGCCTCGTCGTTTTTAGCATCCACAAAAAAACCTATGATCCCAAGGTGTTCAGAGACTCTGAGAATTCGCTCTATGGCATTGACCATCATTTGGGTGCCGAGCCCCTTTCTTTGTAGATTCTTGTTGACGGCAAGTCTGGCGAGTTTTGCAGCAGGAGCCCTGGCAGGGTATTTTTTGGCATATTTCCTGGGCAGTTTCTCAACGAGTATTTCGCAAGAGGCCAGCGTGAAAAACCCTAGAATCTCGGTCGGGTTGCTGTCCTCAACCAGTACGAATGTTCGGGAGATTCCCTTCTCTATATGCTGTCGTGCGGTGTTCCGCAGGTACCGGTTGAGCTCATTGTTACCGCAATCGAAGGCAGCTCTGTTGTGGTCTCGAGTAAGAGTTTCAATCTTCAGCGACATCGGAAGAGCCCTTGTAAGCTTTGATGGCATTTTTGAGCTTTTCGTTGGGTTCAGGCGGGTTTTCAAGCGCATCAAAGAACAAACTAGCAGATCGTGTTGTCATCCTTATGAAGCGCTCTCTTTTCATCACCTTCTGTGCTTTCTCAAGGGCAGACTGGACAAGGAACTGGTTAACCGTTGCCCCGCTCAGCTCGGCTGCTTGGGACAGCATATCGTACACATGTAGCGGCACGCGTGCTGAAATCCTCTGGTTTTGTTTAGGTACTGACATGGTTTGAATCCTTCAAAATACAGGTGTAATGTGTTTTTGGGACATAATCAAAGATAATATCCTGGCGCCAAAAAGGCAACATTTAATTTGAATTCTGGTGCCAAAATAGCACATCGAACCTGCGGAGCACATAGCCATGGCATGCACCAGATGGCCATTCCGCTACCGCTCCACAGCCACTGGTGATGCCTGTTAGGGAAATATTTTGGACAAGATAAAAGATAGCTGTAACCGTTCAGCCACAAGACGCCAAGGCACCAATTCCAATTGTCAATTTTCAATTGTTTGTGTCTTGGTGCCTACCTGAACAGTTGCCATATCTCTTTAAAGATCAAAGACGGGATTAGCTGCAAAACCTCAATCCTACCTTACCTCCTACCGATACAATTGCCTGCCACAGGCACGGCCTGCCAGCCGCAGGCACGGTCGGCTTCCAAAATTACTCTCCTAACCGGTAAAGATCAATCTCGGATCAAAAATAGAAATAGAGGTTGACATTTTCCTGATTTTGTGTTTAAAGCCTCTACAGGTTCAAAAAGCAATTTCCTATCACCATCACCCACTAGCAATTGGAAGGTAAATCAGTTAAAATATCTTGTATGAACTTTTAGGACCCGAACCTTGCAAGAACTTTTCGTGATTTGACTATCTCTCGTCGCTGGTTTTTGACCCAAAGCTTATAGCTAGTAGCAATAGAGTTATGCAAAGTTATTTCCCAGAAACATATGACGATAGGGTGGCGTGTAAGGTCATGCAACGTTTCCAGAACGAAGTGCTCTTCCCTCCACAGATAAATGTAGAGCTATTCTTCCACTCTCTTGCTGAGGTATTGGCAGATGTTTTTAAATCGAAACTGGTTACAATATGGGACAACAATTTGTATAGCAAGACCCTCGTGCTCCAATCCAGTTGCCCTAAGCGCCAGCCCGAGCATGGCTCGTATGCCATTGCCACGGAGCGTTCCTTCACAGGTCTTGCCGTTGAACGCCACGATATCGTAGTGCACTACGATTTGACTAAGGACGATGGTAAGCGACGTTTCTCAAACCCTCGAGTTGTTGAGGAGTTTGGCCTGAAATGGATGGTCTCCATTCCGGTATACCACTTAGTAGATGGTAAAAGGTATGTAACGTTCGTAATCAACCTTTGCTTTGATTCCGACAATCTTCCATCCTGTCCTATTAGCAGTTCGGAGATGGATCAGCTAGTACGTGCCCTTAAGCTGTCTCTCGACTACCTGATGCATGGGCAATACGAAAAAGTTCGTGACATTGTATTAAAGGTGGCTTCTCAAGCTACTGGCGTATCCGGCCTGTTTGACGGAATTAAAGAACCCTTACAAAAATTCACAAAATCTAAATATGTAACCTTGTTTCGATGGGATGCAACAAAATGTCAGCTGGTCAATGAAATATCTACTGATAAAGACACGCCATTATGGATCGAGCTCTCCGTAGAAAACGGGGACCCTCGAGAGGGCCAAAAAGACGTCTACTACAGGATCTTCGAACGGTGTGTGAAGGAAGGTAAATCGTTCGTGTGGAGGGAAGGCTTACCCAAGCTTGATATCGATTCAAAAGGCTGGTTATTTGACGTCCAATGCCAACACATGGCAGTGCCTATTAAGTCCGCCTCTAATGATGTCCTCGGGATCTTGGAATGTAGAGAACCAGAGGGTAAAGAGCCTGTTAGCGTCTCGTTCTCCTCGCTTGATATTCAGATACTTGAGACCTTTGCTCAATCAATCAGTCCCTATATTGAACGCTTTCTACGCTTTCGCGAGGGTTCAAGGCTCATGAAGGTAGTGGAAGAGGTGTCCTCTGCGATGGGCCAGGCATATCAACTGAATGACTTTCTACAGCAGACCATCGAAAGAAGCGCAAATGCACTAAATGCGGAAGTCGGCTCTATCTATCTTATTGATGAAGGTACGGATACACTGGTGATGTCTGCTGCCCATGGCTTCAATAAAAACCTCATTGGCAAGGCAAAATACAAAATAGGTCAGGGGCTGACTGGGGAGATTGCCAGAGGGAAGATATTGAACCTTAAGACACACAAAGAGGTTATTTCTCACCCAAAATATGTGGGAAAATATGATGACAGGATTTGGGATTCTGAGAAGAGGAGAAAGTGTGATACATTTCTCGGAGTGCCTATTCAAGCAAAGGATCAGATACTCGGGGTGTGGAAAGTTGAAAACTTGAAAAAATCCACTGATCATCCCAGTCCTTACTTCACTGATGAAGATGTACAAGTAACTCAAGTTCTTTCTCGCTTCATTGCCTATGCTATTGAGAATTACCAGCAGGAGGAAAGAAAAAGACAGCAATTCATGCTCCTTGCGCAAAACACTATTGACATCGAAACCACTAAGACACAGGAGGATGCCATTTTCTCAGTAATATGTGGATTAGAGGAAGCTGGCTTTCCTGCTTCCGTGCTTTCGCTCTATGACTCCAAAACCTTACTCATTAAGGGTTGCCTTTCGTCGGGGGCAATTTGGACCAACATCGAAGATTTTATCGAATACCCCATTTCTGAGGACAACATTTTAGCCGAGGTTCTACGTAATAATAAATCTCAGTTCATCCCTGACTCAAGAAAGGATCCACGATGCGAAGAGCAATTGGTAAAGAAATTTGGTATAAAAGCGCAGTACGTTCTTCCGTTACGCTTAGATAATGAAATGATCGGTACATTGCAGATCGGCATGGGAGATAAGAGTTCCATTCAAGAAGATGAGAAGCTCATCCTTCAAGCCTTCGCAAGTCATCTTGCCATTGCTCTCTCCCGAATCAGAAGCATAGAGCAGTCATTGGAAATGACAGATAAAATCATGTCCAGCTCACGGTTCATAGTTGCCGAAACCTTGTCTAGTATGGCAGTTCACTCAACGCGACACCAACTGGGAATAATTCTTAGTGAACTTGGAGATGATCTTCAACGAAAGGAAATCAAGGAAAACCGATTTCTTAAAGAAACTCTCGACTCATGGTATGATAGATTGGACAAAATGAGAAGAGATTTAACAAATTCTCTTACATTTGTACGTCCTGGCGAAACAAAAACGATTGAGGAATCCACTAAACTTCAACCTTTGATTCAAAAGTCAGTTGATATGTGGATAGAGTATATTCACCAACACAAATGTACTATATACTCAAAACTTGAAGCAACCAAAAGTCTATGTGACATGCCACTACATGCCTTTCAAGAGATAATGTCAGTTCTTATTGTGAACTCTGTGCAGGCACACGCTAAAAAAGTGGAGATTAAGACTTATAATGGACATAATATTGATCTCTACAGAGGAATCACCATCAAAGATGCAATCTGCCTTGAGTTCGCTGATGATGGAATTGGCCTTCAGACAAAGAATCTAGAAGAGATTTTTGAGCCGAGTTATACCACCAAGCCAAATAAGTTTGGCACTGGGTTAGGTCTTTTCATTGCGCAACGGCTTGCCCGACAGAGAGCGGGAGATCTTCGGGTAGTACCTAAACGTGTTGGTTCTAAAGGTGTTACTTTTCGGTTAATATTACCCCTGAAAGGGTAGAGTTAAATAGATAATGAGTAGTCTAGCACAAGTTGAACCTGTATCTGCTCAGGTTTTGATTCTGGAAGATGATCCTAAGTATGCCAAAAGAATCGAGAAGAAGTTAGTATCATTTGGCAATATTTCATGTAGCGCAGCATACGATATGGAGCAATTCAGCAATCTATTAAAAAGGCACCCTTTCGACGCAACTTCAATCGATTGTGATTTGAATGGATATCGTGTAAGTGATCAAGCCTTAGAAATTCTAATGGAACTACAGCCAGAGACCGCAAAGATTATTTTCACCGCCTATGAAGAAGAGCGTAAGAAGGCACTTCAGGCCGGAGCCGATGTGTTTCTATTAAAAGACATTGGTTGGGAAGTTTACCAGGATAATATAAGGCAAGGAGTAAGGCTTGGGATTGCCCGCCGTATTGTAAAATGTTTAAAGGAATTGGGAGTAGATAGATTGCCCGAACTATCCCCAGGCCTATTACTAGATGATAATTCTGAAGAGATGATTTGGGAAAGAACACGGCAGGTTGCGGTACAGCATAGGATTGATGGAAAATGTGCGGAAGATTTAGAAAAACTCATTAAACGACGCGGTTGGTGGCGAGTATTTGATACTAAATCATTCATTGAAGAGACGAGGCTGAACAAACTCAGGATACTCCTGGAATATATTAACGCCACCCCAGATGATCTTGCCGCTATTCTCAATATCAATACGAATAGAGCAGAGGCTTTACTTAGCGGAGAGTTTGGCACGAATACAGATACTGTCATTATGCCGGAAAAGATGGACTTACTACTTTCGGTTTTAAGTTATATCTTACGGCTTTCGAATTATCAGCCGGAGCTTATGGAGCACTATTGGAATGTGAAAAACCTTTACAAAGAAAGCCTAAACAAACCATCTTGGAACGAGTCAGGTTTTGCCGAATATTTGAAGATTCATGGGCCATCTGGATTAATGGAGAGTCTATACTGGATAAGGAGTCACTGAAAAATGAAAATGTATGATGAAGCTCTATATAAGTATGATAAAAACAATAAGAAGAGCTCTACTGCTAAGCTTCAAAATGGAGCCATTTTATATCGCTTGACATCAATCTCTCATTGCGATCGGGACTCTGTTCTAAATGGATTAGGACCAGAGCAAAGCCTCCAGCCTGGGCGTTTTAATAGTCCCCAACAGCGAACTACATATTGCGCAAATAATGTGCTTGTGTGCATATCAGAGATTCTTTACCATAATTATAGAACTACCCTTAAGAGAGTGCACGAGAAACAACCGCCTGAAGCTATCAGAGCTAACATCAAGGACAAACGGTGCCTGGTTTTTGTGTGTGTAAACGAGATCAAGTGTTTAGTGTACATCGATTCTAGAGATTTTCAAGTACAATATGATCCCAGAATAAGGGGAACAATGGTGATACATCCAGATCAGATTTATGAACCGTTTCAGAAGTTATCAGATCAACTAAGAATGAGGGGAGAAAAGGGCATTTTTTACCCCTCGGCTAGACACTCGAAGGACATTTGCATCGCTTTGTTCCGGGACGAAACTCCCCAAATACAAGAGTCCCTCGAAACATTAAATGTTGATTTGATACTAGTACAAGAAAGTCAAGATCCGACATTACATCATAATATTTGTGATCCTATTGAAGACAAACTACACTCTACAATGGGCTTCTATAGTTTCCCAGAAATCGACAAATTTGAACAACTTCGCAGCCTAGGCACACTTTACCCGCAAGACATTAAGCCAGCTGGACTGGTTGATTTCGTCCGAAGACGATATCTCAACTATCCTCATGATGCTACTCTTTGAATGTAGTGCCAGACAAACTGCCGTTTCTGTCTAATAAATCGTTTCTACGGTTTTTCCAAAAAGTTAAGGTGGTTGAGCTTAGAGTACATTTCCTCTGTCATAATAGGCGCTAGTGCCTGCCACCTCTGCCTCAAAGATGATGGAGCCATCCTTCAGTGTCTCTATCCTCTGGCTTTCATGCCACACCTTTTACTTGATATAGCCTGCAATATCAGTAGCAAACCACACCTTGATTTTAACAGGCTCTCCCTGAAACACACCAAAGCTCGGTCTCATGAAATCCTCCAGATCAAACTCCTTGGGGACCTCAAAATGTAAGAGGGGACGTGGGTTCTAAAACGACTTACAAACGCATACTAAAATATACATTTGCATCATAACAGTGCCCAAGGATTAGAGGAATCAATAGCATGTTATCATGTTAGGAGAAAAGGCATCGAGTGAATAAGGTTATTTTGGGACAAACTACGTTAAGATGATTTCGTGATCCTTAACTTGCTTCCGAACCAACGTCTCCCTTAATGGATATCTTTTTAAGTTGGGAATACTCGATCAAAAGATGTTCGACCAAAGTTTTGGAGGTATAGTTCCATTGCCTCAGATACAGAGGTTACTTTTTTTAAATCTGCTAAAAAAGCAACTCTCTCCTCTTTCGATAATTTAAGCGGTATGTTGTCTTTGATGCTATCTTTAACAATGGTTATAATTACAATAATCTCAAGTGCGGATGGCAAATAAATTGTATATTTCCAAGATAAATTAGCATATATTTCCTTTTAGCATAAGAGGCACCAAGCATAATTAATTGACTATTTTTCTGTTCTTATTTTCCTCTATAGCCTCTTCTACTTTGCTCACCCTGCTATCAAATGCCTTTTCGTCTATGCGCTTTTTTTCAACTTTCCTAATTCCTCGACTGATGACTGCAGGGTCACGTTTAAAATGTTCCGCTACTGTTTTTTAATCATGCCTGACCACATCAACAGGACTATTTCAAATAGTGTCATTTTCATTGTGTAATATCTAACGGGGTGAGCCCTTCCATGATGGTTGGCCTGGCTATGAAGATCCATCTATTATGTTAAACTTGTGCTGAGCTTGTCGAAGCATTGAGCACTCTTTAATTTGTGGCTATAAGGGTTAGAGGGAAGGTTTATCTATCTTCTGCCCATTCTTTGGTAAAATAACTAAAACTAATCGCAAAATGTCAAACCTGCCAAATTTTCTGCCTTTACATTGGTCTTAAAAATATTTCTTCTGCTCAGTAAGGGTCAATTTGGGGAAAAATTAGAAAAACAGGTTGCAATTTTCCTCATTTTTCGTTAATGTTCCTAAGGTTCAAAAAAACCATTTCCTATCATCTCTTCCTGTTGACTACCAGTAGAGGAGTGCTCAATGAGAAAGGATATTTGGGATTCGATGTTAGATGCTGATATGAATGTCAGATACTGGTCGAAATTAGGCAGAAGATATAATAATATGGATCAAGGGCATAAAATTTTTTTGGCTATTATGTCGTCTGGAACAGTGGCAAGTTGGGGAATTTGGAGTGAAATTGAAATTGTTTGGAAAATATTGTCCGGGATTTCAGCGCTAATGGCTATCGCACTTCCAATCCTCAATTGGCCAAAGATGATACAAAGTATGGTCAATGTGGCCCAGAAATGGACTCAAATTAAGATTGATTATGAGAACCTTTGGACAGACCTAAATCAGGGCAAAAATCAAGCTATATTAGTAGAGGAGTATAAGAAAGCAAAACAAAGAGAAGCTAAAGCTAGTCAGGAAGAAACTAATTTGCCACACAAAAATAAGTTGCTGGAACAATGTGTTGAAGAGGTTTTGAAATCCAGAGGTCTGGAAAATAGATAAAGTGGGTATGCAGTTAACTCAACCACCTACCATATGCTGTAAAAGAGACAAACTGTAGCATTTTGACGGTGTTACCCACTGGATTTCACCTAACCATGAAATTCAGATTATCGTAGGACAACCATGGCACATAACATATTGGAACATTGGCGTTTTTACCGCAAAGCGGCAATTCTTCATGATAATGGAGTAACCCCAGTTATAGGCAATACGAAGAGACCAGAAGTCTGTAACGTGATGCATCAGTACTACATCTTGGTGCCAGTTGACTAAAGTGCATACCCACTATAGATAATAAGGAGGATTGTAATTATGGCTGATGATAAAAGCAAAGACACAACTTCTGAGGTAACTATTATTGATATTGAGCCTGGTAAGCGCATTCCCGGCAAAGATGGCGTTCCTCTCGAAGAGAAGATGGAGAGGCCCCGACCATGGCCTGAACCTCCCCCTGTTACTCCCCCTGCTCGTCCCCCTGAGAGCGAGAGTGGTGAGAGTGAAGGTGGCGAGGGTGAGGGCGGAGGTGAATGAACGAGCTCATTTGCAATCATTTTATTTGCTATAATATAAAAACTGGCTATAGGTCATACTCCACTGGGCAGAATTAAACATTTCCAAAACCAAAGTTCAGGCATTACCTGCGCGTCTGTACTCACGATTAAATCTTACCGTGAATGGGCTTTGACATGAGACATCTATGGCCATCTGGTAATCCACGACATATAACCGCTAAGAAAGCAGTGCCAGTTCTGCCAGAAGCGAGGACAATGACCGCCTTTGCAGGCTCTTACACAACATTAACAGATTATCAGACATACCCGAGCATTACCTGTCCTGAACTCAGTCGAAGTTGACGGGGTCATGATTAATTGACTATTTTTCTGTTCTTATTTTCCTTTATAGCCTCTTCTAATTTGCTCACCCTGCTATCAAATGCCTTTTCGTCTCCACGCTTTTTTTCAACTTTCCTGATTCCTCGACTGATGACTGAAGGGTCACGTTTAAAATGTTCCGCTAGCGTTTTAACTTGATAGTATAGGAAATCCCATTTTGGACGCAGATGAACGCAGATTTTTTGGATTAAGAAATTAAGAAAAAAATATTATTATCTGTGTGTATCTGCGAAAATCTGCGTCCTAATTAATTTAATGACTAGCCAACTTTACGCCTATATATGCTACTATCGCCCGTGCCCATGCCCCCTGCCAATTCCGGGTAGGACTATAGAATGACTCGGGAGGTATATTCAGAGCAGAAGAGACCTTGGAGAATATTTCGTCTATAGAAATATGGTAAAGAAAAGGAAATTATGTGTGCCATGAAAGCAAATGGAGGTTTTCAGATGACACAAATCTCAATCAACACGATAAGCTTTGCGGAGGGTGGCTAACGGAAGGAAGAGCTCCAGCTTTGATGGCATGTTTAAGCTTTTCGTTGGGTTCAGGCGGGTTTTCAAGCGCATCAAAGAACAAACTAGCAGATCGTGTTGTCATCCTTATGAAGCGCTCTCTTTCCATCACATTCTGTGCTTTCTCAATGGCAGACTGGACAAGGAACTGGTTAACCGTTGCCCCGCTCAGCTCGGCTGCTTGGGCCAGCATATCGTACACATGTAGCGGCACGCGTGCTGAAACCCTCTGATTTTGTTTAGATACTGACATGGTTTGAATCCTCCACAATACAGGTGTAATGTCTTTTTGGGACATAATCAAAGATAACATTCTGGCGCCAAAAAGGCAACATTTAATTTGAATTCTGGTGCCAAAATAGCACATCGAACCTGTGGAGCACATTGCCATGGCATCCGCCAGATGGCCATTCCGCTACCGCTCCACAGCTACTGGTGATGCCTGTTAGGGCAATATTTTGGACAAGATAAAAGATAGTTGTAACCGTTCAGCCACAAGACGCCAAGGGATCAATTCCAATTGTCAATTTTCAATTGTTTGTGTCTTGGTGTCTTTGTAGCTAATTAAAGATCAAAACCGATAGAGGCCAACCTTTTCACCTCTTTGAGGTCCGTGAGATCAAAGGTGATGGGGGTAATGGTTATCCGGTTTTCCATAAGGGCCTTTAAGTCAGTATTTGGAGTACTCTCTTCAACAGGTGTTTCGCTGGCCAACCAGTAATAGACATTCCCTCTTGGATCGTTCCTTTTTTCATATCTATCCCTGTGTCTGACAAGGTCCTGGGTAGTAAAGGATATACCCTTAATTTGATCCTCAGGTATAGCTGGTATATTTACGTTCAGGGCTGTTCCTTCTTTGAGGCCGTTGTCCATGATAAATTTGATCATCCTGCGGGAAAATCTGGCTGCAAAGCTAAAGTCAGGATTATTTTTGGTATTTAGTGAAATAGCAACCGAAGGAATACCCAGGAAGGCACCCTCTGTAGCAGCAGAGACAGTCCCCGAATATAACAGGTTTATTCCCACATTGGAGCCCAGGTTGATTCCAGAAAGGATGATATCTGGCCTTTGTTGCAAAATCTCCTGGACACCTATTTTAATACAATCAGCAGGGGTGCCGCTTACACCATAGCCGAAGAAGACCCCATTTCTCTTGAATCGCCTGACCCTTAATGGGTTGGATAGGGTAATAGCGTGCCCTACTGCGCTCATCTCTATTTCAGGGGCAACCACAGAAAGCTCAAAATCACCCTTTAACTCCTCATAAAGGGCTATGAGACCCTCTGCTAATATGCCATCATCATTGGTTAAAAGTATTCTCATCTTTCACCTACCGCTGATATCTATACAATATAACAAGGAACAATAAAAGTTCTAAATTCAGGAAATTGCAACATTCTCTATCCCTTTTCCAGATAAAAACATTTTATCCTTGAAATACTCTCCTTAATAGCAGATAGTTTTTAAAGGCTTTTGTTATTATTTTATGGATATATTAACGTTTACCTTCTTATCTAAAGTATGCCAGGCATTGAATTGACAAGAAGAGGGTTTTGCAAATTAATAGGTTTAATTTGTCTTTGCGGATCTATTTTTGCCCCTAATAGAGTTTTATCCAGTGCAAAAAGAAGTCCTCTTAAACCGAAAGGAGGTAGTAGAATGCGCTTACCTGATCCAATGATAGATGGAGATGTATCCCTTGAGAGGACAATCCATCAAAGAAGAACCATCAGATCCTTCGATAGTAAGGCCCTCACTCTCAAGCAGCTTTCCCAGTTACTCTGGGCAGCCCAGGGAATTACAGGGGCAGGAGGATTTAAAAGGGCTGCCCCATCTGCCGGGGCATTATATCCTATGGATATTTATGGGGTGGTTGGAAGAGATTGTATTGAAAAGCTGGATGCTGGCATTTACCTATATGAGCCTGCTGACCATTCTATTTCCCTTGTTAAAGAGGGGGATTTTAGAAGGGATGTAGCAATAGCATCACTGGGGCAGATGTGGATGGCCCATGCCCCTCTGAGCCTTGTCATTACTGCAGAATACAGTAGAATCACGGTTAAATATCGCCAGAGGGGAATTAGGTACGCCATTATAGAGGCAGGGCACATCGGGCAAAATATCTTTCTTCAGTCTGAGGCGATGGGACTGGCAGCAGGAATTGTAGGAGCCTTTGAAGACCAGGAGGTTATACAGGTTATGGGGGGCAAAAAAACACATGAGCCCCTGCTTATCATGCCAGTTGGATACAAGAGGTAAATAAGTAGGCTTTCAGCGTTTAGCAAACAGCCATAAGCAAGCTTTAAGACTTGAAATCTTTTAAATGTCAATGTAATTTAATTCCATCCTGTTATGGCTCAATGTGGTTCATGATTCTGGAACAATGAGGAGGTTAACAATGTTTTAAGAGAATTTTCTGTTTACTAATTCCATTCTTTTTTATTTTTTTTTTGCAAGGAAAGGATGAAGTTCATTCAAAAATGAGAGGAGGTAAAAAGATGGCAATAAAAATTACAAGCAGTGCATTTTCTGAAGGTAGCATGATTCCAGGGCAATATACATGTGATGGGGAAGATATTTCTCCACCTTTGGCATGGACTGGTGCTCCAGAGGGCACGAAGAGTCTTGCCTTTATCTGTGATGATCCTGATGCGCCAATGGGGACATGGGTACATTGGGTACTCTTTAATATACCAGCAGGCATAAAGGAGTTGCCTGTTAAAGTTCCTCCTGAAAAGACCATTGAAAATGGCGCAAGTCACGGAAGGAATGATTTTCGGAAATTCGGTTATGGAGGCCCATGTCCCCCAGGGGGAACCCATAGATATTATTTCAAACTCTATGCCCTTGATACAGAAATTAATTTAGAGCCTGGAATTACTAAGGCACAATTACTGAAGGCTATGGAAGGTCATATTTTGGCTGAAGGTCAATTAATGGGAAGATATAAGAGGTAAAATTCAAAAAATATGCAATTAATGATCTGCAACAAAATCGCTTGATTCTTGGTTACAATGTTGGCCAGAAAGCTGGAGGATAAATAGGGGCGAAACATGAAAGTATCATCTTTAAATAGTCATCACGGCAGACTGGAAGCACAATTGGTATTTAAATTCATTGTGATGGCATTCGTGATGATATTGTGCTTTGCCGAAAACACCAAAGCGGTTGAGAAAGCCTTTCCTTTCTATCCTGGTGAAAAACTGACTTTTCAGGTTAGATGGAGTTTTATACCGGCCGGAGTGGTAGTTATTGAGGTGCTTCCGATAGAAACCATAAATGGTGTTAAATCGTACCATTTTGTGATGATTGCTAAGACGAATCCATTCATAGATCTTTTCTACAAGGTCCGAGACAGAATAGATGCCTATACAGACATTGAGATGACCCATTCAATCCTCTATAAAAAACAAAATGAAGGGAAAAGTAAAAGAAATGTCATTGTGAATTTCAATTGGGAAAAACAGGAGGTCCTTTATTCCAACTTTGGAAAAAAGAGGAAGCCCATTTCTATACTGCCTGGTTCATTTGATCCGTTGTCTGTTTTTTATGCCTTTCGCCTTCATGATCTGAAAGAGAATAAAGAGACAGAAATCCCGGTAACTGACGGAAAAAAATGTGTAATGGGGAAAGCAAGGGTCCTAAAAAGAGAAAAAATTAAGGTGGCAAGCGGAACCTATGATACCTATTTAGTGGAGCCTGACCTAAAGCATATTGGCGGCGTATTTAAGAAAAGAAAAGGCGCTAAACTTGAAATATGGGTCACGGCAGATACACACCGGATTCCCGTTAAAATAAAGAGTAAAGTAATAGTTGGGAGTTTTGTAGCAGAACTCATTTCTGCTGAAAAGATTGGCCCAACCGATCCTCACCTGGGAAATACCCTAACTGCATGGGATAGGTTCCTTTCTGTCCGGTCGATCCTCGATATAAGAGCGCACCAGGTTTTTCCCGTTGAAGTGCCCCAGGGTAAAATAAGCGATGAGCATCTCGGGTCCTAATAGCTTGCGTCGTATCTGGACGTAACTCAACCCCTGGCGGTAAAGGGCCAGAATGCGTTCCCCAAGTTCCTTCAAATACTCAATCTTGCCAATGATCGCATCACGCGGGTTCTGGCGCACCGTACCGCTACCAGGGAAGAGGATGCGTATATCCAGGGCAGCAACTTTCTTTAAGGATGTGATTATTAGCCAGATGTTATAGTCGGCACGAAGTGCTCGATCTCGGCCACCCACAAAAAGGTCTCCGGAGAAGAGCCATCTTTCATCGGGTTCGTACAGGCAGATATGATCGGAGCTGTGGCCCGGGGTGTGGATTACCTCAAAGCGATGATGGTCGGTCTCCACAAAATCGCCAATAGCCTTTCCCCAGGATGGGGTTGGATAGCCCCACATCAACTGCTGGTAAAGACGAAGCGGCTGTCTCTTTTTAGGGTCGGCAAGTACGGGGAGTGCCATAGGGTGGGCTAACACATCGGCACCGTATATGTTTTGCAGTGCTGCATTTCCGGCGATGTGATCCTCATGGCTGTGAGTATTTACAATGCGATCGACCTGATATCCTTTCAAAGAAGTGACAAGTTCCCGGACCGTGTATGCGCAACCTGTATCTACCATCATTCCATCCACCCAATAAGCCGTGGTGGAATAAAAGCCCCTTTCGAGGATGGAGCGAGCTAAGCGGAACTTTCGGACTCCATTGATCTGTTCCATTTGGATCATGGGTCATACTACCGGCATGATGTCAGTGCGATAAAAGTGCAATCCTATAATCCCCACTTAAAATTCTGTGAAATGTGTGGCTCTTATTATTCACAATCTTTGGATTAGGTAAATAAAAGTTGGGAGACGGCTGAGGATTTTTACTTCATTGAATTTTCTTAACATCTCTCTTTTGGTTTCTACATCTTTAGCTCCCCCATTTATTAGTGGTGATAGATAGATGGTCCCTTTGCTGTAAAAGCGATTTAATCTGTTTCTGGTCAACTCAAGAAAAGAAGATAAATGACCTCGAGGAAGATCATCTGCAAAGAGGAAGTTTGCGGTTACTTCGATCTTTTCATACCTTCTATTTATATCCAGCATCCTGGCGAATGCCTCGCCAACCATTTCAACAGTAATAGGCTTTTTCAATACAGCCAGGGTTGCTGGATCAGCAGACTCAAGTCCTATGTTTATATAAGCAGAAAAGGGAAGGCAGTTTAACGACTCAAATAGAGCATCTTGTGAATTTATCAAGGAATCGGCGCTACCAAAAAGAAACAGCTTAGCACCTCTTAGATTAGAACGTTCAAATTCAAATATTTCATAGGCATTTTTTGTTGCAAACTCAAGGAGTTCTGTACCGGCGCAAAGAGCATCATGCTGTCCTAAAAAAATTGCATTATAATTGCTAAGGTCTCGGGCATAGAAGCTTTTTAATTTTTTAATTTGCCCTATGATATTTTTTTTGGTACGAGGCGCGAAACCTTGTCCTGACTTCACTCGACAAAACTGACAGTTGTATAAACAGCCATCAGCCACAATCACGGGAATGACATCATAGTCCACATGTCGGGTATCAGGTGGGAGAACGGTTAGCCGCCCCCCAATCAGATTATGTAATTCGTGGGATCTCAACCTTAGGGCCTTTGGGTGGCTTTCGGTGACAAGAATTAGGAAGTCTCTGAGGCTCTGTGGAATGAAGCTCGAGGTTAGTGCCTTAATTTTTAATAGCAATTTTTGCCAGGCCGTAAATGCAGACCTTACCGCATTATCGTCAAATGGGTTGCCGCCAATAATGGAGTTGCTTGGATATGAGAGACACGGAAGATAATATTCACCAATGAAACCGTAAACACTGCTGTAACTACTACCAACTGAGAAGTATATCCAATCATTGGCCACGGTACGCTTTAGCCATTCTGCCGGATGCGGCCAACTTTGACCTCGTCCTTGAATATGCTTTATTTCTCCATTCAGGTTAAATTGAAAAATGTAATCCGGAGTTTTTACCTCTGCAAAACGGCCATATCGGATTGGATAACTGACCTTGGAGAATTCCCGGGATCCTTCTTTATTAAGGATTATGCTGAGATTATCAAACTGATAGGATTCCATAATATAGTGATAATAATGCCCTTTTGATTATGAACATAATAAAGACTTAGCATTGAAGCAATATAAAAATGCACATATCATGTGTGCCTCCTACAGTCCAAAATTGCAGATTTCAAAGTCTAACCGAAGCCTTAACTACCATGATCCATTTTAATCATCTTATACCAAGTCTTATACCAAGTTGAATTCAAACGGCTACTATTTATAGAGGTCATTGCGAACGAATGTGAAGCAATCTCAATAGGATAGATTGCCACGTCGCTTCGCTCCTCGCAATGACATAATTGCAACTTGATATTACAACGATTTTTTTGATTTACACAAATGCATATTTCTTTTAATGTTTTTTTGAGTACGTCTTTTCATCGCGATATCGAATCCCTGACGGCTGAGGTCATTTCAGCAAAGGGAGAGTGAAGTGCCGGTCATTACACTCTGCATTCTTAGGCCCTGAAACATAAAATAAAAGACAACATGCAAAAGAGAACTCTTGGTAAAAAGGGTTGGGAAATTTCTGTGATAGGCTTTGGAGGCATCAAATTGCCTCTGATTTCTCAGAAGGAATGTGAAATCCTTCTGAACAGGGCTATCGATGAGGGAATTAACTTTGTGGACACTGCCGACTGCTATGGTGACAGTGAAGAGAAGATCGGGTTTGCATTGAGAGGAAGGCGCAAAGAGTTCTATCTTGCTACAAAAATAGATGAACGCGATGGCATTGGGGTTCGCAAGAAATTAGAGCGTTGTCTTCGCCGCCTCAGGACAGACTGGATTGATCTGATCCTCTTCCACGATGTTCGAGGTTCTGAATACGAAAGGATATTTGACAGCGGTGGATTGGAGACCTTAGAGAAGGCCAGAGAAGAGGGAAAAATTCTGGAGATTGGAATAAGCATCCATCACTCCCTCCCGATAATGGTGAAGGCCATTGAATCTGGGGTATTTTCGGCTCTGATGGTAGCTTACAGCGCCTTTGATGAAGATCGCTTGGCTGCTGAGCTTCTTCCGATGGCCCATAAAATGGGGGTGGGCTTAATAGCCATGAAACCCCTCGCAGGGGGAGTGCTGGCGGAGCGCCCTTCGTTTCCCAAGAATAAAAAATTCATCCAAGGAGAATCTCTGGCCCAGGTTTCTCTGCAATATGTTATCACAAATCCCAATATCACCTGTGCCATCCCTGGGATGACGGAACTGCATGAACTGAATGAGAACCTTCAAGTTGGCAGGCTTCCAAGGGAGCTGACTGTAGAAGAGATCAAGGCAGTTATGGAATGTGTAGGGGAGGCAGGAAAGGGGTTTTGTAGAAATTGTGGGTATTGCCTTCCTTGTCCGGAGGGAATACCCATCCCTGACATTTTCCGCTTTGAAAGCTACTATGATCGATATAACCTAAAAGGATGGGCGAGAGAGCAATATCGATCGCTTGTTGTGAATGCTGATGCTTGTTCCGGCTGTGAGCAATGCCTGGAGCTTTGTCCTTACGAGGTCTCCATTCCAGAAAAATTGGAAATTGCTCATCAAACCCTGCAATAATCATCTTCCCGGTTACAAAAACAGTCAGGCTAAGTCCTTCCACTTAATTTATGAAAAAATTTAAAGCACTATTTAAGTTTCCACGGTCGGGGCTTGCGCTTCTCAAGAAAGGCACTCATACCCTCTTTTGCATCTTCCGTAGAGGATATAGCTACAGTAATGTTTTTCAAGTACTCCACTGCATTAACAATTGGCATATCTGCTGCTTTATAGAAGGAAAATTTACCTGCCTGAAGGGCAAGAGGACTTTTGCTTGCAAGTGTCTCGGCCATCTCCATAGTTGCCTCATTTAGTCTGTCATTGGGAACGACATCATTAACCAGCCCAATCCTTAGAGCCTCCTGAGCGTCAATAATTTTTCCCATATATAACATCTCAAGGGCTTTCTTTCTTGGCAATCCAAGATCTAAAAATGCACCTGGTCCTGTACAGAAAAGTCCGATATCTATTGCATTGGCTGCGAATTTAGCATCCTCGGAGGCTATAGCCAAGTCAGAGGCTGCTACCAGCCCGCAACCAATAGCAGTTGCATATCCCTGTACTGATGCAATCACGGGCTTTTTCATCCTGCTCACGAGCAGAACTGTTAAACCTCATGTCTTATTAAGGAGGTATTCTTGCTCAGTCGGACTCCCTTCGAGGATAGATTTAACATCTATGCCTGCAGAGAAATGTTTTCCTGCACCTTTTATGACCACTACCCGTATCTCTTTATCTTCTTCCATCTCGATAAGGGCATCAAAGGCATCCTCTCCAAGTTTAAGATTGAATATATTCATCTCATCAGGCCGGTTGAAAGTCAGTATTCCAATATGGTCTTTTTTCTCTGTTATCACTGTTTCATATGTCTTCATGATATCCACTCCTTTCCCCCATTCATAACCTCCGTATACCAACACAATTGGTGATGGTTGCAATATATCATAGGGATTGTTTGTACTATAACCTTGGCATCTAAGTATGCGATGGTATTATGCATCCTAAATGTTAAAATTTATCGTAATGTAAAAATTCACTAATCTCCCTTCGATTAGGTTCCCTACCTTCCTGTGCAGGGTAACCTAACGGGATAAGCACTACTAATTCGTATCCCTCTGGAATTTTTAAGATCTCTTTTGCCTTATCTTGATCAAAGAGGCCAATAATGACTGTTCCCAGGTTCAGGTTATGGGCAGCCAGACAAAGATTTTGGGTGGCAATTCCAAGATCGAACATAAACCAATCCCCAAATTTGGTTGTAGCCTGGCCTTTTTTGTAGCCTGCACTCTGAAGTTTGCCGCAGAGGGTAATCACCACAGGTGCTTCCCCTATGGCTTTCGTGGCCGGATTACCAGTAGATAGGGTCTCCTGAAGTTTCTGTTTGATCATTGAATCTTTAACCACAATCACTTCCCAGCATTGTGTGTTAGCCCAGGAAGGTGACCACCTGATTGCTTCAAGCACTTTATTGAGCTTTTCTTCTGGGATCTCCCGATCTTGATATCTTCTGATGCTCCGTCTTCCTTTGATGATTTCCATAAAATCTGACATACTATTACCTCCATATGTTTGTTATGTCGCTTGAGTTTGCCTGCCCTGTTAAACCCTTTTAATCCCTTAATTAATAATTCACAATCTTATTTATATAATGAATATGTTAAATTTAATACTTTGTTGTCAACCACTTTCATCTTTAGTGTTTCATCTTTGTATAGACACCATATATTTAGTCCCTTATCCGGTAGTTTTTGCCCTCAGGTGCAAAATCTTCTTTTTACATCAAGTTGGCATAATGGTATTCTGCTAA
>JAUWZV010000156.1 GCA_030615105.1 Desulfobacteraceae bacterium
TACCTTTTCCTTTTTTGGATGTCTTGTACCTGAGCTTTCCATAATCCATGATGCGGCACACAGGAGGGTCTGCATCTTGGGCTACCTCAACCAGGTCAAGATCCAATTCTTTTGCCGCATGCAAGGCCTCATTAATAGAGATGATTCCAATCTGGTTTCCATCTACTGAGATTAGTCTGACCGTCTTTGTCCTGATTTGCTCGTTAATCCTTACGAGCGGTTTTTTGCTGATAGTTACCTCCTGTAAAGAAAGTGCCTAAAGTGACTAAAGTTAAAAAAGGGTTACCGTTATCCGTGTCTAATGAAGGTTCGAGCGCTCACTTAAGGCATTTTAGTTCATCCTCTATCCTCTCTATTAATTCCTTTGGTGACATAGGTGGAAGATTGCGCCCATCCCTTAATCTAATGGTTACCTTACCAGCTTCCATTTCTTTGTCTCCAATAATCACCATATAAGGGATTTTTTTTGTCTGGGCTTCCCTGACCTTAAAGCCCAGTTTTTCGTTCCTGAAGTCTTTATCCACCCTGACTCCTGCCTCAGATAGGGTTTTTAGCAAATCTTCCCCGTAAGGGATATTTCGATCGGTGATTGTAAGAATAACTGCCTGAACCGGGGCAAGCCATAGGGGAAAGGCGCCTGCATAGTGCTCAATTAAAATACCAAGAAAGCGCTCAATGGAGCCAAGTATTACCCGGTGAATCATTGCAGGCCTATGTTTTTCACCATCTTTTCCTACATAGGTCAGGTCAAATCGCTCTGGGAGTACAAAATCGCATTGTATGGTAGCACATTGCCAGCTTCTTTCAAGGGCATCTTTAATCATAACATCTATCTTCGGACCATAAAATGCCCCCTCCCCCTGATTTAGTTGAAAGGGAAGATTATATTCTTCTACTGACTCTATCAATGCATTGGTAGCCTTTTGCCAATCCATATCAGTGCCAATTGATTTTTTTGGTCTTGTACTTATTTCTAAATCATAATCAAAACCAAAAATAGCCATTATGTCCCTAACAAAGTCAAGTATATTCTTTATCTCCCCCTTAAGTTGCTCAGGAGTGCAAAGAATATGGGCATCATCCTGGGTAAACTGTCTTACCCTTATTAATCCGTGTAGTACGCCTGAACGTTCATGCCGGTGAACGGTGCCTAATTCAAAGTATCTCTTTGGCAAATCACGATAGCTTCTCATCTTGGAGGAATAGATAAGCATATGGGCCAGGCAATTCATAGGTTTTAGACCATAGGATTGGTCTTCTATAGCCGTAAAATACATATTTTCCCTATAGTGAGCAAAATGGCCTGATTTTTTCCATAATTCAGTCTTTAAAAGCTGAGGCCCCATTGCCAGCTCATAGCCTCTTTTAAGATGTTCTTTTATCTCAAATTCTTCAATGATATGCCTTAATATGACCCCATTGTGGTGGAATATAATCATACCAGGACCAACATCCTCTCTGATGCTGAAAAGATCGAGTTCCCTGCCCAGGCGGCGATGGTCTCTTTTTTTTGCCTCCTCAAGGTTTTCTAGGTGTGCATTAAGGGACTCCTGATCAGCAAATGCAATACCGTAAATCCTGCTCAACATGGCCTTGGTTTCATCCCCTCTCCAGTATGCCCCAGCAACATGGGTTAGATGAAAGGCCTTTATTTTTCCTGTTGATGGCAGATGGGGACCCCTGCACAGATCTGTAAAATTTCCCTGTCTGTATATGCTCACCTCTTCTTCTGATAGGTCCTCAATCAGCTCAACCTTGTAGGTCTCACCCTGTGATCTAAAAAACTCAATTGCATCATTACTTGGAATCTCACTTCTTGTAAATGGAAGATCCTTCTCTATTATCTCAGCCATCCTTTCTTCAATCTTTGGCAGATCTTTGGCTTCAAATGCCCTCTTATAGTCAAAGTCATAATAGAAACCATTTTTTATAGCCGGACCTATTGTTACCTTTGTCCCTGGAAAGAGATCCTTTACCGCCTCTGCCATAACATGGGCGGCACCATGCCTCAGTATTTGAAGACCATCTTGGGAATCTATATAAACAGGTTCAAGTTCTGCTGATGCAGTAATCTCTGTTGATAGGTCTTGAATTTGGTCATTTACCTTGATACCTGCTATCCTTCCCGTGCTATCTATTCCCAAGGCCTTTAATGCCTTATAGCCATTCAGGCCTTGAGCAGGGATCTCAACAGGAAGGGAGCCTTTTAAATTCACTGTTAGCTTTTTTTCCATGGTTTAATACCTAAGTGCTTCGATTCGCAAATACGGTGACATATTTTAACGAGCTAGCTCGGAGCAATTGCTCACCCAGCACTAAGTCCTGAGTAAATAAGTTCGTCATCGAACTTATGAATCGAAGGACTAAGGTGAAAATAAGGCACCTAAGGTAAAAATTACTTAGATGCCTCATTGGGGCTGAGCATAAATTAATCAGCGATACTTATATCATCTTTATTCATTTTGTTGCAACCCCTTATTATTACGTATATATAGGATATCGGTTTTAATTTTAAATGTCATCTAATTGTTGCCAAGCATACCTCTTGATACCCTTTATAGAAATCATTTCCTTACTTTATAGGTTGGTTGCAATGCATTTAAAAGATTGAAAGATGAAAAATAGGCTATTTTCGAGGAATTCTTAACTGCCATAGCCTCCTCATATCCATCATTTCCTGTCTTCCAGCTATTCCCCAGATATTGATTAAGGATGGCATTTTTTCCTTCCCCTTCTTATAGGCCTTTTCTTTTTTATCCCTCTTTTCCACCATAATTATTCTCCTTTCTCTGAGGTCTAAACCGGAATATTCCCGTGTTTCTTGGCAGGCCTTGTTTCCCTTTTTGTAGTCAGCATCTCGAAGGCATCTATAATCCGGGGCCTGGAATCTCGTGGTAATATAATTGCATCCACAAATCCCCGTGAGGCAGCAATATATGGATTGGAGAAGAGATTGCGATACTCGTTAATCTTCTCTTCCTTTTTTGCTGTAGGATCAGATGCTCCCTTGATCTCCCTTCGATGAATAATCTCAGCCGCCCCTTCAGCTCCCATTACAGCAATCTCCGCTGTAGGCCAGGCCAACACATAGTCACCGCCCAAATGCTTACTGCACATAGCAAGATATGATCCCCCATAATCTTTCCTGGTTATCATGGTCACCTTTGGTACAGTAGCCTCACTATAACACCATAGAAGCTTTGCGCCATGCCTTATAATGCCTCCCCATTCCTGGTTACTTCCAGGTAAATAGCCAGGTACATCGACTAAAGTAAGCATGGGAATATTAAAGGCATCACAGAACCTGATGAACCTGGTTGCTTTATCAGAGGCATTGATATCAAGACAACCGGCCAGGAATCTTGGTTGATTTGCAATGATCCCTACTGTCCTTCCATTGAACCTGGAAAAACAGATAATCATATTTTTGGCATAATACTTATGTGGCTCAAAGATCTGACCTTTATCCACTATGGAGCGAATAATATCTTTCATATCATAATAGGCCCTCGGATTATCAGGGATGATGGTATCAAGCATTGGATCAGTCCGCTCAGGGTCATCTCCTAAATCTACCACCGGGGGATCTTCCATATTATTCGATGGCAAATAGCTGAGCAACTCCCTAATCCTTTCTATACATTGGGCATCACTGTCACAGGCAAAATGGGCCACCCCACTTTTTGTGTTGTGAGTCATGGCTCCTCCCAGATCCTCAGGGCTTATCTCCTCACCAATAGTTGCCTTGATTACCGCTGGGCCGGTGATGAACATATAACTGCTTTTCTTTGTCATAAATATCCAGTCGGTCATGGCCGGAGAATAAACTGCTCCTCCAGCAGTGGGTCCCATAATAGCCGAGATTTGGGGAATCACTCCAGAGGCAGAGGAGTTTCTGAAAAATATTTCACCATAGCCAGCAAGGGAATCCACTCCTTCCTGTATCCTGGCCCCTCCTGAATCATTAATACCAACAAGGGGAGCCCCTGTTCTGAGGGCCAGATCCATAACCTTACATATTTTTCTGGCATGCATCTCTCCCAATGTGCCGGCTACAGAGGTAAAATCCTGAGAATATGCATATACTAATCTTCCATTTACAGTACCGTGGCCAGTGACTACCCCTTCTCCAGGTATAAATGTATCAGGCATTTCAAAGTCTGTACAACGATGTCTGACGAACATATCAAGCTCCCGAAAACTGCCCTGATCAAAGAGGAGATCCAGTCTCTCCCTTGCAGTTAGTTTACCTCTATCGTGCTGCTTCTGGATCTGTTTCTCTCCCCCCATGACGAGCTCTTTTTCTTCCCTAACTTTTAACTCTTTAAGCTTATCTTCAGTAATTCCCATCAAGTCCTCCTTTCCATAAAACCTAAATCTTTATCTAAAGAATACCAGATAATTTTTTCACAAATAAAACTCAATTTGGTCCGAAAATAAACTTACCATTTTCATGCTTCGTGGTGCCCAGAATGGGCATGAGCGTTTATTTTGAAAAGATTTGAACTTACTTTTGTTTAATCACCCTACCATCCGGGCTATCTCTGAGAAGCCCTGAGGATCGCTTACAGCCATGTCAGCCAGTATCTTTCTGTCTAATTCAATACCTGCCTTTTTAAGCCCCATGATAAGTTTGCTGTAAGAAAGCCCATTTTCCCTGGCAGCCGCATTAATCCTGATTATCCAGAGCCTTCTGAAGTCACCTTTTCTCCTTTTCCTGTCCCTGTAGGCATATTGTCTGGATCTCATTACAGCTACAGCAGCGGTCTTTAAGAGCCTGCTTCTGCCGCCCCTGTATCCTTTCGCGGCCTTAAGGATCTTTTTTCTTCTCCTTCTCGATTGCGGTGCATTTGTTGCTCTTGTCATATGTAATACCTCATAATAGTCCGTTGATAGTTGTTAGTTGTCCGTTGTTTTTGTAACTGACCAATGACTAATGACAAATGACTAATGATAAGGAAGCAATCTTGCTACTTTTTTTACCTCTACTTTGTCGACTATGGTGGATTTTCTTAAGTTTCTTTTCCTTTTTCGTGACTTCTTTGTCATAATGTGGCTTGCAAAGGCCCTGTTTCTAACCAGCTTTCCACTACCAGTCCTTTTAAACCTTTTTAAGGCCCCCTTCTTTGTCTTTATCTTAGGCATGATGAGTTACCTGCTTTGGCACAATAAGCATGGATATATCTTTTCCTTCCATCTTAGGGAGTGTCTCTACAAG
>JAUWZV010000131.1 GCA_030615105.1 Desulfobacteraceae bacterium
ACTTTGTCAAAGAACACTTTGGACTTCGCCAAGAGTCCAAAGGCAATAGTAAAAAATGGGTTCAGAGAACTCCGGCTATGGCAGCTAGCATAACCGATCACATTTGGAGTACCAGAGAATTACTGATTTACCGTGTGCCATGACTATCTTTCAATAAAGTAGGGACACTAAGGGATTTTGCATTGCTAATTTTAAAGGGTCATCGCGGATTAGTGGGAATTTTCTTGTTCCCATGTAGGGTGGTATTTTACATGCCACCGCAATCCCAGTCGGGTATAAAACCCGACCCTACAACGGATTTGTGTGGCATATCCAATGTTTTTCCCCACTAATCCGCGTTTAGCCCTTAAAATTAACATCTGATTTTGCATTGCTAATTTTGCATTGCTAATTTTAAATTTATCTAAGGTGTATATAGCACAACCACCATTTCCGCCTTTTCGGAACTTAAATTTCTAAGCTTATGAACAATGGATGAGTTAAAATGTAGGGAATCCTCCGGGCCTAAAATGTTTTTATTATCCCCAACCGTTACCTCTACTTTACCTTTAATCACATAAATAAACTCTTCCCCTTCATGCTGGTAGCTTACCCCTTTATGATCGGAAACTGGATCTATAAAGACTTTGAAGGCCTTTAGATGTTTATGAACGGCCTCTGGTGTTAATGCTTGGTAACTGTAATCTTCTGTTCTTTTTTTAAAGTCCTCTGCCTTTCTTTTGCCGGCTTCGTCTCTTTCTGCTTTCAATAAAATACCACTATCTATTTCTAAGGCCTTCGAGAGCCGTAAAATAGTAGCCACTGGAGGCATAATTTCCCCTTTCTCCACACGAGAGATATAATCTGCGGAGAAACCGGTCTCATTGGCTAAGTAATCAATGCTTAGCCCTTTCTCAGCCCTAATATCTTTCAATCGTTTGCCCATAGGCCTTTCTTTTTTTAAACGGACCATGATTTACTCCTTTAATAAGCCTCAGGCTTATTAATCTCTTAAATGTAAAGTTTTACCCTTCTTTCTCCTTTGATTTCTTTATATTAGTCACAATTTTTAGAATAAAACTAAGGAGAAGTGCAGCGCTAATAAGGATGATAAAATTAGATGCGAAGAATGTCATGATAAATGAGAAGGGATCATTAATTTGGTATGCCATATAAAGGAGGTTTATCCCAAAAAGGATAAAAAAAATAGCAATCAATGCCAAGACAATCTGAGTAGCCCACCATGGAATAGGGTTTTCCACTATTTGTAACCTGATTTTAGTTTTTTTAAAACAATATTGTCACAGGCAGTATAGGGATCGATTTTTCTTTCCACAATTAATTGAAGGGCCCTTTCGAACTCTCCTGAATGTATAATATCAGCCAAAACATCACTGACAATTCTATCCTTTATCATCTCGACAAGGTCGTTTCGGGCCTTTTCATGCTGAAACATTGACTTTCTTTCAGGGGAAGATGTTAAATACTTTCCATGTTTCTCTATTTCATCCAGGATTTCCTTTATTCCTTTATCAAATACTGCCTGAGCGGTTAAAATTGGTGGTTTCCAACCATTCTTATACCTTTTTTCATCCATCTCGATCATCAATCTGATATCACTTACAGTTCTGTCTGCTCCTTCTCTATCAGCCTTGTTTATTACAAAAATATCACCCACTTCCAGGATACCTGCCTTTAGGGCCTGAATATCATCACCCATCCCAGGTACAAGGGTTATAATAGTTGTATGTGCGCTTCGAACAATATCTATTTCATCCTGCCCGACACCAACTGTTTCAACAATAATGTAGTCCTTTCCCATGGCATCCATGACATCTATAGCGCTTCTGGTAGATTGAGTCAGTCCACCAAAATAGCCTCTGGTAGCCATTGAACGTATAAATACACCTTCATCCATGCTATGCCGCTGCATCCTGATCCGGTCACCCAGTATAGCGCCCCCGCTGAAAGGACTGGTTGGGTCTACTGCAAGGACCCCAACAGTCTTTTTAGCCTTTCTCAGGTGGGCAACCATCTGATCTACTAATGTAGACTTCCCTACGCCAGGCGCTCCAGTTATACCAACAACATAAGCCTTGCCAGTATAAGGGTAAAGATCCTTTAGGACTTCTCTTGCCTCAGGGATATTATCGTCAATATCCCTGATGAGCCTTGCAACAGCCCTGATCTCCCCGGATATGATTTTTTCAGCTATCCCCATTTTGAAAATGCCTAAAGTGCCTAAAGTTAGTTGCAGGCCTCTTTACTCCTTACTGCTTACTCCTTACTGTTACGAACCTCTGGGTTTAACATTTTCCTCAACCCATTTCACAACCTCTCCTAAAGGTGTGCCCGGGACAAATATCTCCTTGATCCCTGCCTCTTTTAATTTAGGTATATCCTCTTCCGGAAATATACCTCCACCACAAACCACAATATCATCAGCACCATTCTCTTTTAAAAGCTCCAACACTCTTGGAAAGAGATACATGTGGGCACCTGCTAAACTGGATAGCCCTATCATATCCACGTCCTCTTGGATAGCAGCCTGGACTACCTCTTCAGGGGTTTGATGAAGACCAGAATATACAACTTCAAAACCGGCATCCCTGTAAGCCCTGGCAATAATTCTGGAACCCCTATCATGGCCATCCAGGCCTGGTTTTGCTACTAAAACCCTGATCTTCCTTTTTTGATTCATAATATCTTCCTACTATCTGAAGTTTAAAGTGCCTAAAGTGAGCTAAAGCCTGCCCTGGAGCTAGGCGCTCTAATCGACTTACTAAGTCTATAAGCCAGTACGTGCTCTAATCAGCTTAGTAGGCATATAGACCAGGACTGGGCCAGGGTTTAAAATGAATTCAACCCGTAACATGCAACGGATAATCCCCAATTCACAATTCCTTGATTCCTAAATTTTTAATTTTATCATCTATCATATCTTCTCTAACTATTAACTTTGATACATCCGTAAAAAATCATGAACCGGGGTCATTGCGAGGGCTTTAGCCCGAAGCAATCTAGTAGATACCCACGGGCTCACGCCCATGGCACTCAAAAGGCACTAACTTAATTTAAGGCATTCACCCCCGGGCTCACGCCCGGGGTCCTCTGCAAATTTTGATAGATATAAGAACTTATGGTATAGGAGATTGCTTCGCTCCGCCCCGTCCGCCTCGCCTAAGGCGAAGCCGATAGCGGGCAAGTCGCAATGACATGCTTTTTGGCTTTTTACGTGACTATTAACTTTAGCTCACTTTTAATTTTAGGCCCGTCTGCCTTGCAAGGCCCTGCCCGCTCGTGCCTCGCAGTGGCAGGCGGGCTTGGCGAGCGGGCAGGCACTTTAGGCACTTTGTTTAATAAACACCAGGATCTCGGTATATTCCAAAGGCATCCCTGAACACATCACATATCTCCTGTTCGGTGGCATATTCTTTAACTGCATCTATAATAAGATACATAAGATTATCATCTCCTTGAGTGGCCTCACCTAATTTCTCCAATGACTCTTTCACCTTTTTATTATCCCTGGTATCCTTAATCTGATTTGTCCATTTAATCTGATTTTCCTCTAATTCTGCCTCTATCTGAAGTATCTCTACAGGGAGCTCTTCTTCTGTTACATACTTGTTTACACCAACTACTGTCTTTTCTTTGCTATCTATCTGTTTCTGATACTTATATGCAGCATCTGCTATCTCAAGCTGGGGGTAGTTTCTTTCTATTGCCGCTACCATTCCTCCCATGTCATCAATCTTTCTGATATATTCAAAGGCCTCTTCCTCCATATCTTTTGTGAGACGCTCAACATAAAAGGATCCACCAAGGGGATCGATTGTGTTTGCTACTCCTGACTCTTCAGCAATTATCTGCTGGGTGCGAAGAGCAATGGTGGCCGCCTCTTCAGTGGGTATTGCAAGAACCTCATCCAGGGAATTGGTATGCAGTGATTGTGTTCCGCCAAGAACAGCAGCCAGGGCTTCTATAGCTGTTCTAATAACATTATTATATGGCTGTTGAGCGGTGAGCGAGCATCCGGCAGTTTGCGTATGAAACCTGAGCCACATTGAGCGGGGATCTTTTGCCTTAAATCTCTCCTTCATTATCCTTGCCCACATTCTCCTGGCCGCCCTATATTTTGCAATCTCTTCAAAAAAATCCAGGTGTGAATTAAAAAAGAAGGAGAGTCTCGGGGCAAAGGAGTCAACATCAAGACCCCTTTCCATTGCTGCCTCTACATAGGTTATACCATCGGATAATGTAAAGGCAAGTTCTTGAACAGCAGTGGACCCTGCCTCCCTTATGTGATAACCACTAATGCTAATAGGGTTCCACCTGGGAACCTCTTTTGTAGCGAATTCAACAGTATCGGTTATAAGCCTCATGGATGGCCTTGGAGGACACATGAATGTCTTTTGTGCAATGAATTCCTTGAGCATATCGTTTTGTATGGTTCCACCTATAATCCCCCTGTTTATCCCTCTTTTTTCTGCCATTGCTATATACATTGCCCATATCACAGGGGCTGGTGGATTGATGGTCATGGAGGTGGTGATCCTATCAATAGGAAGGCCGTCAAACAGTATCTCCATATCTTTCAATGAATCTATGGCAACGCCGCATTTGCCGCATTCTCCTCTTGCTCTTGGGGAATCAGAATCATATCCCATAAGGGTGGGCATATCAAAGGCTGTTGAGAGACCTGTCTGGCCTTCATCTACCAGGAGGTGAAATCTTCTATTGGTATCCCTGGCCGATCCCAGACCTGCAAACATCCTCATAGTCCATAGCCTTCCTCTGTACATTGAGGGTTGAACACCCCTTGTAAATGGATATTGAGCAGGAAATCCGAGATCTTTTTCATAATCAAGATCTTTCACGTCATCTGGTGTGTAGATTCTATTAATAGGGTGGTCAGAAACAGAGGAGAAGCGAGAAAGTCGATCAGGGTGTTGGGTTAATACATTGTCCAGCTCCTTACTCCACTTTTCTTCCCCCTTTTTGACCTCCTCTAACATAGTGTCAGAATAGATCTTAGACATATCATATCCCCCTTGGCAATTTTCAATTTGCAATTTTCAATTGAAGATTGGCTTATCTTCCTTTAATTAAATTATTGGCTATTACTACCCTCATAATCTCATTGGTTCCTTCATAGATCTGGGTAACCTTGGCATCCCTCATATGTCTTTCCATAGGATATTCTTTACAGTAACCATAACCACCCAGTATCTGGACACCTTCCACAGAGGCCCTCATAGCTACATCCGAGGAATACATCTTGGCCATAGCAGCTGCCTTCTCAAATGGTTTGTGATGATCTTCCAGCCATGCTGCCCTCAGTGTTAAGAGTTCGGCAGCATCAAGTTCAGTAGACATATCAGCAAATTTCCACTGGATCCCCTGAAAGGATGTGATAGGCTTGCCGAACTGAACCCTTGTCTTGGCATACTCTAATGCCTCTTCCAGAACCGATCTCCCTATTCCGATGGCCTGCGCGGCTATACCAATGCGGGCGCTATCCAATGTTGTTAGCATCTGCCTGAAACCTTCACCGGGATTGCCTAACAATGCATCATCAGGCACATGGGCATCCTCAAATACCATCTCCGCTGTTCCTGTAGCATTAATACCAAGCTTTTCCTCCACCCTGCTTACCTTAAACCCAGGTGTATTTTCAAGGTCAACAACAAAGCTGCTTATTCCCTTGTAACCCTTGCCTTTCTCTGTTACAGCAGCCATGACACAAAAAGTGGCAACGTTGCCATTGGAGATAAATTTCTTCTCTCCATTTATGACCCATCCATCTCCTTCCTTTATAGCGGTAGCCCTCAGGGAAGCTGGATCCGATCCTGCACCTGCCTCTGTTAAGGCATAGCAACCAATAACATCTCCACTGGCTGCTGGCTTGAGGTATTTGAGTTTCTGCTCATGGGTTCCAAAGGTCAGAACAGGAAAGCAATAAAGAGAATTATTATATGACATGATCCCACCGGTAGAGGCACAGGCCTTGCTTATCTCTATAACTGCCACAACATAACTTACATAATCCATGCCACCTCCACCATACTCTTCTGGAATAGCTATCCCCATGAATTTGAGCTCTGCCATCTTTTTGATTATCTCTCCAGGGTGTTCATGAGTTTCATCCAAGTGGGCGGCCACTGGTTTTATCTCTGCCTCGGCAAAGCGCCTGGCCATATCCTTTACCATCTGCTGTTCTTCAGTAAGTTCAAAATCCATATATTACCTCCTTCAATGAAAAATGCAAAATGTAAAAGTCAACATTTGGTAGACCAAATAATAAAAGGGTAAAGCCAAAAAAATTGCTCTTTTTTTATTTTACATTTTTCAATTTACAATTTTCAATTATAAAAGCTCCCCTTTAAACTCGGCCTTTCTCTTTTCTAAGAAAGCCCCCATTCCTTCTTTGGCATCCTCACTGGCAAAGCAGATTCCAAATGCATCGGATTCTATGTAGCAACCAGTCCTGAGATCCTGGTCACAACCCCTTTCGATTGACTCTTTGACGGCCCTGATAGACACTCTACCATTTGATGCCAGTAACTTTGCGACCTTCATTGTCTCTTCCCACAAAGACTCTTTTGGAAATACCTTGTTTACAAGGCCAATATCTTTGGCCTCTTGAGCACTTATAATTACGCCAGTCATACAAAGTTCCTTGGCCATTGATTTGCCAACGAGACGAGATAATCTCTGGGTGCCGCCAAAGCCTGGAATAATCCCTAAATTTATCTCTGGCTGGCCGAACTTAGCAGAATCAGCAGCATATATAAAATCACATGCCATTGATATCTCTGTTCCCCCACCAAGGGCAAAGCCATTGACACAGGCAATTACCGGTATAGGA
>JAUWZV010000039.1 GCA_030615105.1 Desulfobacteraceae bacterium
AACCTTAGCTGTTATGCTCCAGGACTCCTTTTTAACGCCGCCTTTCGGATATGCCTTATTCTATCTCAAAGGGGTCGCACCCCCGGAAGTAAAAACAATAGATATCTATTGGGGGGCTTTTCCATTCTGGAGACTCATGGAAGTAGGTCTGATCATCGTGGTGATATGGCCCCAAACCATCCTATGGCTTGCCTCGGTACTTGTAAAGTAAAACACCCAGCCTCGTGAGTGCGGTATTTTATTCCCCAAAAGCACTGAAAATTTAACAATTTTTTATTACAAACTGATAAAAATCTTGAGGTGGTCAGATGGCAAGAGCGAGTATAGAGATACTGGATGAAGGAGCCGGTCAAATATTCTCCAAGATAACACCTAACGAATTTCGAGAACATATGAGAGAGAAGGTCAGGAATGCCTGGCGGGATAAAAGGATGGATATAAAAACAGCCATAAAGCAATTCGTCCATGATGGAGATTACCTCACTATGGGAGGGGTCAGCTTTGTCAGGCTCTCTATGGCTGCTGTTCATGAGATCATTCGGCAAAAGAAGAGGAACCTAAATCTAGCTGCCGGGACTCGAACCTATGATTTTAATCTATTGTTAGATGCCGGGTGCGTTAAGAATATCGACTGCGGTTATATTACAGGGATGGAGGTTTTTGGTATTCCTTATATTACTCGAAAGCGTGTCGAGATGATGATAACAAGTGGGGAAGTGGGTATCTCCGAGTATGATAACGCCAGCATGGCCTGGAGGCATAAGGCCGCTGCCATGGGTATACCCTTTCTTCCCATAAGGAATATGATGGGAGCGGATGCATTCAAGCACAGTGCAGCCAAAAAGATTCGATGCCCATTCACTGGTGAGCAATTGGTACTGGTGCCTGCCATTTATGCGGATGTCTGTATTATTCATGTCCACCGATGCGATATCTATGGAAATTCTCAGATCGAAGGTGCCTTGAACGAGGACCTTGGCAAATCCAAATCGGCAAAAAAATTGATTATTACCACCGAGAAGATCATCGATACGGAAGAGATAAGGCTGTCACCAGATAGAACACTAATCCCTTGCTTCTACGTCGATGCAGTAGTGAAGATCCCATACGGTGCACATCCCAACAATATGCCTGGTATGTATTATGTGGATATAGACCACATGAATGAGTATATGGCCGCATCAAGGGACCCATCCGGAAAGGCCTTTGAGGAATATTATGAAAAATATATCTTTGGGGTAGATAACTTCGATGAGTATCTGGAGACCATCGGGGGAAAGAAGAGACTCGAGCACTTGGAGGATCTCGAACATTTAAGGGTCAGAGAATAGGATAGTAGCTTTTTGCATGGAAAAGAAAGATTATAATATTTTCGAACTAATGGCTGTTGTAGCAGCAAGAGAGATAGAGGATGGGGCATTTATATACATCGGTACTGGCATACCCATGCTGGCCACCAGTTTAGCCCAAAACATGCATGCCCCCAATATCGTACCTGTCTTTGAGGCAGGAGGTATAGCACCTCAGATGCCGACACTGCCTCTCTCCGTCGGCTGTTCCAGAACCACATATAGGGCGATTCGAACCTGCGACATGCCGGAGATATTTGAAATGGCCCAGTTGGGTGTAGCCCATTATGCCTTTTTGGGCGGTGCCCAAATCGATAAATACGGGAATTTAAACGCTACCGTTAAGGGCAAATATAATGCACCGGAGGTTCGATGGCCTGGAAGTGGAGGGGCCAATGCATTTGGATCACTGTGCTGGCGGACCATGATCATCATGAACCACGAGAAAAGAAGGTTTGTTGAGAAAGTGGATTTCATCACCACACCGGGTTATATCGATGGACCTGGAGCCAGGGAAAGAGCGGGCCTACCCCCGGGGACCGGGCCTTACAGGGTCTTTACTGACAAGGCGCTACTGGATTTTGAAGATAAGACGAAAAAGATGAGATTGATTGGGCTTCTTCCAGGGGTAACTGTAGAGGACGTGGTTGAAAGTACCGGATTTGAGCTGTTAATAAAAGATGACTTAATAAACGTGCCCCCGCCGACTGAGGAGGAATTAAGAATCCTTCGTGAAAAAGTGGACCCTTATCGTATCGTTCTAAGCCGTGGAGATCAGTAACTCAAATCGAAAAATTCCTTGTGACTGGTAGCTATTTTACAAAATCCGTAATAACATCACCAAGAAGATATCTAAGTTATGAAGAATTCCTTTTCGGCCAGTTCACTCCTTACATCCCGATGATTTTATCTTATCTTTTCTTCTCAATCTGTTCACAATTGTTTTGAACCATTTTGGCTTTAATCCCAGATATTGGTATTACCAAATCCGGATTAAAAGGTGATGTGTATATGTCTGAAACCAGCCGGATCATTCTTTGTGTTTGTTTGTTGATAATAGTTTATGTTCTAACCAGAAAGGTTCACACTTGGAGGATAAAGCGTGCATATATTTATATTATCAAAGATCTTGAACAACAAGGGGCTGTTGACCCCTCTTCGGCAATAGAGCTTCCATATGCAAAAATAGGCGTATTTCGATTTGGGATGAGGGATTTCCGACCTAAAGCGATCGAATATTTAATCATTAGCAATATCATTGGAATGACAGAGAGTGGTAGGTACTATCTAAAAGATAAGAAAACAGACAACTTGTGATGCGAATTGAAAGAGGTTCTTGTGCAGAATTCCTCCTTTAAGGCCATGTCACGAACTCCTGGAAGGGTGAAGTGGGTCTGCCGACAAATCGGGGTCGATAATGAGTTCATTTACCAAAAGTATCTGGGCGGGTATATCAAAAAGTGCTATTATAAATACAAAATCCCTTGGCCTCATTAGCATGAGGGAGAAATTGGTCTTCCCCTTGGTCTACCGCGCTATTTCTTTTTCCCTTGATTCAAAGATAATACCTTAAGGCATCTTGTTATAAATGACCGCCAACGCCCTGCAAGGGCAAATCCCTATGGCCCGGCAACCATGCAGTTATCTGGAATCGAAATAGAGGCTATCATCTTCTTCAAGTATGGTGCATTTCTCTTCGATACAAAACTCAACCTTCCCTTCTATTATGTAAAGAAATTCTTCTCCTTCGTGGCTAAAAAAGACTATATCTTCTTTTTCCTTCAAATCGAAGGTGATAATGAAAGGCTCCATATGTTTTTTGGACTGCTTAAAGGCCAAGGCCAGTCCGATCTTTCTGATTTTTCTCATATAGTACATCGTTTCCTAAATAATGTTACAAGAATCTGTCATTGCGAGCGATAGTGAAGCAATCTCTAAGTAGCTGGACTTCCAGAAGATTGCTTCGTCACTTCGCTCCTCGCAATGACAGGATAAAATACAATGTTATCTCAGAAACTATCCGATAGGTACCTGATCCATGATTAAAAGCCTTTCATATTTTAAAATATACCAAAAATACATTCTCAAAGGCCACAATAATATTAGTTATTGACAACCTTTATTATCAAAGACAAACATGCAGGTACAGGTAATAATAGGTAAGTGATCACAGGGGGGCTCTCCATCTGGTTATTCGAGGGGATATGAGGGCTTTTCTGGGCTGGTGGGAGGGCGCTGTCTCTACAATACAAAGGTTTGAGAGTCTTAATTATCACAAGCGCACAGATAAGGATAGAATAGAGAAGGGGTTGAAACATAGTGCTCTTATCCCTTATTAATGTACAATATTATATGAAGATTACTCTATAAAGGAAAAAAGTTGAGATGCTATGGTGTATAAAAAAGGCAGGCTTAATGCCTGCCTTTTTTACTGTAGTACTTAAAGATTATCCAAAGGTAGGAAACGGCTCAACCTCAGGATTCCTCTCCAGTACTTTTGCCGCGATAAGCGTTTCTATGATCATCCAGATCAGGAGCGCAAAGATGATGATCGCCAAGACAAGTAGGAATATCTTGCCCGTAGTGGCAAATTTGGTTATATTTATCAGCATTGCCCAGCCATCCATAACCACCATGAATATAAAGGGGATAATGGCAGCCTTTATTGACCTTTTCTTTCTTAACAGATAGATGGTGAGGACCAAGAGGGCAAGGCCTGCCAGAAGTTGATTGGTTGTTCCAAATAAAGGCCAAAGGGTCAGAGCTCCCTTACCATCTCCGCTATAAAAGGCAAGGATCATGGCTGTAACTACTGCAATAAACGTTGCCGTATACCTGCCTGTCATGGGCTTTACATTCCAGCTTGCTCCCAGCTCAGTAATGATATATCGCTGAATTCTGGTTGCCGAATCCAGGGTAGTGGCACCAAAAGAAACCACGAAGACCGCCATAAGTGTTATTGCTATCTTCATGGGGATACCATAGCTTGCCAGGAGGTTGGCCGCTCCTATTATAAAGGCATCGATCCTTGTCTTAAGACCTGCTGCGGCAGCCCAGGATGCATACTGGTGTGTGAATGCAGCAGCACCCGTTAAAGTCTCCCCTCCTTTAATAGTAAGACCAATGCCTAGGCCAGCAGCAACGGCAACAATTGCGAAAACTGAAAGGGACCCCTCCATCAACATTCCACCATATCCCACAAATTTGGAATCTGCTTCGTTAGCGATCTGTTTGGAAGAGGTGCCTGAACTGACCAGGGAATGAAATCCTGAAATAGCCCCACATGCAACAATCACAAAGAGCATCGGGATTATCGATGGCGCCCCTTCTGGAGATACGTTAATAGCCGGTGCCACAACCGTTGGATGGGCCCAGATCGTCCCAATAAAAAGGAGTGCGAAAACAACAAAAAGCTGATGGGCATTGATATAATCCCTTGGCTGGAGTAACTTTTGGACCGGGAGAGAAGAGGCTATAAAGCAATAGATGAAAAGGATAATCATCCAGACCATTATACTACTCATACCGAACATTCCGGGCATCTTTATCGGCAGGTAAGCACCTATGATGACGGTTATGTACATGACAATGACAGCTGCAACGGCTAACGGAGCAGGGTTTTTCCCTTTCTTGTAAATCATGTAGCCCAGCCAAACAGCGATTGGTATCTCTAACCAGACAGCAAATACAGCCGTTGGATACCAAACGAAACAAAGGGCAATAATCAGGGCGAAAATTGCAACAACTATCCAGAGCAGAAAAAAGATGATAAGCAAAAAGAGCTGTCTGACCCTGGGATTGATGAGATCACTGACTAAATCACCAATCGAACGCCCTTTTGCTCGCATAGAAACTACCAGGGCTCCGAAATCGTGAACTGCACCCATAAAAATTGATCCGAAAACAATCCATATGAGTGCCGGGACCCATCCCCAGATAATAGCTATAGCGGGCCCGATAATCGGCGCGAGGCCGGCAATGGAGGTAAAATGATGTCCGAAAAGTATCTCTTTTCTCGTGGGAACGTAGTCAATATCATCCTGTAACTCTTTGGAAGGAACCTTGGCATCAGGATTAAGTTTGAATATCTTCTGACCCAGGTATTTTCCATAGGTATGGTATGCGACAATATAAAGCGCAAAACATATGACAGCTAAAAGTAATGAATTCATAACCATCCTCCTTTTTTCATATTAAGCTATCTATAATTAAGCCTTTTTAATAAAGATGCAGTCTCACCTCCTTTCTTTGTATCAACATGGGTCCATCATGCTGGCTCTCATGTCCTCCAGGTTTTTAATAATAATATCGTATTTATCTTTGCCAAATCTTTCATTAATTGTCTTGATTTCCTGCTTGGGGTTGGGGGATTCGATAAGCTCTACATTTTCCTCTCTGGATAGCCTAATTACATTAGGGTGCGGTTTTTTTTGGTAAAATATAAGAGAGCGCTGGACATCGAGTCTCTGAGCTATCTCGGACATATAGCTCACGTCCACGATTCCTACCTTTTCTGCAAAAGAGACAACGATCTTCTGTTTTGGCGGCATGATTGGATCATTAAATAGAGAAAAATCATTATTGCTGCGTCTTTATTGTGCCTTTATACCCTCATGTTGCAAAAGTCAAGGATTTTTCCCAGGAATATAAAAGATTGGAAAATTACCGAAACAGTATGTTAACATTAGATAATAAAAAAGTTTCTGCAGAAAATTAATTATCTTTTTGCCATGCGTTATTTATTCTTGGCTGACGTAATTGCTGCTATTCATCTCGGATATGTTGTTTTCGTTATCCTGGGTTTCATCCTCATTGTCTTAGGCATCATTTTTAAATGGAAATGGATAAGAAATCTATGGTTTCGAATCATGCACTTAGCAGCTATTGTTGGGGTTGCCCTGGAGGCATTATTGGGGGTAAATTGCCCTTTAACAGTTCTTGAATTTAAGCTCAGGTACGCTCCTAACCTTTCTGAAGAGAAGGTCTCCTTTATTGGCAATATTATAGACTCCCTTCTATTTTATAATGCACCCGGGTGGTTGTTTACAATAATATATTCAAGCTTTGCCGTAGTAGTAGTAATAACATTTATCTTAGCGCCACCTACTAGACGTCTATACAAGCCAAGATCTTAACATTTATGTCAAGTTTTGTGGTTAACTCAAGTGCTGATACTTTTAAATTCGAAATCCGAAGCACGAAATCCGAAACAAACCCGCATGACCAAAATTCCAATTTTCTAAACCAAGAGTCCTTTCCTTTGATCAAGTAACAATTTAGTATGTTTCGAAATTTGAACATTTGAATTTCGATATTGTTTCGAATTTCGATATTCGATTTTAGGGTTTTCTTACGGCTTGCCTTGTTGGTTTGCCCGTCCCGGGCCGATACGTGCCGGGAAGGCGGAGCTTCGCTATATAAGGCTATTCAAATTAAGGAGGGTTGTTATTAAAGGGATTTATGCAAACAATCGTCTCCTGCCTCCCTGAACCAACAGATATGATAGAAACCTGAACACCAACAATCTCCTCTATCCTTCTTATATAGGCCCGAGTGTTTTTTGGTAGTTCTTCAAAGGTCCTTGATCCAGAGATATCCTCTTGCCAGCCATGCATCTCCTCATAAACAGGACTACAGTTATCAAGTGTAGATAGTTTAGCCGGGATAGTCTCCAGTCTCTTTCCCTGATACTCGTATGCCACACAGAGATTAATTCGTTCCAAACCTGTTAATACATCAAGCTTTGTTATTGCCAGATGGGTCAGCCCATTTATCCTGGCAGAATATCTGACAACAACCAGATCCAGCCAGCCACACCTTCGTCGCCTACCAGTGGTGGCTCCAAATTCTTGCCCTCTTTCCTGAAGGAAATTACCAGTCTCGTCAACGAGCTCGCTTACAAATGGGCCGGCACCAACGCGAGTTGTGTATGCCTTAACAATACCAACAATACTGTCCAATTTTTTCGGACCTATCCCTGTCCCGATGCATGCATTTGCTGCTACGGGATTGGAAGAGGTAACAAAAGGATATGTACCATGGTCAATATCTAAATGTGTCCCTTGTGCACCTTCGAAAAGGATATTTTCACCTCCTTTCATTGCCTCATCCAGTTCTGTGGAGACATCAACAATGAATGGGGAAAGTTCATGGGATATTGAAAGGTATCTATCTAATATAGGCTGATATTCCAATGGTTCACATTTAAAAAGATTGGTTAGATAAAAATTCTTCTCGCTAAGATTTGCCTTGATTTTTTCCTTTAATACATCCGGTTCTGTTAGATCAATGGCCCTTATTCCCACCCTTGCCACCTTATCTTCATAGCATGGACCTATGCCTCTTCCAGTAGTCCCGATCTTGGATTTTCCTTTTGCCCTTTCACGAGCCATATCAACAGCCTTATGGTAAGGCATTATTATATGGGCCCGCTCGCTTAAACCTAACCTTTTAGGGCTAATAGTTATTCCTTTATCAAGTAATTCCTTTATCTCCTCTAATAAGACCTCAGGGTCAACGACTACTCCGTTACCTATTAGACATCTCGTATCTGGATAAAGGATCCCAGAGGGTATAAGATGGAAAATAGATCGCTCACCATTTACCACTATTGTATGTCCTGCGTTATTTCCTCCTTGAAATCTAACTACCCTATTTGCATTAGCAGTAAGAAGATCGACCACCTTCCCTTTTCCTTCGTCACCCCACTGGGTGCCAACAACAACGACATTAGCCATATTTTATACCTCAAGTAAAGTTAATCTCGTCCGTGTCCTTTTTAAGAATGATGCAAAGATGTGGGATTGATTATGAATCCTTAGGCCGGATAAAATCTTTTATATTTATAACCTTTGATGTATCCTTTTTTCGCAACTCCCCGCTTCTAATCTTTTTAATCTCCTCAATGTGCTCCCTTAACTCTGAATTATTTTCCAAGATCTCCTCAATTTGATGCTCAAATTCCTTTAAAGAGTTCTCAAGCTCAAGCGTATCAATAGAAAAATCAAAAAAAGAGGCAATCAGGTTAACAACCCTGCCTACCACCCTAAAATTTGTACCCTGAAGGTATAATGGCGAGCGGCCCCAAAGCCCGATAAATGGGTAGCTTTCTTTTTCCGCCCTCTGCATAATAAAGGAATGTATCCCTGAGGGGCCTTCATATTCGATCAGATTAATATCTTTTTCGATAAAAACATCTCTCCACTCCCTAAAAGAATAAACTCCGGACACTATGGACTCGGTGTGAAGGACATCATCATACATCCCCCCAAGGCAGACGATAAGAGAAACACCCCATTGTTTACATAAATGAAACAGGATCTTAACAAAGGTAGTCCATCTATAATCAGGTTCTTGCGCCTTCAAGAGGATAAGATCATTTTTGCCTTCCTTGTTAGGCCAAAAATGAAAAGATATCTTTTTTAGATAGAGATCTTGAAGCCTTCCTTGCTTGATATTTACAACTGGTCTGTTTTGAGTAAACTGGTAAAAATTATCTGGATCTATTTCAGCTATTAATGTCGCCCTTTTTTTTCGAATAATGTACTCGATTGACTTTACCGCAATATTGCCAGCATTTGACCAACCTCCAAATCCGGCAATCAGTATTGGGGTATTTAACGGGGGCGTTTGATAAAATTTAACAAAATCTTCAGACATAATTTAATATTGTCCCAATATTTCTCTTATGTCAATATAACAGTCTTAATACCTTGGGAGATGATAAAAATATCAAGAGGTCTTTTTATCTCTCAAAAATGAACCTATTTTTTCTACAATATATTCAATCTGCTCATACCTTAACTCCGCATAAATCGGTAAAGCAAGGGTCTTTGCTGCAGCCTCTTCTGCAACAGGGCAATCCCCCGGACTATAACCCAAATATCGAAAACACTCCTGAATATGAAGTGGAACTGGATAATAAATATCACAACCTATCCCCTGATTGATTAAATATCTCTTTAGTTCATCTCTCTTCTGATCAATCTTTATTACAAATTGGTTATATATATGTCTTTCCTTACTCTCAAGGGGAAGCTCAACCCCTTCTATACATTTCCTTGCAAATAGTTCTCTATAAATGCGTGCATTCTGCCTTCTCTTTTCAGTCCACTCCTCAAGATAATTAAATTTTACCAGGAGAATAGCTGCCTGAAGGGCGTCAAGTCTAAAATTTCCACCGATAACTTTATGGTAATATTTTGGTTGAGCCCCATGGACCCTCATTATCTTAAGTTTTTGCAATATTTCCTCATCATTTGTTGTAACCATGCCCCCATCTCCAAAAGAACCAAGGTTTTTCGAGGGGTAAAAAGAAAAACAACCATAGTTGCCCATAGAACCCGCTCTTTTCAAAGATCCATCACTAAACTTGTATTCTGCTCCAATAGCCTGGGCTGCATCCTCTATAATTAATATGCCTAAGGATTTTGCTATAGCTGTGATGTTTTCCATATCTGCACATTGACCAAAAAGATGAACAGGTAATATCGCCTTTAATCGAGATCTCTCCTTAGCCTCCATTGTGGAAACTTTTTTCTCTAATTTCTCTGGATCAATATTATAGGTAAGAGGGGCTATATCTACAAAAACAGGGATAGCGCCTACTCTGGTAATTGAACCAGCGGTGGAAAAAAAGGTGTAAGGGGAGGTAATTACCAAATCTCCAGGACCAATGTCGGCACTCATTAAGGATATGAGCAAGGCATCGGTGCCTGAAGAAACACCCACTGCATGCTTTGCCTGAGTATAAGTGGCTACCTTTTTTTCCAATTCTTCTACCTTTGGTCCCAGGATAAAGCTCTGCGATTGATAAACCTCCATAGTAACTGATATGATTTCTTCTTTAATAGCCTCATACTGGGCCTTTAAATCCAGGAAAGGTATATTCAAACCTGATCCTCCTTTCTATAGAGCTTTGGGGCACGCCCCAATTGGGCTACTATTGCCTGCCTTTACGCCGAATGCAGATATAAGGGCAATGAAGTCCTGGAGTGATGGGTTCAATCGAATGACTATTGAATATTGACATCTGAGGAGCATAATAATGGCACATTTAAATAAAAAACCTATTTAACGGGGCAAGCACTCCATCATTCCATAGTGATATTAGTAACTCACTAAGTTAGAAACAGGCACGACTTGAGCATTATTCTTCAGGGTCGACTGATATCTTTTTAATAGCTTAAGGGTTTCCTTGTGAGGATGTCCAATGCATATAGCCCAGCCCTTGTATCTTGCCAGACTGAGCAGCCTTTCCATTTGTATTTTTAAGCCATTTTCTGAGAGATCATTATCCAAAAATATATCCCTACTGGCTGTCCTAAGGGCCATTCTTTTAGCTACCTCAAATGCCACACTTCCGCCACTTGTTCTGCTATCAATAAAGTAGAGACCCCTTCTTTTCAACTCAGTCAGCACTATCATCATCTTCTTCTCGCTCTCTGTAAATCTTGAGCCCATGTGGTTATTTACGCCAGCAATAAAAGGTATCTGACTCAAATCACGGTTAAGTATCTCCAAAATCATTTCTTTATCCATCGATACCATTAAGACCCCATCTCCTGGATTAACATCAGGATAACTAATTGGCTCCATAGGAAGATGAAGCATTATTTCTCTTCCCTCTTTCCTGGCCTTTTGTGCAATCAAACCCGTATTAGGGGTAAATGGCAAAACAGAAAAGGTAAGCGGTAAATCAAGCCTTATAAAGGCGTTTGCAAGAGAACTATCATAGCCTAAGTCATCTATTATAATACCAACTCTTGGGTATGATAAAGGATGAGGAGGCGGATAAGTGTCTAATATAATTCTTAGCCTGTGAGTATAGAGACCTTTATAATAAATATTGCAGGTAATTTCATTGTCTGATTTTTTATCTATCTTAATCTGTGTCGGTATCCGTAGATTAGAAATCCTGGCCTTAATTTCCGTTCCTATCTGGAAAATGGAAGAACGATCTGGAATCCTTGCCTCCATACTATTAAAATCCCAGTTATAGCCGACCTTCTTTTTTGGAAGAACAGATATAAAAATTATCTTCTCTTGGGGTACTCCCATCTTATAGAATCCATCGGAAATGGCCTTATCTATAAGGCGTATATTTCTATTTAATTCTATGGACGGGGTATAAATCTCCTCAAATGGTAGCGGAGATTGTTTTCTATCTAATATTGAGAGATAGCCTATCAATATAGCAACAATTATGGCTACGGATCCAAGACCAATAAGGGCGATATTAGGTTTCTTTTTTTTTGCTCTAGCCATTTAATGATATCTCAAGCTCATTCCTGGAACAGTCGGCTATCTATTTTAGAGAAAATGTTCCAAGAGTGAAGTATCTGTATCGCCCTTCTTAACTGATTATCTTTGTCAATACGTTTTTGAATGCGGGATTCTTCATCTAATAAGATCCCGCCCTTTTCCTCCTCTATTGACTCCGGGGGCTCCTTTTCAATATGGCCTTCCAAATCCTTCTCTCTTATGACATGGTGCCTTTTTACTGTTGGTTTCTCCTTTGGTGGTATAAAAGCAACCTTTATATCCGGTTCAATACCACTTGCCTGTATCGATCTTCCGTTTGGGGTATAATATATTGCAGTTGTAAGGCGCAAACCTGAACCATCTGAAAGGGGAAAAAGGGTCTGCACAGAGCCCTTTCCAAAGGTAGTTGAGCCTAAGATAAGAGCCCTCTTGTTGTCCTGTAAGGCCCCAGCCACTATTTCTGCTGCACTGGCACTCCCCTCGTTAACCAAGACAATCATAGGATATTCTCTAGGCTTCCCATTCTTATGGGCAACACTTTTTTCCTCCTTTTTATCGCGGCCCTTAATAGAAACAATCAACCCTGAATCAAGAAACTCATCAGCTACCTTTACCGCCTGAGATAGTAGTCCCCCAGGGTTGTTTCTTAAATCCAGAATCAGGCCCTTCAACTTCTTTTTGCTCTCCATCTCCTCTAAAGCCTTAAAAAGTTCTTGCCCAGTATTGCTTTGGAAGTTAGAAATCCTGACGTAACCTATATCGGAAGGAAGGAAATCAGAGCGAACGCTTTTTATAGGTATCACATCCCTTGTGATCAGAAAATCAATTGGTTTTTCTAAACCTTTCCTGCTGATAGTCAGCTTGACCTTGCTACCCTTAGGCCCCCGAATAAGTCTAACTGCCTCCTCCGGCGTGGATAAATCTTTAGTTGATCTGTCTCCTACCATGATTATTTGGTCTCCTGCCTTTATCCCAGCCTTAAATGCAGGTGTCCCTTCAATAGGGGAGACTACAGTGAGGACATTATTCCTGATGGTTATCACAATCCCTACCCCGGAAAACTCTCCTTTTGTATCTATCATCAATTCCTTGTATTCTTCTGGGCTCATAAAAAAGGAGTGGGGATCTAAGGTTTTGACCATACCCTTTATAGCCCCATATATAAGCTCTTTTGGGTCTGCGCCTTCAACATAGTTTTTTTCAATTTTACGTAAAACTTCGCTAAATACCTCAATGTTCTTATATACCTCTTTTGTGTCGGCCAAAACACCTTGATAACTATCAATGATAAAAAGGAAAAATATCACGCAGATGAAAATAATTGCCTGATAAAAAAAATGCTTATGATTAGTTTTTAACATCCCTTTACTCCTTTTTTGTTAAAATGTTTCTTTATTTTGCTACCATTATATCCTATTCTATTTTAAGCCATCTTTTGGGATCAAGATGGACACCTCCTTTTCTTATTTCAAAATATATCCCTGGTCCCCCATGCCAACCAAGATCTCCCACCAGACCAACTTCTTCGCCACCTGAAACCATCTCTCCTTTTTCCTTTATCCTCTCTGCAAGGTGGGCAAAGAGAGTAAAATAATGGGATCCATGGTTAATAATCACCAACTGTCCATATCCTTTAAACCATCCGGAATAATCTACCTTGCCAGGGAAAACCGATCTAACCTTCTCCTCTGGGGAACCTTTAATGTATATCCCCTTTCTATGTATAAATGGGTTGGACCCAAATTGTTTAACATCTCTAAGTATTTTTCCTTTTAACGGTAGAGGTAATTTCCCTTTCATTTCAACAAACCCTTTTCCTAAATGCCTTTCCCCTTCCTCCATCTCTAAATGCATCATTGTCTCACTTAATGCTTTGGAAGCCTCTTTTAGTTCCTTAACCGCCTTTGTATAAAACTCCTTCTCCCTGTGCACCTTCATTAACAAAAAAACCTTCTTTTCAATGTCTTTCTCAAGCAGGGCCATCCTTCTATCTTTTGCCTTTTCTAACAGCTCAATCTTGGCCCTATTTTCCTTAAGCGTTTCTAACTCTCGTTCAACTTGACTCCTCTGCCTGCCCAACATATCCAGAATCTGTCTATCCTGATCCATGATAACCTTCATATACTTTATTATCCTCTGAAATTCTTGCAGAGTAGCAGAGGTAGCAAGAAGCCTTGCATACCCAGGCCTCCCAAATTTATAGAAGGCTACTAAACGCCTCTTCAAGCATTCCTTGACAGCGAGGGAAGATCTGTTTAGTTGTTGAATTCTTCTCTGGCCAGCCTGGATCTCTCCTGAAATCTTTTTTATCTTGCTTGATAACTCCCTTAATGACTCTCTATTTAGGGCCATGTCTTTTTCTAACCTCTCTATCTCCCCCAGGATGCCCTTCTCCTTAATATCAACGCTTAGCAGTTCCTCTTGCTGTTCTAAGAGATGCTTTTCTATCTTCTGAACCTGGGAGCGAGTAACTTTGATGGATGATCTCTTTTCTGCTTCTGAGAAATCTATAAAGAAAAAGTTGAAAATAACAGTACATAGTATTGAAAAAAATAGTAGAAAAATTTTGGTTTTTGGGATCATATTCTAAAAAAGCGACCCAGGGATATAGTGCTTCCGATAAAACCAATAATACCACTAATAATTAACAGAAAGAGAATAAATTGAGGCGAAAGAAAGATGATGTCAAGAGAGGCAAATCCAACTCTCAGGTCTACTCTACTTATAACTATTATATAAATTAAAAAGAGGACGATCAGGGCGATTAAGCCACCAAGAAATCCTTGAATTGCTCCCTCAATCAGAAAGGGGATCTTTACAAAGCGATTGGTCGCACCTACCAGCTTGAGTATCTCAATCTCATCTTTCCTGGCGTATATTGTCAATTTTATTGTATTGGTGATAATAAAAAGGGCTGCTAAAAAAAGCAATCCCCCAAAAACCATGCCGATTAACTTTATTGCCTTCATTATGGCCTGAAATCTACTTATCCATTCCTGGCTGTATTGTACCTCATCAACTATATCAATTTTCTCCAGCCTTGTTTTCAATTGATAAGGAAGAGAGTCCCCACTTTTATCTCTCGAAAGAATAATCTCAAGGCAAGCAGGCAGAGGATTCTCCTTCAACCCATCAAGCAGCCCAGCCTTTTCTCCCAACCTCCTCCTAAGGCTTTCCATAGCATCATCCTTGGAAATAAACCTTTTGGTAGTAACTCCATGAAAATGAAGCAATTCCTTTTTTATGTTTTCAAGGGAAACCCTATCTGGCTCTCCTTTGAAATAAACAGACATGCTCATTGATCTTCCCCATTCCTTTGTCCAATGATTTAGGTTTACGAAAACAAGAATAAACGTATTAAAAATAAGGAATGCTATGGCCATTGTGCCCACACCTATCAGATGGCCTAACCGATTCTTAAAAATATTTGCCAGGGCCTGCCTGACAAAATAACGAAAGAATGTGATTTTCATCTATACTATCCTGCCTTTATTTAGGGCAACTATTCTTCTCGTTGTATCCTTTAGCAACTCCTGGCTATGTGTTGCCACGATTACTGTGGTGCCTTTGCTATGTATCTCTCTTAAGAGGGCCATTATTTCCATGGTTAGATCAGGGTCAAGGTTGCCCGTTGGTTCGTCAGCTAAAAGAATCAAAGGATTATTTATTATTGCTCGGGCAATAGCAACTCTCTGCTGTTCACCGCCTGAAAGCTGAGGAGGGTAGTAGTCTTCCTTTTTTGCCAAACCCAGATACCTGAGTGTCTGATGAGCCTTTTTGCGTATCATAGACAGCGGAACACCCATTATTTCTAGGCTCAAGGCTACATTTTCAAACACATTGCGTCCTGGAAGCAGCTTGAAATCCTGAAAGACTACCCCTATTCTTCGACGTAATAATGAGAGCTCCCTATCCTTGATTCTATTAAGATTTCTTCCGTTGACCAATGCATGCCCGCTTGTGGGTTTCTCTGCACAGAAAATTATCTTTAGCAGTGTGGTCTTTCCTGCACCGCTGGGCCCTGTGATGAAAACAAACTCTCCCTTATTTATTTTCAAACTTACATCTATAAGGGCCGGGTTTTTTGATCCAAAGGTTTTATAAACATTGAATAGTTGGATCATTTAAAAATACGACATTAATGATTGCTGATAAAATAAAACCCAATTAATATTCGGTCTTAATTGAAAACCTTCAAGAGAGATAAAGCATCTCTTGCCACCTTTTTAGATTTGGAAAAATGAGTTTCAGATAAATTTGGCTGGCCAACCACTTATAACCTATAAAAAATACTGGTAGGGTGCTACGAGGTAAATATTTATTATTTAGAATAAGCAAAAAGGATATCAAGATGCTATTGCTCTTGCCTGTTAGGCCTCAAGGCATAAGGGGGCTTGGGTTTTATGTCACTTGGCATATTCAATGGCCCTGGTTTCTCTTATTACTATTACCTTTATCTGTCCGGGGTATGTAAGATCTTTTTCTATTTTTTTTGCTATCTCCTTGCATATCATTGCTGACTCAAAATCATCTATTCTATCACTCTCTACTATTATTCTCAGCTCTCTGCCTGCCTGGATTGCATACGACTTATTAATACCTTTAAAAGACATGGCCACCTTTTCCATATCTTCTAACCTCTTCACATACGACTCAAGCATCTCCCTCCGAGCACCAGGCCTTGCGCCAGATAGGGTGTCAGCCGCTTGAAGAAGCACATCCATAACAGAGGTAGCCTGGATGTCCTCATGGTGAGCAGCTATTGCATGCACTACCGGATCAGATTCACCATATTTCTTTGCCAGGTCCGCTCCTATACGTGCATGTGCCCCCTCTACCTCATGGTCTACTGCTTTACCGATATCATGGAGAAGCCCGATTCTTTTGGCCTGTTTTTCATCTAACCGCAGCTCCGCAGCCATTATGCCACATAAGAAGGAAACTTCAATAGAGTGCTTTAGAACATTCTGTGCATAACTTGATCTATATTTTAAACGACCTATTAATTTAATCAATTCTGGATGGATGCCATGAACTCCGATATCAAAAGTAGCTTGTTCCCCAGCCTCTTTGATGTTTGTCTCGATCTCTCTGCCCACTCTTTCCACGATCTCTTCAATCCTAGCCGGGTGAATCCTGCCGTCTTCAATTAACCTCTCTAAGGCCACCTTGGCCACCTCTCTCCTGATTGGATTAAAGCCTGACAGCACCACAGCTTCCGGTGTATCATCAATTATAAGATCTATTCCAGTGGCCGCTTCCAAAGCCCTAATATTCCTGCCTTCTCTTCCAATGATCCTGCCCTTCATCTCATCATTTGGTAGATTAACCACAGAAACACTCTCTTCAGCCACATAATCACCAGCATATCTCTTAATTGCCAAGGTTAAAATCTCCTGCGCCTTTCTATTAGAGATCTCTCTTGTATCAGCCTCTATTTTCTTTATGAGTTTGGATGCCTCATGACGTGCCTCTGCTTCCATAGAGGAAATAAGCATCTCTTTTGCCTCTGTTGCTGAAATCCCGGCAATTCTCTCTAATTTCCGTTTCTCTATTTCAATCAGGCCATTTAATTCCCCCTCCTTTTTCTTTAAATCACTCTCTTGATTAGCTAAGGTTCCTTCTTTTTTTGCAATCAGTGACTCTCTTTGCTCAATTTGCTCCGTCTTTCTGTCTAAGGCCTCCTCCTTTTGGAACAATCTTCTTTCCTGGCCCTGTAGCTCCTTTCGCCTCGACCTTGTTTCCTCCTCAAAATCGAGTTTCATTTGATAAAGCTTGTCTTTAGCCTGTAGCTGGGCCTCTTTTCTGATTGTCTCTGCCTGCTTGCTGGCTTCAAGGATAATCTTTCTCGAATAGTCTTCTGCGGAATCAAGCTTGCTCTCTGCCATTTTTTTGCGGACAATGATACCAATCACCACTCCTGCTATAATTCCCGCCAGCGCAACAATAACCAACTTAGCGACTAACATATTTTCATCACCGCCTTTTATTTTTCTAAGATTTTTCTTAAGGAAAAAAGAGGGTTTGATAGAGGCTTAGTGGAATGATAGATAATTGATTCTAATTAGATAAATGCCCACTTCAAAAAATCGGAATATTGCAAACCTGCCTGCATACGAGTTGTTTCTTATATATTAAGGTCTTCTCTATTTTTGCCAAAGATTGTGCTTCGCTTATTTTTTTAAAAAGTCAAGTAACAATTTATTCCTCAGCCCTCGGCTATCAATCCGCTCTTTATTTTCCCCCGCTGTAATGCCGTGTCAGCAGCTATTTTTGAACCTAATCCTGCTTAGGTGGGCATTCCATTACCCCGTTAGGTCTTTTTCAATATCTAAAAAAACACACAAGGGCAAGCGAGAACTCCCTTTTTAATCAGTGTTGACTCAAAAATCTTCCGCCAATCACGAGCATAGCAGGGGAATAATTTAGTTTAAAACTGTATTCAAGCTTTTTATTAACCTCTGGGACCTGCTATCGATTTCGGCTAATAGAACCTCCTTTTCTTTTATGAGCTGAAAATAATCACCTGCGATGTCAAGAGCAGCTAAAATAGCTGTCCTATCCTCGGATAATTCTTTTTTAGAATCACTTATCTCTTTTAGTTTTTTATCCACGCATGCTGCCGCTTTCAATATCTGTTCCCTATCATCCGAGCCTCTTATAGCATATTCCCTATCCCTTATTTTGATCTTAACCTTCTCGTTCATGCCATCTTTTAGTTTATAAGTTAATTTTTTCTATTTTTTCTAAAAGTGTTATTATTCGCTTTTTAACTAAGTCCTTATCAGCCTTTAACTTGTCTATCTCGTTAGCAAATGAGCTGATCCTTTCCCCTTGGCCTTGAACCTTCTTCTCTAAGTCAATCTTGTCCTCTTTAAGAGAGCTCACCAAAGAGATGAGTGATTCAACCTTCTGTTCTAATATAGAAAATTGCTCTAAATCATCTAATCCCATATGGTCTTCAAATTTCCTAATATTTTAAGTATATCTTTTATGAAAAGAAAGTCAAGCGATAAGAAATAAGGCAGGTATTTAAATCAGAAGCATAAAGTTAACCCTCTAATGGGGAAACCGGGACAGGTTTATTATTAAATAATTTTAAAAAACCGTAAAATAAAAAAAAGAATCCCAACAACCAAACCAAACAAGGCACAGATCTGAGCGATCAAAAATAGGTAAAACAATTTCGTCTTGCTATCCTCATCCTTTTTATAGGCCTTAGTTTTTTTTCTCAATCCAGATTTAACAGCCATATTTTATGCACCATTGTAGTTAGTTGGGATAACTTTTGAGGGATATTGAGGAATTGTGGATGACAAGGGAAGGTTAGCAGATCTTTTATAGATTACCTTATTTTTCTCGCTTCAAGAAAGGCCTTGATCTTCTTTAATCTTAAGAAACTTTCTCTTTCTATTTCTTCCATCCTCATTTCTATATGCTTAATCGTTGCCTTAAGTCGAGGGATAACAATATATTCCAGGGCATTAACCCTTCTTTTTGTCTTTTCTACCTCCTCAGCAATCCTCCTGACAGACTCTTCCACCTCTGCCAGTTTCACAATTATTAAGATCGATTCCTCAAAACTTTTTGCGGCATCATCAAGTTTTGCGTTTGTACCTAAAAAGCCGTAACCTCTCTCATTTATCCGCCGAACAAGATTTTCGATTTTCATAATAGGTACTGAGACACCCATTATGTTTTTAATCATAAAATTTAAGTCTATATCTCTTAATGTTATCTCACTTATCTGTTCTATATC
>JAUWZV010000054.1 GCA_030615105.1 Desulfobacteraceae bacterium
TACCTTTTCCTTTTTTGGATGTCTTGTACCTGAGCTTTCCATAATCCATGATGCGGCACACAGGAGGGTCTGCATCTTGGGCTACCTCAACCAGGTCAAGATCCAATTCTTTTGCCGCATGCAAGGCCTCATTAATAGAGACGATCCCGATCTGTTTTCCATCTACTGAGATTAGTCTGACCGTCTTTGTCCTGATTTGCTCGTTAATCCTTACGAGCGGTTTTTTGCTGATAGTTACCTCCTGTAAAGAATAATATACACCGTTATGTTTACCCTGTTAGAATGCCCCGTGTAAAATCTGACAGGGTTCACTTTTGCTCTACCGTGTAAGGAGGAAAAGGTATTGATGGCTTACGCTCTACATCAGAAGGAATACCCATAACTCGGCAAGCTTTTTTCCTTTTCTTCAGTTTTAAATAATCCAGCACTAAATCCCTTTTCATGAGCTGTATTGCCCGGGCTGGGTCCACTCCCTTTGGGCATACATTGGAGCACTCTCCAGCATAGTGGCAATTGAAAGTGCTGTGCGAAGCTCCGATAACGCTTTTTCTGCTCTCGTAGCCTCTATCGCGAGAATCTGTGTTATAGCGGTAGGCTTGAGCAAGTGCCATTGGCCCTAAATACTCCCGGTCAGTTGCCATGGTGGGACAGGCAGTCATGCAACAACCGCACTTAATGCAATATGAAAACTGAAGGTATTTTTCCAGTTCATGGGGGGTTTGGAAAAACTCCCCTGTAGGATTTTCCATCTCTTCGGCATCTTGCCCCTGTATGTAAGGCTGAATAGCAACGTGATCCTCGAACAGACGAGTTAGATCCGGTACCAGATCTCTTATAATATCAAAGTTAGGTAATGGTGCTAATGTTAAGGCGCGATCCGTTATATCCAGAATCTGGGTATTACATGCTAACATGGGCCTTCCACTTACGAGCATGGCACAGGAGCCACATACTCCCATCCGGCAAGAAAAACGCCAGGAGAGGGTAGAATCCTGGTTTTGCTTAATCTGGTGCAATCCATCCAGTATGGTCATCCCAGGCTCTACTTTAACAGTGTATTGTTCTAAATGAGGGCTTTCATCCCGCTCAGGATCAAAACGGCGAATATGAAGGATAATATCTCGTTTTTGCTGATTTTCTTTGTCCATCCTCCTGTCCTTCCTAAACTGCTGCTTTCACGGTTTGTACCGCAATGTTAGCAAAAACCCCAACAGAAAAGAGTGTAATACCGATAACCCACACAGCAATAGTAATTAAACTCTGGGTACGTTTCTTTAACCCTAATTCAAACAGAATGGTACGTAGCCCGTAGAATCCGTGGTAAAGAGCTGCTGCTAACAGGATAATATAAATAGTAGTGAAAAAAGCAGAATGACTTCGGTAAATTACATTTTTCCAATCAAGGGCTGAACCGCCAGCAGGATTAAAGATCCCTAAGAGTTGATCCATGTGAATAATCATCATATGAAAAAAGAGAAGGACAAAAACTACAATCCCTGCAATGATAAAAAAGGTCCAATACCCCACTTCACTTTTCATATCCCTCATAACTGTCTCCTTAGTGCCCTAAAAACATGAGATCAAATCCTCCTGCTGCTATAAGAAGGATAGCTAATAACAACATTATTACCATTAATGGCCGCTGGGTATTCAGCGATGATTTATATGGATAAACTGGCTCTTCTGCCTTTCCCACGGCCCAGCCTAATTCAATTAGAATGAGCCGGATACCGTTTAAGGCATGGAATGCAAAGCCTATAATAATGAACAGCTCGCCAACCTTGAAAACGGGATGTTCCATTACTTTCATCACAGGATTCCAGATCTCCGGGCCAAAAATCCTGAGATTGCCTTCAAATATGTGAAGGATGAAGAAAATAAGCACACCAACTCCTGCAAGCCTGTGTATAATATATAGATAGCGTTCTATGCCCCATCGACCGCCTCCTAACCAGCCGATTATGCCCAAACGATTATCATACATCTTTTCATTATTACTCATCTTCTTCCTCCTTAATGCTTCCAGGGTAATGCCAAAGCCCAGGGCATGGATACCTCTTTTTTTAGCCATGCTCCAAAACAAGGTGCTACACAGGATCCCGATAATCGGGATTTGAAGCAACTTGTCAATGTTAATATATGCTCCGCTTATTTAAATCCCGATTATCGGGATCACGCTGATGCCTATATTAAGGAGCATGCTAAAAAAAGAGGTATCCATGCCCCTGCACCTGCATAGCAAAAAAGATTACCCATACCCAGCAAGAAGCCTAAAAATCAATAAGTTATGTTTCACTATGACGTGGTCCTGTTAATACTTCCGCTCAACCGGTTTCCATTTGGTAATAGTTACCGGTTTATAGTCAATATTTGGTCCGGTGTCGCCAAAACTTACCAAGGTATGCTTGAGCCATTTCTCATCGTCGCGCTCTGGAAAATCGGTCCGGGCGTGCCCTCCCCGGGACTCCTCCCGCGCCAGGGCCGCTGTCAACATTGCTTCCGCCAGATCAAGAAGATTCTCTGTCTCAAAGGCATTTATCAAATTAGTATTATAGACATAATTCGTGTCCTTAATATATATATCCTCAAATCGTGCCTTTAGGGCTTTGATCTTTTTTAGTCCTTCACTTAAACTTTCTCCATCACGATAGACTCCAGCATGTTGATCCATTGCTGCACGCAACTCAGTCCGGATTTCATATGGATTCTCTACACCCTTCTTTTGAAGAAAATCTACAAATACGCGGCCTAATTCAGCGTCAACTTGATCCATAGGCAGTTTGGGCAATGGTGGGTTGGAATTTAGATACTTAGCAACTTCTTCCCCGGTTATTCCTCCCCACACCAGACATTCAGCCGTGGAATTTGTACCCAGGCGATTGGCGCCATGCAGTGAGTTACAAGCAACCTCTCCGGCTACCCAAACTCCCCTCATCTTGGTTGCACCATTAATATCTCCCTCAACTCCCCCCATGCTGTAATGGGCAACTGGACGTACAGGTATGGGCTCAAAAATGGGATCAAGACCAATAAACTTCATACATATCTCACGGATCAATGGCAAGGCATGGTTAATCTTATCCGCTCCCAGGTGAGTCAGATCCAAATGGATATAATCCAAACCATTTGGTTCTTCGAAACCACGCCCCTCTGAGATTTCAGTCATCTCGGATCGTGATATAATGTCACGCGGGGCTAATTCCATCTTTTTTGGGGCATACTTTTCCATGAGACGCTCACCTTCAGAATTTCTAAGATATCCTCCTTCACCCCGGCAGGCCTCAGTCATAAGGATACCAGAGGGGACAAGACCTGTAGGATGGAACTGGAGGAACTCTGGATCCTCCAGGTTCAATCCGGCCCTGTAGGCTATCGCCTGGCCATCCCCACTAACTGTTTGAGAATAGGTGGTGAAACCATAAAGAGTCCCAAGACCTCCAGTGGCAAGTATCATCGCCTTCCCCCGCAGAACGACAAACTTACCCCTGGGCATATCTATAACAGTTAGGCCTTGAAACTCTCCATCTGAGGTAAGGATAGAAGTAACAAAAAACTCATCATAACGTGAAAAATTCTTATACTGCATCAGGGTATCATAGAGGGTCTGTATCTCGAAAAACCCGGTTTTATCCGCAGCCATCGTGGCTCGAGGATAACTATGACCACCGAATGGACGTTGCTTGATTCTGCCATCTTCATTCCGAGACCATGGCATACCCCAGTGGTCAAGAAGTAACATCTCTTTTGGACATAACCCCACAAATCGGTCTACCACATCCTGATCTGCCAGAAAGTCAGAACCCTTAACAGTGTCCCAGGCATGAAGGTCAAGACTATCTCCTTCTTCTTCCCGCAGCACTGCCGCAGTACCTCCCTCAGCACATACGGAATGGGGGCGCTGTATTTGTACCTTAGATATAAGACCTATACTTGCAGAATCCTTAAGTTTTCGGGCAATTTCCACCGCAGCACGTAGCCCGGCCAACCCTGTACCAAAAATCAAGACATCATGGGTTATAACTTCCATCCTCTTAGCAACATATCCCAAACTTTCCATATCCCTACCATCTTATCAAAACGTCAGTTATTCTTTCCTATATTTCTTTGCACCTTCTACATAAAGATCATTACCTTTAGTGTCATTAATTACTACTACCGGAAAATTCTCTACCTCCAATTTCCGGATAGCCTCAGGTCCTAAATCTTCATAGGCAACAATCTCGGCCTTCTTGAAACTCTTGGCAATAAGGGCACCGGCTCCCCCTGTAGCCCCAAGGTATACCGCCTTATATTTTTTCATGGCTTCTATGACCTCTGGGGAACGATTTCCCTTACCGATCATTCCCTTCATCCCAAGTTCAATTAGCCTGGGAGTATAGGCATCCATACGGTAGCTGGTAGTTGGACCTGCGGAACCAATAGGCTTCCCCGGCTTGGCCGGAGAAGGCCCCACATAGTAGATTATTTGGCCCTGAACATCAAAAGGAAGCTCCTTGCCTTCATTTAGAAGATCAATCAATCTCTTATGGGCAGCATCCCTCCCAGTATAAATGATACCATTTAAAAAAACCTTATCTCCAATGTTTAGATTCTCCACATCTTCGGTTGACAATGGAGTTGTCAGTCTTATTTGTTTAGGCATCTTTTCCTCCAGCCTTTATATATTGGATACTTAATACTTGAAACTCGAAACTTGATATTCCCTTATATTTACTGATTGCCTTTATTGAATTCATCCAGTTTCAAGTTTCTCTCCGAGCCGTAGGGCCTACGAGCCGGAGGCCAGTTTCAAATAACCGCTTCCTTATGTCTCGAGGCATGACATTGAATATTGACCGCCAAAGGCAAACTGGCTATGTGGCAGGGTTCAACCTCGAAAAATACTTCAAGTGATGTGGTATTTCCTCCATAACCCATTGGACCAATTCCCAATTTGTTAATTCTCTCCAGAACTTCCTCCTCTGCCTTGGCTATCTCAGGGTCAGGATTCCTTTCACCTATTTTTCGCAACAATGCTTTTTTAGCCAGGAGGGCTGATCGCTCAAATGTCCCCCCAATTCCTACGCCAATTACCGTAGGTGGGCAGGGATTGGATCCAGATTCCTTTACTCGATTAACCACAAAACCCTTAACTCCCTCAATCCCTACCGCGGGAGTAAGCATATTCACACGGCTCATATTCTCAGCCCCTCCCCCCTTGGGGACTGCCATAATCTTTATCTTGTCACCAGGCACAATTTCGAGATGAATGATAGCCGGAGTATTATCCCCGGTGTTTTTCCTTGAAAAAGGATCACAGGCCGATTTTCTCAAGTAGCCTTCCATATATCCTTGTCTTACTCCCTCATTGATAGCATCTTTAAAATCACCCCCAACGATATGAACATCCTGTCCTAATTCAATAAATAAAACCGCAAGCCCTGTATCCTGACAGATGGGGGAGTTTTCTTCTCGAGCAATCCGGGCGTTCTCTTTCAATTCTTTCATGACCTCCCTGGCTACCGGAGACTCATCCTTCTCTATTGCATGATCAAAGGCGGCCAGAACATCTTCCCCTAAATTGCAGTTAGCATCCATAAAGAGATCCCTAACCACCTTTGTGATTTCATCAGTATGAACTTCTCGCATTGTTTATCCCCTACTTAATCGGTTGCTTCAACAATCAGAGCACCTTTTAATATAAAGTGAGCCCCATTGTCAAGGCAAGTATTTGCAAGTATTTGCAGGAGAAAACCTTTTGGGGCAAAATAAGATATGCAGAATAAGTGGTTGATGTTGACCCTATCCGCCGGAGGCAGATCTTTCTTTGGCAGAACTGTTGATCCGCCTGCGGTCCCCCGCAGGCGGAAGAATTGAATAATTTATGTAACAGGATTAACCCTTGGCCTCAGCCTTTGCCTTCTCTATTAACTCATCCTCCCTTTTTACATCCTCCAATGTCTTTGACTTGACGCTATCAGGCCTTTCTTCTATTCCATATTTCCACTTCAAAAATTGCTCACCTGTTGTGGGATAAAGGGCATAGGTAAGGAGGTCTTCCTCTGTTTTTGCCAGATCCCCAATCTTTTTTCTATCCTCATCAAGCTCTGGTTCAATGAAATCCGCTGCCCTCCCTGTGATAGGTGTCTCACCTCTTTTGTAACCTTTAAGCACCTTTTTCTGAATCTCTGGGTCAACTGGTGTAGGTGTCTTGCCATAGAGACCATATACAAGGTCTTTGACCTGGGTAGTGATCATCTTATATTTCCCAAGAAGTACATTTAATACTGCCTGAACCCCAACGATCTGGGATGTAGGGGTAACCAGAGGAGGGGTTCCCAACTCTTTTCTGGTGATAGGTATCTCTGCATGGACCTCAGAGAGCCTGTGGAGGGCATTGGCCTCTTTAAGCTGGCTGATTAAATTAGAGATCATCCCTCCGGGAACCTGGTGGGCCAGAACCCCTGTGTCTATAACTGCCATCCTATTGGTAGCAAGGTAGTCTCGGTATTTTGGTGCAATGGTTTCAATGTAGGTATCTAATTCAAGGAGTTTGTTTAGATCAAAACCAATATCCCTTTGGCTGCCTTGAAGGGTAACTACCAGGGGCTCTATAGCTGGCATAGCGGTTCTCATGGCAAAGGGGGCAAGGCAGGTGTCAACAATATCAACCCCTGCCTCAATGGCCTTCAGATAGGTCATTGATGCCATTCCACTGGTATAGTGGGTGTGCAGGTGAATGGGGACCCTGATCTCTTTTTTAAGCTCAGTGATCAGCTCATAGATATCATAAGGGGCAACAATGCCTGCCATATCCTTGATACGGATGGTATCAGCCCCCATCTCTTCGAGCTGTTTACATTTGGATGTGAAATATTCTAAATTAAACACATCCCCTCCTAAATGCCTTTCAGTGAGGGAGTAGCAGATGTTGCCAGAGAAGTGTTTCCCATTGGCCTTTATCCTTTCCACAACGGTCTGAAAATTCCTGAAATCATTCAGGGCATCAAAGACCATGAATATATCAATTCCTATTTCACAGGCCTTATCCACAAATGCCCTGGCCACGTCATCCGCATAATTTCTATATCCAACAAGGTTCTGTCCCCTGAGTAACATTGAAAAAGGTGTTTTCTTGAGGTATTTCTTCAATGTCTTTGGTCTTTCCCATGGGTCTTCCCCTAAAAAGCGGTGCATGGTATCAAATGTAGCGCCTCCCCAGACCTCCATAGCCCAGAAACCTACCTCATCCATCTGCTCAGCAATGGGGATCATATCCTCTGTTCTCATTCTTGTGGCCAGATTGGACTGGTGGCCGTCCCTGAAGGTCATATCCTGGATCTTAAGAGGGTTTTTTGGCCCTTCTTTCATGATATTATTCATTTTAATCTCCTTTTTAATATTTGATGGTTTAATGCTTGCCGATTACTTAACAAAATATATTCCTGTAGTCAACAATTTCACAATTTCACAAAACCTTTTCTTCACCTTTAAGGTTCCTACAAATAGCCAGTAAAGCTCCCCGCCCTAAAAAGTGGGGCTTCTGGCTTTCATTGAAAACTATTTCCTCCCCCTTGTCGAAGATCCCGCTACTATGGCGGGGATGGGGGAGGTTCACCCGCCTAAGGCGGGTAAAGGTGGGGGTGAAAATCCTTTCCCAGTTTCCCCCTCCCCTAACCCCTCCCACCAAGGTAGAGGAACTTAAAGGATGCCATTCATCCCCGACTTAAAAGTCGGGGCATTCTGGCATGTTTTAGTCAAATTAAAATGGTTTATTAATAAAAAATGTGTTCCTGCAATGAGAAAATGTCACCCCCTTTTCCATGAAGCACCTCCTTCTCCTCTTGAGATACTTCCTTTTCTACCTGATTCAGATAGGGGATGACATAATCATATTGCAACTTAGGGGTGACATAATCATATTGTATTAACAGATAAAATGTTGACACTAAAAATTCTATCTGGTAATTTTTATTATTAAGGGGCTGTAGCTCAGATGGGAGAGCGCATGACTGGCAGTCATGAGGTCAGGGGTTCGATCCCCCTCAGCTCCACCATTTACCCCGTCAGAAAGAAAGCTTCGCTATTTATAGTGCCCTGAAAAAATCAATAAGTTTAAGCACGTATTAAATGCCCATTTCCAATCTTCTAACGGGGTTTATCTAACATCAAGATTCCTTTCACCGATCTTATTTAAATCCCCTTAAATTTCGAATCCCTTTTCTCTAAGTATGAGTTAATAGCCTCTTGCAAATCTTCTGATGGAAGAATCATTGCTGACCTTGCTGCATTGTATTCAAGGCTTCTCATAAAAGAAACATCTTCATTATAAAGAAGCACCTCTTTTGCTCCCTGAACAGCCAACGGTGATTGGTCGGCAATCTCTTGGGCTATCTCATCTACTTTGGCAAATAACACTTCCGGTGTATCAAATACCTCGTTTACCAATCCTATCCTTTTTGCCTCATCCGAGCCAATGGAATGTCCCCGAAAGGCTATTTCTCTTGCCTTTCCCCTTCCTACAATCCTTGGCAATCTTTGCAAACCACCAACATCGGTGATAATTGCAAATCTCACCTCTGGCAAGCTAAATACAGCATCGGAAGAACAAAACCTCATATCACAACTGCAGATAAGCTCCAGGCCAGCACCCAGGCAGTGCCCTTGAATAACTGCAATAGTTGGTACTCGCAACACCTCTAATTCTGTATAGATGGACTGGATCCTCTTAATTAGGGCAAATAGCCTCATCTTCTGTTCAGCAGATGCCTTTTCAGACAAGAGCCTGATTACTTCATTAGCAGGGCTCAGATCCAGTCCTGAACAAAAGGAATCCCCTTCCCCCTTTAATAAAATGACCCTCACCTCTCTATCTTGGGCCGCCTTTTTCATGGCCTCAGATAATGAGAGCCAGAGAGCATAGTTTAAGGCATTTCTTTTCTCCGGCCTCCTTAATGTGACTGTTCCAATAAAACCCTTCCTCTCAAAAGTTACCTCACCTTTTTCCCTTTCTTTGTCAGACATACTCCTCTCCTTTTATCCTTTCTACGTAATGCTGGGCAGAAAAGGCAGCTGTAGCACCATCTCCGCAGGCAGTCACAATCTGTCTTAAATTCTTTTTGCAGCAATCACCACAGGCAAAGACACCCTCCCTCGATGTTTTCATCTCTTTATCTACTATAATATAGTCATCTTCACTTTTTTTAACTATGTTACCAAGAAAGGAAAGACCTGGGTTCAAGCCAATAAATACAAATACCCCATTTACATCGAGACCTTCCTTTTCTCCTGTCTTAAGATTTCTTACCTTCACCCCATCGACCATAGCTTGGCCAAAGATTTCATCCACAACAGAATCAAATATAAATTCTATCTTGTTATCACTAAAGGCCCTTTCCTGAAGTATCTTTGTTGCCCGTAGCCTATCTCTTCTATGGATAATATAAATCTTTTTTGCGAATCTGGTTAAAAATATAGCCTCTTCAAGGGCCATATCCCCCCCACCTACTACCGTAATATCAAGGTCCCTAAAAAAGGCACCATCGCAGGTGGCACAATAGGAAACACCTTTCCCGGTGTACTCTGCCTCCCCTGGCACACCGAGTTTTCTCTGTTCATTACCTGCAGCAATAATAATGGATAGACATTGGTAAGGCTCAGGCTCGTTATTTATAAAAACCTTCTTGACATTACCCTCATCATTAAAATCGATCCTGGTCACCTCGCCAAAGACTGTCCTCATGCCAAAGGATTTAGCCTGTTCTTCCATGTTATGAACAAGGTCAGGACCAGAAATACCACCAATAAAACCTGGATAATTTTCTATCCTGTCTGTAATAGAAGCCTTACCACCAATACCTAATTTTTCAACAAGCAAGGTAGAAAGCCTTGCCCTGGTTGTATATATGCCAGCTGTAAGGCCTGCGGGCCCGCCGCCTATAATGATAACATCATAAACATCTGCCTTGCTTAATAAATCCTCATCCATAGATTATATCCTTTATTTGAAAGTGCCTAAGGTTATAAGTGTAAAGCGCCTAAAGTTAAGGAAGTGAATCATCTTAACTTTTAACTCTGATTGAAGCGAAGGGGCCTATTAAATTTAGGCACTTAAGGTACTTTAGCTCACTTATAATTCTCTATTAGGTGTTACTGTCACCAAACCATTCTCCTTACAAGCTATTAAAACAAAATCAAACAGATCCCTCTGTAAACAAAATAGTGGATCTTCTCTCGGAAGATAAACCTTATCCCCCCTTATGAACTTTTGGGCAGACTCATTAAATATAATATTCTTTAATGTATCAAGATGATCGTAATGGTTTCCTTGAAGAAGATGTTCTAAATAGTCAGCGCATCCCTCATCTTCCGGTGCCCTGGCAACACCCCGAGACCCTATGGCTACAATTGTCACAATATCAGGAAGAGGGTTTTGAGAAAGTAAATATCTGGAGATGGCCTTAGCCGTTACAAAGCTGCCAAGAATAACCAACTCGGCCTGGCCAAGCGCGCTTATCACACCGGTGACACCGGCCGTGGTCCTTTGAACTACCATCTTCCCCTTAAGAAATCCCTTGGGTTTCTTGATGAGTTCTGATGGAGAATTTCCGAGATCAAAACCAGGAATCAGTTGTTCGTCAACCTCACCGGCCAAAACTATATCATCATGATTTGATTTAAGAGAAAAGGCTTCATCTGGATTGCTCACTAAGACTACCTTTTGGGCACCAAGATGAAAAAATAGGGGAGTTGATGTAAATGCCCTAAAGACATCAATAATAATAGTAACTCCTTTAGCCCTCTTAGCACCTTCAGCCAGACTCTCCCTGATTATTTTCATCCATATTATCCAAAAAAGTTATAAGTGCCCGCCCACCTCGTCCCGCAGAGCGGGACGGGCAGGCCTAAAGTGAGCTAAATGCGCCTCAGGCGCATAAAATGCCTAAATTTAAGGGAGTAAATCATTTTAACTTTAGGCACTTTAAATACTATGCACTTTCAACAGGAGGAGAAATTAGCCAAGTCTCTTTAAATCATCTACAAGGCCCTGAACTGCCTTAGCTGATCTCTGAAGGGCCTCATTCTCTTCTTCTTTAAGCTTTATCTCTATTATTTCCTCAATACCGGCTGAACCGAGCTTTACCGGTACCCCGATAAACAGATTATTTATCCCATACTCACCTTGTAGATAGGTAACGCAGGGAAGGATCTTCTTTTTGTCCTTCAAGATCGCCTCTGCCATTTCCATCGTCGCAGATGCAGGGGCATAATAGGCACTCCCTGTTTTTAATAAGCTTACAATCTCACCTCCGCCTTTTCGAGTTCTTTCGACAATGGCCTCAATTCTTTCAGCTGACATGAGCTCAGTTATAGGTATACCTGCTACAGAAGAGTACCTGGGTAGAGGAACCATTGTATCGCCATGGGCACCAAGTACAAAGGCATGGGTGTTTTCAACAGAAACATTAAGTTCCATTGCAATAAATGCCCTGAACCTGGCAGAATCCAGTACCCCTGCCATGCCAATAACCTTACTTTTATCAAAACCACTTGTGTCCAATGCTACATGGCACATGGCATCTAAGGGATTGCTTACGATAATTAAAATGGAATCAGGCTCAGCAGCTGAAATCTCCTTCACAACTGATCCCATAATGCCTGCATTGGTTTTAAGGAGGTCATCCCTGCTCATTCCTGGCTTTCTGGGAATACCTGCTGTTACAATGACTATATCTGAATCCTTTGCAGCAGAGTAGTCATTAGTTACACCAGTAATCCTTGAATCATGAGCCTCAATTGGTGCTGCCTCAGCAAGATCGAGTGCCTTTCCGGCTGGCACCCCTTCAAGTATATCTATCAATACAACATCTGCCAATTCCTTTTCAGCAATCCTCATAGCGACAGTTGCGCCAACGTTTCCGGCCCCAACAACAGTTACTTTTTTTCTCATCTCCAAACTCCTTTCTTATTTAAAAATTTTTCCTTAGGTTATCTGTCCTTAACTTAGTCGCTAAGAAGCATAATTTAAGGTAAAAGTCCAGCATTTTGAGTTGCCCTAATCATTTTAAAATAGTATTTAATAAATTTATGGTATCTCTGCCTATCATAAAAGGTGCTTGTCTCCAGCCGAATCAGACAGTGGGGGTCATTGCACCATCAAGCCCAGTTAGCCAATCTGAAATATTGGAAGGCCTAAAGCTTTTAGAGTCTTTCCCTTTGAAAATAAGGCCTGGCAGCCATCTCTTTAATCATTTGAATTATCTGGCTGGCCCTGACCATGATAGGGTTTCCGATCTTCATCAAATGTTTTCTGACCCTGAGATAAAGGCAATCTTTTGTGCCAGGGGTGGATATGGCTCAGCAAGGCTTCTAAATAAAATCGACTTTGAACTGATACGAAAAAATCCGAAGATAATAGTAGGTTTCAGCGATCTAACCGCCCTTTTGATTGCTATATACAAAAAAACCGGTTTGGTTACCATCCATGGACCCACCTTATCGGATCTTCCTAAAAACAAAAACTGGCCAAATCTATCCGAGCTTATTACTACCTCTCATAGGCCTCAAGTCTTCTTAAAGCAGGGCAGAATAATAAATAACGGTAAGGCCAGGGGCATACTTCTGGGCGGCAATCTCTCAACTATATGCTCTCTTCTGGATACCCTTTTTTTACCTTCCTTTGAAGGTGTGATCCTTTTTTTAGAGGAGAAAGGAGAATCTCCCTACAGATTGGACCGAATGCTTACACAGCTCTTATTAAGTGGCCGATTAGATCGGCTATCTGCCCTCATTATCGGTCAGATTATGGATTGTGGGGAAAAGGAGATAATAAACAGTGTGCTTCAGGAACGACTTGGTAGTCTTTCAATACCAGTAGTAACAGGTCTGCCTGTTGGCCATGGAAATGAAAATATATCTTTACCTCTTGGTCTTCCTGCTGTCATTGATACCGAAAGGATGGTTCTTGAAATAGAAGAATCGACTGTCTCGTAACCGTTCATGGTTGAAAAAGGTTCAGCCCTGCCCGACGGATGGCAGGCAGGTTTTGAACCGGGAACCATTGAACCTATGAACGGGTACGCTACCTCATAGTGTTTGTTGGGTTCTTTGTGTTTATTGGGTTTATTGACAAATGACAAATAAAATAACTGAGTTCCTCAAAAAAGGTTTGAAGGAAAAGGTTTATCCAGGTGCTGTTCTTCTGGTGGCTAGGGGGGAAGATACCGTTTTTTTCCATAATGTGGGTAATAGGGCATTAACCCCCAAACCTCTTCCCATGGAAAAGGAAACCATCTTTGACTTAGCCTCCCTGACTAAACCATTAGGTACCACTTTAGCCATCATGAAACTCGTGGATGAGGATCTGCTGGGCTTTGATATACCTATTTCATCCATCATAAAGCCGTTCCCCTGGAAAGACAAAGCTGATCTAACCCCACGCCTTCTACTAAACCACTCAGCAGGACTAACGGACTGGAAACCATTTTATCTGGAAATTATTAAATACCCAATAGAAAAGAGAAAGTCTGCTTTAAGGCGATTAATTATGGAAGAACCCTTGTCTGGGGAACCTAAAAAGATATCATGTTACAGTGATTTAGGATTTATGCTCTTAGAGTGGATGATAGAAATAATTACCAGCCAAGATTTATCCTCATTTCTCAACTCTACTTTCTACCACCCCTTTGGGCTTAAAAACCTTTATCTTGATAACATAACTGTTGATGCGGTGCATGAAAAAAATCTATTTGCCGCCACAGAGTATTGCCAATGGAGAAGGGAGATTATTCAAGGCCAGGTCCATGACGAAAATGCATATGCCCTTGGAGGGTATTCTGGTCATGCCGGCCTCTTTGGGACAGCACTGGATATCTTTACCCTGACCAATAAGTTAAATAAAATCTATCATGGTTACAGTTCAGGACCACTCAAGACCAAAACTGTCAGGACATTTTTTTCAAGGCAAGGAATTCCCCAGGGCTCTACTTGGGCCCTTGGATGGGACACACCATCAGAAAAGAATTCCAGCTCAGGGAATTACTTTAACTCAAATAGCATAGGGCATACAGGTTTCACAGGTACATCAATTTGGATAGATTTAAAAAAAGATATAACAGTAATATTTCTAACAAATAGGATCCATCCAAGTCGGTCAAATGAAAAGATTAAAGATTTCCGCCCTAAACTTCACAACCTAATTATGCGGGAATTAGGACCTTAGTATTGAAATTTATACTTTTCCAGGAGGAAATAAATCGGAAATTCGAATATCAAAAAAGATAAAAATAATAAGCACTAAATTCTAAACTCTAAACAATACCAAATGTCAAAATCCAAATATCCAAAACATGTTTGGAGTTTAGTATGGAGTTATTTAATGGTTTTGGGTTTTAAACATTTGAAATTAGAATTTGGTCCGAAAATAGAATATTTTCATCCTTCGTGGTGCCCAGAATGGGCATGAGTGTTTGTTTAGAATTTAGATATTAGGATTTCGGATTTCTAAGTTGAATACACAATTTATAACTTAGTTTTACAATATGTTTGTTTCAGTAATCTGAGTTAAGATATGGATAATACATCTGATCTTCCTCCAAGGCATGCCCATATTCATTTGATGGGTATCTGCGGTGTTGGTATGTCATCCCTGGCAGGGATTCTAAAGGAGAAAGGCTACATAATAACAGGCTCTGATCAGAACATCTATTCCCCAATAAGCACCTTCCTTGAAAGCCTATCTATCCCCGTAAAAAAAGGCTACTCCCCTTCCAACCTTTACCCCAAGCCAGATCTTGTCATCGTGGGAAACGTTATTACAAAAGATAATCCTGAAGCAGGTGAATTGCTCCATCTTGGGATACCATATCTTTCCATGCCACAGGCCCTAAAAAAGTTTGCTATGGATAAAAAGAAATCTATTGTCATTGCCGGAACTCACGGTAAGACAACAACATCTGCTCTAACTGCATGGATTCTGGAGCTTGCCGGCATTAATCCATCATTTATGATTGGAGGTATAGCCAAAAATTTTAACAGCAATTTCAAATTAGCTACCGGCCCATATTTCGTCATTGAGGGTGATGAATACGATACAGCCTTCTTTGATAAAAGGCCCAAATTTTTACACTATGACCCTCTTGTAACAGTAATAACCAGTATCGAGTTTGACCATGCAGACATCTACAAAGGGATTGAAGAAGTCAGGGATTCTTTCAGACGTCTTATTGAAATCATACCCGCTGAAGGACTCTTGTGTGCAAACATTGATGATCCTACAATATGTGATGAGATTAAAAAAGCAAGATGTCCTTCTTTAACCTATGCCTTGAGAGAAGAAGCGGACCTTAAGATTGGAGATATAACTGTTAGCCATGGTAGGACAAGGCTCACTATATTAAAAGGGAAGAAGGAATATCTAAGTGTTACTACTGATCTTTATGGGAACCACAATATATACAATATCCTTGCTGCAATCTCTATTGCCTCTCATTTAAAGATAAAGGGTGAAATTATTGCTAAGGCCATCATAACCTTTAAGGGAGTGAAGAGAAGATTGGATTTAATAGGTAATTACAAGGATATACTGTTAATAGATGACTTTGCCCATCATCCAACATCTGTAAGAGAAACAGTTAAAGCGGTAAAAAGCCATTATAAAAACAGGCGCCTTGTTGCCGTTTTTGAACCGAGATCAAATTCAAGCCGGAGGAACATCTTTCAGAATACATACGCTTCCTCCTTTGAGGGAGCTGATGTCGTCATCCTTCCAGAACCCCCAATGATGGATAAAATTCCATTACGTGATAGATTCTCCTCGATTCAACTTGCCACCGACCTAAGAGATCGGGGTATTAAGGCCCATTATTTTCCAAGGAATGACGATCTTCTCCAAGGGCTCCTTACTCTTGTTAGGCTAGGAGATGTGATCCTTATTATGTCCAACGGGGCATTTGATCATATTCAGGAGCGTCTTCTCGATCGTCTAAAATAAGTCCCAGCCGACCGCCTCAAAAAATTACCTTGAATTTCTTATTATCATATAATATGATTCTACATTATAATAAATAAAAAGGATTTGAAAATGAGCACTAAACTATCAGTAACTGAGGTTGTTCGACACTTTTCTGAATACATTAATAGAATTACTTATAAGGGGGAGT
>JAUWZV010000010.1 GCA_030615105.1 Desulfobacteraceae bacterium
TAGCGATGGTCTTTGCCTTCAGGCAATGAAAATGGCCTTCGAGTGGCTCCCTAAGGCATGCCAGGATGGCAGCGATCTTATTGCCAGGGAGAAAATGCAGAATGCTGCCACTATCGCAGGGTTAGGATTCGGAAATAGCAACACGGGGCTTTCCCATGCTTTGGCACATTCTGTAGGGGCCTTGTTTCACATGCCCCATGGACGGTCAGTAGGGATAGCGTTGCCTTATTCGCTGGAGTATATCATTTCAAACCCGCCCATTCCTGATGCTCCTGACCCAGTAGAAAGACTTAGCACCGCTGCTAAGTTCATAGGTATAGATGCTGAGTCAGTCCAAGAAGGAATACACAAGTTCATTCAGAAGATAAGAGAGTTGGAAAGAGAAATAGGGGAGCCTTTAAGCCTGAAAGAGGCCGGCATAACGGAGAAGAAGATGAATGAAGGGATGGACGCCTTGGTCAAACTTGGCACTTCTGATCCCAACATTTATACGACCCCATGCGCGTGCAAAGAGGAAAACCTCCGGAAACTCTTTCAATGTATGTGGGAGGGGGATGTGTGTGGAGACGGGTCTGCTCTTTGCTCATAGTTTTTGAAGTGAATTTTAAAAAGCGGGCGTTGGTTTAAAAACAGCTTAAAAGTTGGCGTTGGTATGAATTTGCACCTCAAATCTTCAATCACGTCCTCATCAAACAATTCAGGCCAGCCCTCCAGAATAACGGCGGGCAAGCCCTCGATCTATTGACAATCGCCATGAAAACTGATTCTGGTTAACCAAGGTACCAAGGAATTCCGCAAACATAGAATATAGTAGGCTAAATAAAAATCCTTCTGCATAGGAATTGTTTGACGAAATTTTTCTATTGACAAAGTATAACTTTAGTTATACCATTCTAACATGAAAACAGCGATATCCCTACCAAACTCAATTTTCGAGGCAGCAGAAAAATTAGCCAAGCGATTTGGAATTTCCCGAAGTCAATTATACGCTAACGCCGTTACAGAATACCTTCGAGAGCATCAAAAAGATGGTGTAACCGAAAAGCTGAATGAAATCTATGAGAAAGAATCCTCTGAATTAGATCCTATCTGTCATGCACTTCAATTTTCATCTCTTCAGAAGGATGAGTGGTAATGCTTCGGGGAGAAATATGGTGGGCTACTCTATCTGCGCCTACAGCATCAGAGCCTGGATATAGACGCCCCTTGTTGATTATTCAATCCGATGACTTTAATCGGAGCCGCATAAACACATTTATTGCTGTTGTCATAACCTCGAATCTTCTATTAGCTGATGCTCCAGGGAACGTACTTCTGTCTAAAAAAGATACCAACCTTCCTAAAAAGTCAGTGGCAAATGTTTCCCAATTGATAACCGTTGACAAGTCATTCTTAACTGAAAAAGTTGGAGATTTAAGTTTAAATAAATTGCGGGAAGTTGAAGCAGGGGTACGTCTAGTTCTTTCCCTGTGATGCATGCGCTTTAACAGGCCACTGTTTTGTGGTAAGATAAAAAAATGATTTACATTACACGCACCATCGCAATTGACGAGAGGGAAATCCAACAGGAATTTATCCGCTCCTCAGGTCCAGGGGGGCAGAATGTCAATAAAGTTGCCACTGCCGTGCAGCTACGCTTTGATGTGAGAAACTCTCCCTCACTACCTGACGACGTTCGTGAACGTCTGGTTCGTCTGGCTGGCAGGCGGTTTACCGAAGATGGCTTACTGATTATTGACGCCCGGCGGTTCCGTAAGCAGGAACGAAATCGTCAAGATGCGATCGATCGTCTGGTCGAGTTGATACGCAAGGCGTCCGAAAAGCCCAAACTCCGCCGTAAGACAAGGCCGACACTCGCATCAAAGAGGCGCCGGTTAGAGACCAAGCGTTACCGAGGCGAGAAAAAACGTATGCGATGGCCCGTTTCAAGTTTAGAAGATTAGCCCTGCGCAGCTACAGATGAGATTGTACTGGCCGAAAATAAGTATAGAATAGGGCAGAAAGTGGTAGTAAAGGTCAGATGGGCGGGCAGAACTAAGGAATTTAATGTAACTTTAGAGGCCTTTGATCCTTTTAATTAAAATCTATGATAATCACAATCGACTAATTTTAGGTAATCCGTTGAAATGGAGGCTAACTGATAGGAATGATGTTTTATAAAAAGAATGAGACAGGATACAAGGTGGTAAAGGAGGGTATACTGCTTAAAACGCTGGTTTATGGTGAAAAGACCTTGCTTTGTGAATTCAGGTTGGAGAAAGGGAAAATGGTTCCTTCTCACAAGCATCCCCATGAGCAGACCGAATATCTGGTTTCTGGGCGGATGAAGTTCATCATAGGGGATAAAAGGTTTGATGCGGAACCAGGAGATAGCTGGTGTATCCCAGGGGATGTGGAACATGCGGCAGAGGTCCTTGAGGATTCAGTGGTTGTGGCGGTCTTCTCCCCTGTAAGGGAAGACTATTTGCCCTGAATTTAGGATCTGGTTTTAAAGGAGGCATGCATGAAACATGGAAAAAGGGGGTGATGAATATGCATATAGGGGATTTAATCAAAACAACAAGGGGAATACATCAATCCTACCAGGACAAGGCCGAAAAACATCCTGTAGAGGTGATCAGTCAGGAGGCTGCCAATTCCTTCAACAAGCTCCTGGATGAGTCGAAGAGGAGCTTTCCGGAGAACCATTTTATCAATAAAATGCAACCTGTTAGCCCAACTCAAACCCAGTTGGCAGGCCTCCTGGCCAAGTTAGTTGTACTTGAGGAATCACTGAAGGCTGAGATGTCTTGAAAAATCGAAAATGCGCTGTTTAGAGACCAAGTATTGCAGGGGCGAGACAAATTTAATACGACGTCCTGTATTACTTTCAGGAGATTAGACCCCGCATCCTCAGAAATTGCTCGCAGAAGCACGGAGTTGATCCCAGGCATCTTGTACGTGCTCTCGAGTCGTGTTGGTCTGAGCAATACAGAGGCGTAATGTAAATTTCCCTTTCAGCCTTGTGTGTGTGATAAACATCTTTCCTGATCTGTTGAGTTCATCCATCAGAGCTTTATTGATTTGTTCAAGTTCCTCTTCGCTAAGGGTGTGGTTGGAAGGATGATACCTGAAACAGACCAGGTTTATTGTCACAGGTGCCATCAATTCGAATTGAGGGTCTTCCCGGACCCATGACTCAAATTCCTTTGCAAGCTCGATGTGGGCTCGAATCTTTTCTTGAAGCCCCTTGACTCCGAAAGACCGTATCACGAACCACAGCTTGAGGGCCCTAAAACGGCGACCCAGGGGTATTCCCCAGTCGCGAAAATTCTTGACCTGGAGATCAGCATCGGTTTTCAAATACTCGGGCAGGATCTCGAAGGTCGAGGTCAGGGCCTTGGGGTCCTTGCAAAAATAGGCTGAACAGTCGAAATTCGTGAACATCCACTTGTGTGGATTGAAAACAAAGGAATCAGCAAACTCGATGCCGTCAAGTATGTAACGCATCTCTGGAAGTATTGCTGCGGTGCCTGCCATGGCCGCATCCACATGGAGCCAAAGTCCATGATGATCACAGATCTCACCGATCGGCCTCAGTGGATCCATGGCGGTTGAAGAGGTCGTACCGACCGTTGCCACTACACAGCAGGGCAGGTACCCATCCTTGCTGTCAGCATTAATGGCCCGTTCCAGTTCCTCTGGAATCATAGCAAAGTCTGCTCCTGATGGTATAAGGCGGAGTTGGTCTTTGCCAAAACCAGAGATCTTTACACCTTTCTCAACAGAAGAATGTGCTTCTTCTGAGGTATAGACGATGAGGCTTTGACTGCTCCCATCTCGGAAACCGTGCTCATTAATGGCAAAGCTCGTTGCACGTTCCCTCGCGCACAGAAGGGCACAGAGCGTGGAGGTGGAAGCAGTGTCCTGGATCACGCCGGTAAAGTGCTCCGGAAGCCCCAGCATGTGATGAAGCCAATCCGTGACAACCTCCTCCAGCTCAGTGGCCGCTGGAGAAGTTTGCCATACCATGCATTGAGCACCCAGGGCAGCTGTTAGGAACTCGGCTAAGATAGATGGCTCGCTGGTATTTGCAGGAAAATAGGCGAAGAAGGAGGGATGCTGCCAATGGGTCATCCCTGGTAAAAGGATACCCTTGAAATCATTAAAAATGGCCTCCATCTCCTCCGGTTCCTCAGGCGGACTTTTGGGAAGACTGTCTGCGATCTCACCGGGTTCAACCTGGGCAAGAACGGGATATTCATCGATATGCTCCATGTAGTCTGCTATCCAGTCTATCATGGCATGCCCATACTTCCGAAATGATTTCCTGTTCATCTCTATTTCTCCTTTCTAATTGAGCCGGATCTTTACCAAGACCCCATAAACATGGATGTTCTCTGATCTATTCTAATAAGAATGTGCGTAACTTGCAAATCTTTTCCGATTGACACCCGGGCGTCTTTTCTTCTAAACTACTTTCTACAAAAAGGGCTATAGAGGGACTTCCTGTCAATTAAACTCTATTACGGTCTCTATTCACCCATATGAAAGTATTGATTGTTCATTGGTATTACCCACCGCAGGTGGGGGGAGTTGAAACCTTGCTCCAACTGTGGGGGGAACAGTTATCCAAAAGAGGCTATGAAGTAACTATCCTTGCTGCCTGCCTTTCAGAGAAAGATGAAATACAGCGGGAAAAGGGTCCCAGAATTGTGAGGCTGGCTTCTTTTGACCCTGCTAAAACAGGGGGTCATGCCATTTCTGGGTTTAGAGAATATATCCACAATTTTTTTAAGGAAAACAGCTTCGATATCATCCATCTCCACAATATGTTTGCCCCCCTTACCCCTCTGCGGACAGCACTTCTCTTTGAACAAGGGCTCAGACACAAAATTCCTATGCTCATGCATTCTCACTGTATGAATGACACTCAGATGGGCAAACTTCTGATTTCCCTTTCCTGGGATGATGTGATCTTTGTTAGCGCATGGCATAGGGAGGAAACTGTAAACCTTAATCTTGCCTTCAAAAAAACGGATGTTCTCTATAACGGGGTCAGAGTCGATTATTTTCAAAAAGAGAAGGGCAACAGGGAAAAGGCTCGACAACAAATCCAGTCAGTACCAGGGGAGAAAATTTTGCTTTGGCCATCAAGGATAGTTAACCCGGATGGAAGACCAACAGCGAGAAAGAAACTTGACACCCTTCTTAAGGCAGGGGCCAGGGTAAAGGAAAAAACAGATAAATTTAAGATTATGCTCATGGCTTCTGCCTATGGCGATAAAGCCGTTCAAAAGCAGCAATTAGGAGCCTTTGATGATTTGATGAAGGTAAACGACCTTTACCAGAACATAGTCCTCCTTGATACAACGCACAGCTACTCATTCATGCGGGATACCTATGCTGCCTGCGACATAATGTGTTTACCTTCTGTTAATGAGGTCTTTGGCCTTGTTTTTATTGAGGCAATGGCTATGGAAAAGATCGTAGTGGGTGCAAGGAGCGGGGCGCTTCCTGAGATTGTGGATGACGGGCAGAACGGTTATCTCATTGAACCTGATAACGATCGACAATTAGCGGAACTCATTTTGAATATCTTTGAATTGGATGAAAAAGAGAAATCTGCAATAGGAAAGAGGGCGAGGGCTAAGGTGCTGGAAAATTTTTCTATGGAAAAGATGATTGACGAAACAATAAGAATTTACAAAGAGTTTGTGCCCCTCTAATCTTCAGCACCAAAACCAATGGAGCAGGAATTGATCTTGCGGTGGTGAATCGGATTATCGACAGTCATGGAGGCCAAGTTGAAGTGGCATCAAAACATGGCGAAGGCACCACGTTCCTTTTGTTCTTTCCGTTGGAACAACGTCGTTTAACACGCATTTCTCGTTTAGAAGAATAAGAACAAAGAAAAGTATAATTAAACTTGACCACTTCTATTAAATAAAATGAAGCTCCCCGCAGCAAGCTGCGGGGCATCTTTTATCGAGTCTCTCCTCCCTTGATGGGAGGAAATAAAGGGGAGGGTGGACAAACTGAGTATCACCCCCACCTAAACCTCACCCATCAAGGGGAGGAACAGTAAGGAACCCTGTAGCAAGCTACAGGGAATATGCAAGTTCAATATATGAGGGAGATATGGCATAGGGCATTTGCCTCCTTGACCCGAGGAGCGGATATGCGCAGGGTTTTGGTGAAATCCTTTGCACTGGCAATATGCTCAACCCTCTTTACCTTACCATACTTTCACTATTTGATATTCGTGGTTCCGGATGGGGGTGGTTTCCCAAAAGTCCTTAATCCCTGGGGCCTTCTTTTCACCGAACTCTTTTTACTATTTATCCTGTGTCTCCTCTCTGCCATAGTGGGTTTTTCATTTTCTAAGAGGTTTGAGCTTCCCGGTTTCGGGGATCCAAGGTATTTTATCCCCTCCATACCCCTCCTTTTGGTCTTGGGGATAGCAATGATGGCCCTGTCTTATTTCCTCTTTGACCGCTATTTTTTTGAGATATCCCCCATCTCTTATCCCAAGGAGGTCTTATATCTCATATCGCTCCCCTTTAAGGGGGCCTTTTCTGAGGAGATAATTCTGAGACTCTGTCTGGTAACCCTCAGCGTGGGATTTTTAAAGAGCAAAGGGGCCGGAGTCGTTCTTGTATCGACCCTTGCATCCCTCTTTACAATAAAATATTTCCATTTCTTCGGTATAGAGTTCGGTTTAAATTACCTCTTTATAACCCAGGTTCTTCTGTCTTTTTCGGCCAACCTCTTTTTGGGTTACATTTTTATCACACGGGGGCTGCTTTACTCTATGTCCCTTAAATTTCTGTTTGGCATAAAGTATGTGATCGTATCATGGGCAATGGGATAGTAAATGCCGTCTGCGCCTTTAAGGCAAGAGTTGAGAGTTTATTGGACTGAATTATGGGTAATTTCGGAGTGCGAGCCAAAATTTTGTGACCTTTTGTCATGGCCAATCAGCAGGTTAGGGGGATTTTGAGCTTGAACAAGCCGAAATTATTAAGTAATGTCCTTTCAAGGCTTGAGTGAATTAAGGCTCAGGACTTGAATAAGGAATAGGAGGATATTGATGGAATATGTAAATGCAGTTAATATAGTTACGGCGGTCATCGTATTGGTGATGCTAAATTGTTTGAGAATGCTCTTCTTCGGTGATATTGGCCGTAATAAGGTTTTTCATATCATCGTATTTGTGGGTTTGGGTATAGCATTGTATGTCTGGCGAAGTGGTGCAGCAGCTGAGGTAATAAAGCATATAATGGGAGTTGTGAAATAATTAAATAGTATAGGAAATCCCATTTTTTAGACAGGATAGACGGGATGTTCAGGATATAAAGAAAATAAAAAAATCTTGTTAATCTTGTTCATCCTGTCGAAAAACATTCCGCCGCAGGCGGCTAAGTTCAGGTTTTCCAATGGTGTTTGAAGATACCTCAAGGGGGGATTATGTGTGAACTATGCAAGCAGCATGGAAGAGGGAATCGCTGGTACCTGAATCCAGAGAACTATGCCAGGCCCTTTTATAGAAAAGTTGAGAAGGAAAAGGAAAAGGAGCAATGGCAAGTGTTAATTCAGGATTGAGTGTGAGAATTAGCCTTTTTCCTTTTGAAGGCTTGGTGATAAGGGGCGGAGTACAAGGAGATATATATGGACATTGAACAGATGAAAGTCGGATTTATGGATGTATTCTGTTATGTTGTGGCATGTCCAAGGACTAAAGAGGCTTTGGTTATTGATCCGGCTGGAGATGAGGATCGGGTTGTTGAAAGGATTGAACAAAAAGATCTGAATTTGAAATATATTGTGAATACCCACGGCCATCCGGATCATATCTGCGGTAATGCCAAAGTCAAGGCCCTTACAGGGGCCAGGATTATTATTCATGAGCTGGACGATCAAATTATCAATTCAGCCCATGGACACGAAATAGCCCGCCAGTGGGGTTTTACTCCTTCACCTCCTGCTGATTTAATAGTAAAGGATGGTGATCAGATTGCAGTGGGTGATGTTTCTCTCAAAGTCATCCATACCCCGGGACACAGCCCTGGGGGCATATGCCTTCTCGGTGATGGAAACCTTTTTACAGGAGATACCCTGTTTGTCGGTGGCATAGGTCGAACCGATCTTCCGGGTGCGTCCATGGCCCAGTTTATGAAATCCATAAAGGAGAGACTTTTCATTCTTCCTGGTGAAACAATTGTTTGGCCTGGACATGACTATGGAGTTAGGCCTTCTTCAACTATTGAGGTTGAAAGAAAGACAAATCCCTGGCTATAGTATATGAGGATCAGAATGTTGGATCAAAGCCGATTGTGGACGAATTAGCCTGGATTCTGTACGGTTAGCATATAGAAAGAGGATGATTATCACTAAGGATATTCAGGTCATCGGCCTTGGCCAAGCCTGCCTTGATTATCTGGGAAGACTCAGGTTCTATCCAGAAGAAGACGACAAGTGCGAGCTCATAGACCTTCACATTCAATGCGGGGGACCTGCCTCTACTGCCCTTGTTACTTTATCCCGCCTGGGCATAAAAACATCTTTTTTAGGCTCTATATCTGACGATACATTTGGCATTGAAATATTACAAGGGCTTAAAGAGGAAAAGGTGGATTCTACCTTTTTAAAGATTACTCCAGGATATACCTCCCAGTTTGCATTTATTGCCATAACAGAGAGTGGAAACAGGACAATCTTCTGGAACAGGGGAAGTGTTCCCCACCTAAGAGCGGGTGATGTGGACCTGGACCCTTTTTCAAAGGCCAGAATCCTACATGTAGATGGGCTGATGATTGAAGCGGCTCAGGAGGCAGCACGCCAGGCCAGAAGTATTGGACTTAAAGTGGTAATGGATGCCGGAACTATGAGGGAGGGTTCTAAAAAACTGGCATCTTTGGTGGATGTCCTGATTGCTTCAGAAAGATTTGCTGAGCCCATGGTAGGAGAGCTTTCACCTCCTGAAAAGGCCCTCGAGGCCCTTGGTCAATTAGGTCCCAAAGAGGTAATTATCACACTTGGTTCAAGAGGGAGTATTGGATTGAGTGGCGAGGAGATTATCTTTCAGAAAGCATTTCCTATTGTTGCAGTAGATACCACAGGGGCGGGTGATGTATATCATGGTGCATATATCTATGGCCTGCTTCAAGGGTGGGATATGCAGGAATGCATGCGTTTTGCCTCAGCCACCTCTGCCATGAAATGCAGGGAAATAGGGGCCCGTAAGGGAATCCCTTACCTTGAGGAAATAAGGGATATGGAATAAAGGAGATCCTTATCAATTCAACAATAAAGGGAAACCGATTTTTCGATATTTTTTTATAGAGAGGGACAGAAGAGTGAAAAAGTTATTATATGGGATACCTTTTATGGTCTTTTGGATCATCTTCAACCTCACCACAGGTTGGTCTCAACAGGCCATTGGACCAAGAATAGTTATAGAGGAAAAAAATTTTGATGCTAAACAGATCAAAGAAGGCAAAATTATAGAGCATCCCTTTAGAGTCCTTAATAAGGGAGACCGTCCACTTGAAATAAAAAGGGTCAGAACTGGTTGAGGCTGTGCATCGGTCCATTTTGACAGGACCATCCCCCCTGGAGGAGAGGGAAAGATTACCTTAAGGGTAAATACCAAAGGTTACCAGGGTGTGATCAGAAAAGGAGCTAGAGTTTACACCAATGACCCGCGCAATAATGTTCAAGTATTAAGCATTAAGGCCTTTGTCAAGGTAGCCATCTATATGTCTCCCAGATATGTCTACCTTAGGGGATTTGCTGGACAAAAAATCACCAGAACCGTTAGAATCAGCGCAAAAGAAGACAAACCCCTGAAACTTGAACAGAGCCATTTTAACCTCGGCAAAGAAGTGACTTACAGGATAGAAGAGGTTGAACTAGGGAGGGTATTTAGGATTCATTTCACCAGCATCCCTGGTCCTGTGGAAACCTACCGGGGTGTATTGAAACTGAAAACTAATTATCCTGAAAAGCCTGAGATTATCATTCGGATAAGGGGTAAATTTCAGAAGGGTGGTCGAGTTAAATAATTAGGATAAGTGCTCAATTAGAATATTTAAAATCCTGCGTATTGGCTCTGCAGCACCCCAGAGGAGCTGGTCTCCCACGGTGAAGGCAGCCACATATTCAGGTCCCATGAGCATCTTTCGTAGTCTGCCCACAGGAATAGTCAGTGTACCGTTGACCGCTGCAGGGGTTAAGGATTGAAGGGTGGATTCTTTATCGTTAGGTATTAGTTTTGTCCACTGGTTGCCCTTTTCAATTATCTCCGAGACCTCGTCAAGAGGCACATCCTTGTCCAGCTTGATGGTCAGGCCCTGGCTATGGCATCGCATGGCTCCCACACGAACGCAAACGCCATCTACTGGAATCGGTCTCTTGGTTTGCAAGATCTTGTTCGTTTCCACGGATCCCTTCCATTCCTCCCTGGTCTGTCCGGATTCCATAGGTGAGTCGATCCATGCAATCAGGCTACCTGCAAGGGGAACCGTGAAGTTTTGAGCTGGGAAAGTGTTACTTCTCAGTTCCTTTGTGACGACCTCATCAATGGCAATGGCAGTGGATGCAGGGTCATTAAGCAGGCTTTTGGAGGCATCACCGAGGACCGCCATTTGAGTAATAAGCTCTTTCATGTGCTTGGCGCCTGCGCCTGAGGCTGCCTGGTAGGTCATGGAAGAGATCCATTCAATGTGACCGTGAGCAAAGAGACCTGAAAGGGCCATAAGCATCAGAGACACGGTGCAGTTGCCGCCCACATAGCTCTTTATACCTGATGATAAGCCAGAGTCGATCACTGTTCTGTTCACAGGATCCAGGACAATAATGCTGTCATCCTTCATGCGCAGTACAGAGGCAGAGTCTATCCAATAGCCGTTCCACCCGTGCTTGCGCAATTCAGGGTATACCTTCCTGGTATAATCGCCCCCCTGACAGGTAAGAATAATATCCATTGAGGAAAGCAGTTCTATGTCAAAGGCATCCTTTAATGGAGGAATTTCATGGCCCACATCAGGGCCTTTCCCGCCCACATTTGATGTGGTAAAAAAGATTGGCTCAAAGCCTTTGAAGTCCTGTTCTTGTCGCATACGGTCCATGAGGACCGAACCAACCATACCTCTCCACCCGACAAAGCCGATTCGCAACATGATACCCTCCGTAAAGATCGATTTTTGGAAAAAAATGCAAAGATAGACCTAATCTCTCCTTGCATCAAGGAAAAAATTACATCTCCAGCATCTTCCCCAGGGCCTTGGAGACCGATTCGTGGACCACCACATCTGCCACAGAATCAAGAGGCGTTTCATCACGGTTTATGATCATCAGTTTTGCCCCGCTTTCAACGGCCTTGGCTGGTACAGAGGCAGCAGGGTAGACCACCAGTGAAGAACCCAGTGTAATACAGAGATCACATTCCAGGGCATGATTGATTGCCCGTGCCATCTTGTCTTCAGGCATGGCCTGGCCAAAGGAGATGGTATCCGGTTTTAGAATACCAGAGCAGTCATCACAATAGGGCACCTTCACACCGAGCCTTATCCGCTCTTCGATGTCATCTCTGTCATACTTTTTCCCACAGCTCAGACAGGAGACAGAGAAGGCGGTGCCGTGAATTTCAATGATTTTCTCAGGTGAGTTTCCTGCCCTGTGGTGGAGATGGTCGATATTCTGGGTGACAATAGCGATCAGCTTTCCCATGTCTTCCAAGGTTTTGATCGCCAGGTGGGCATGGTTCGGTAAAGCATCTTTCATGGTCTGGTAAAACTCTGTGCTCATTTGCCAATATTTGACCCTGGCCTTTTCATCCGATATAATTTTATCAAAATAAAAATCTGATGGATCGTATTTGCTCCAGACTCCTCCCGGACTTCTGAAATCAGGAATGCCCGATTCCGTACTCAGTCCTGCCCCAGAGAACACCAAAATCTTTTCAGCCTTTTTTATCATCTCTGCACCTTTGGCGATTAAAGACTCCATGATATCTCCCCTTAATCCTTTCTGATCTTATAGGCTCATAATCCAGGTTTTCTAACTCAAATGACTACAGTTTATAGGAAAAGGCTTCCTCGTGCAACTTATAAAGGTATAAAATACTATTCAGTAAAGCACATATATATTCAGAGCCTTGCATAACCAAACAACCTTTAACCATCATATGTTAAAATTCTTTCTTGCTTGACATGCAGGCCTCATTTCACTATTCTTCCTTTGCCAAAAAAGGAGCACTGCCATGATAAAGCTGGATATAGATCCCGGTTTGCCCCTCATCCAGGATGCCGATCTCAAAGACAAGGTCGTCCTGGTTAGAGTGGATCACAACGTGGTCAAGAATGGGGAAATTCGTGATCCCTACCGCATCGATGCAACACTGGGCACTCTGTACAACATCGTGGAACGGGGAGGCCGGATTATCCTCATGACTCACGTGGGCCGGCCACGTGACAAGAAGACCGGCCGGATCAAAGTGGAAGATGACAACTCGGTCCAGCCGGTTGTCGAGTATCTGGAACGTAAACTGAATACCAGGTTTGTGGTGCCCCAGTTTCCTGCTGATCCAGAATGGGGCATCAGAGAGATCGACACCTCCATCAACTGGCATATCAGGGACCTGCGCGCTCACCGTATCGGGGTTATCTATCTGCCCAATACACGCTGGTTCGAGGGCGAAGAGTCAAGAGGAGAGAAGAGAAAGCGCTTTGCCATGCAACTGGCCGGCCTGGCCGACGTCTTTGTCAACGATGCTTTCGGCTCGTGGCAGGCCCATGTGTCCACTTTTGACATCACCAAGTATCTGCCAAGCTTTGCCGGTTTTCTTCTTCAAAGGGAACTCAGTAACCTCAAACACGTCCTGGAACCAGAACGGCCCTTTGTTGCTGTGGTAGCAGGAGCCAAATATGATACCAAAATCGGCCCCCTCAAACAGATCTACAAGAAGGTTGACCACCTGATACTGGGCGGAATTATTTACAATACCTTTCTATGTGCAAAATATGACATTCGTGTGGGCGGTGTTAGTGAGTCTGACATCAAAGCGGCCAAGGATCTGGTGAAGCAGGACAAGAATGCCAAGAAGGTAGTTGAGCTGCCTATTGTAGTCGAGTCGGACACCATTGAGAGGCGGGTGGAAGGCAAGTACCGTACACTTAACATCAAGGATTTCAAGAAGGGCAACGGGTATGGTTACTTCCTTGATGTGGCTCCCGAATCGTTCAATGCACCCGGGGTGGCCGAGGTTATTGGCTCTGCAAAGACCATATTTGTCAATGCGGTCATGGGACGCACCCCCCACTTTTTCGAGGGCTCAGAGAAATTAGACCGGACCATTGACAAGAACAGGCAAGCCCGAAAGTTCTATGGTGGGGGCGATACACTCCAGGAGTTTAAGAACCTAAGCCCTGGTCTGTACCTGGCCGCTATGGACAATGCAAAGTATTACTTCTTTACCGGCGGCGGGACTGTGCTCAAAGCCATCGAGGAGGGTACGCCGTACGGCCTTGAACCGGTCAAGGCACTTATAGAAAATGCCGGGAAAGAGCCAAAATAATCGGGTTTATTGTTTTATTTTAATGATTGAATTCTCGAGATTCTTGAAGTTTCTATGGATCAATGGATCAAGGTTAACAATATTTAAGCTCAGAGAGTTTGGCTAAGACGAAAAAAGGGGTTGGTAAGACGCTCCCTTCCAACGGTGGTTGCTGGACCATGGCCCGGGTATATTCGCAAACCATCCCCCAGGGGAAAAATCTTTTCTATAACCCCTTCCACCAATCTGTGATGGTCTCCTCCAGGGAAGTCGGTCCGTCCCACTGAACCAGCAAATAGGGTATCACCGGTAAAGATAACACCAGGTGCATGCAAGCTCACTCCTCCTGGAGAATGACCGGGCGTATGAATCACGGATATAATATAATTGCCGAGGCGTATTTCCTGACCATCATAAAGATATCCATCAGGTCTGAAATTTAGGCCTGGAGCATCAAGGGTATGGATCAATACAGGCGCACTGGTTATCCTTTTTAGCTCGCCTGCACCTCCTGTGTGATCAATGTGACCATGGGTGATAAGGATGTACAGGATCTTCAGCCCTATTTGTGATATTTCTTTTACAATACGAGATACTTCATCTCCGGGATCAATTACAAGACCCTCTTTTGTTTCTTTGTAACCTAAAATGTAACAGTTAACCTGATAGGGGCCAACGACCAATTTTCTAAGCATAGTCCATTAATCCAAGTTAGTGTAATAAGTTAAAGAGGATTGTTTCCAAGAGAAATATCAATCATTACTTTTCACCTAAAAAAATAACGTATTATTTTGCGTTGTCAACCATTGCTTTTTAAAGTACCCTGTCAGTCTGAGGCATATTGTTAATAAAGCAAAGAAAGGAGTAATTATGGAGACAGTTAAGATAATGCCCTGTCTTGACATGAAAGAGGGTAGGGTAGTCAAGGGGATCCATTTTGTTGACCTGAAGGATGCAGGCGATCCCGTAGAAAATGCGTCTTTTTATCAAAGAGAGGGAGCAGATGAGCTGGCCATGCTGGATATAGCGGCCACTGTAGAGAACCGAAAAACCAGGCTGGAATGGGTGAGAAATGTCTCATCAGTCATTGATATCTCTCTTACCGTGGGAGGAGGGATATCTACTTTAGAGGACATTGATTTGGTCTTGGAGGCCGGGGCGGATAAGATCTCTATGAACAGTGCAGCGGTAAAAGATCCTGATCTGGTCATGGAGGCAGCGAAACGATTTGGACCAGAAAGAATCACTGTAGCCATCGATGCAAGAAGAAACAGAGAGATGCAATCTGGTTTTGAGCTGGTGGTTTCAGGTGGTACAAGACCTGTGGGTAAAGATGCCATTGAATGGGCAAAGAGGTGTCAGGAACTGGGCGCAGGTGTGATTCTGCCCACCAGCATGGATGGAGATGGAACCCAGACTGGCTATGGCCTGGAATATACAAAGGCCATTTCGGATGTGGTTGATCTACCGGTAGTAGCTTCAGGTGGTGCTGGGAAGCTGGAACATTTCTATGAAGGGGTAGTTTTGGGGGGAGCACAGATTTTACTGGCTGCCTCTGTTTTCCACTACCGCCTCTTAAGCATTAGAGAGGTCAAGGAGTATCTCAGGGGAAAGGGATTGAAAGTGAATTTAGAATAAAGAGTTTACTTGGGTTGATGACACGCAAGGAATATCTGATTAAACAAAAGGATGAAAAGGGCCGAAAACTTTTTGGAATCTTTCCTGCCCAATACCCCAGAGAGATCCTGTGGGCCATGAACGTGGTGCCAGTGGAGATCTGGGATCCGCCTCTGAAAGTAAGCCATGCCAACGCACACGTGCAGCCCTATATCTGCTCGGTGGTCAAACTGGGGTTGGAGCTAATCCTGCAGGGCAAATGTGATGACCTGGACGGCTTCTTGTTTCCACACACCTGTGACTCTATCCAGAATCTGGCCTCCATTGTCTATAACTATCTAGGCCTGGAAAAGCCCTGCTACTTCTTCTACCACCCCAAGGCCCCCTACCGGGACTCATCCCGCCTCTATTACTTAGAGCAACTCAAGGTATTAGTCTCTCGGATGGAGAAGCAACTGGGGCCGTTGGACCTATCAGTGTTGAAGCAGTGTATAGAGCGAGGGCAGCAGGTGGCTTCTGTCCTCAGAGATCTTTACGGTTTAAGGGCTCGAGGGGAGCTTAAAGCCTCCAATTCGGAGTTCTACCAGGTAATCCGCCAAGGGGAGTATTTCCACCCTGACGATTTCCTCCCACTTCTGGAAGAGTTCCTGGCCGCATCAAAAGGCCAGGCTGACAGCGGGCCATCGGTGATCCTGAGCGGCATTTTGCCCAACCCAATGGGAATTCTTACCTTTTTGGATAATCTGGGGATTAGGGTGGCCTATGACGATTTTATGATTGGTAGCAGACGCCTACTTATTCCTCCCAGTGATCTGCCAGATCCCTTTGAACAGCTTACAGAGAGCTATTTCAGAATGCCACCTTGCACCACCAGGGCTTCTCCTATTGCCCAGAGAAGGGATTATCTTTTTAACATGATCGATGATGCCACAGGTGTCAAGGGGGTCATTTTTTATATGGTTAAATTCTGCGAGCCCGAATGGTTCGATATTCCCAACCTGGTGGATGAACTAAAAACAAGAGAGATCCCTGCCTTGGTCTTGGAAATAGAGCTGAACCAGGAGTTTTCAGGTCAGGTGGCTACTCGGTTGGAGGCATTTATGGAGATGATTGGTATATAAAAATGGCGTTTTGGTTACATCCGAAATACTATAAAACCATTCAGTATTATTTCATGAAAGATCTGGGTGCTCCAGCCCTCTTTTGGATTAATCAGAAACAAAAGAAAAGGCGAACACGAAGGCATAGCCCCTATTTGGGGCCTCCTTTACAATGTGCAAGACGTCTAAGAGAGATCATGACGCGACATTATTACTTAGCCCGGTTTGCCAAAAGTGCTAAACCAGTTGCCTGGGTTACCAGCGGGGCCCCGGTTGAGCTTTTACATGTATTCAATTTCTATACAATTTATCCTGAGAACCATGGAGCGATCTGCGGTTCCAGAAGAATGGGACCTGAACTGTGCAATCAGGCTGAAAGGGAAGGGTACAGCCAGGACCTTTGTTCCTACGCACGAATAGATCTTGGCCACCTATTTTCGGGTAAGACGCCAGCAGGAAAGTTACCAAAACCAGACGTGCTTTTCTGCTCTAACAACATCTGTCAAACTGTCCTATATTGGTTTAAGGAGCTGTCCTACTACTGGCACATTCCTCTGATACTGTTCGATACCCCTTACAACTTCCTGGGCATCCACGAGAAGGACATCCAGTATATGTGCAGTCAATTTCAGGAGATGATTCCCGAGCTAGAGCGAATTTCTGGTCATGGATTTTCCCTTTCCAGATTTCAGGAGATCATTGGCATTGCCAGAGAAACATCATTGACATGGGGAAGGGTTCTGGAGACTATGAAGCATAGCCCAGCTCCCATGACCATCTTTGAGGCCTTTGTCCACATTGCCCCCATTGTCTCGCTCAGAGGGCTTCCTGTCTGCTTAGATTATTACCGTATTCTATTAAAGGAACTAGAGGAGCGGGTGGAGAAAGGGATTGCGGCTATCAAAAATGAACGGAGACGGCTCATGTGGGACAACATTGCCATATGGTTTAAATTACGTGACTGGGCTGAACTTTTTGCAGAAAGGGGATATAATTTCGTTGCAGCTACCTATACCAATGCCTGGGCAGAGACAATCCATCATCTGAACGAAAGGCATCCCTTTGAATCTATGGCCAAGGCATACAGCCTGGTCATTCTCAACAACAATCTGAACCATCGCTTGAAACTCATGGAAAAAATAATTCAAGAATACAAGATTGACGGTTTGGTGATTCATTCAGATCGGAGCTGTAAGCCCTATTCAATTGGCCAATACGGCCTCAAAAGACTTTTGACAGAAAGGTTAGGAATCAAATCAGTGCTCATTGAGTCTGATATGACCGATTTTCGTGTCTATTCTGAAGACCAGGCACGCATAAATCTGGAGGCATTTTTTGAGGCACTGGAAAATTGACCAGTTTTCCTTAGACCTCTTAAGCCCAAATCTCTGGTCCTCTTGCCTTGACATTCTTTCCTGCCTGTTTTATTTTTCTACGTAGCTTCTCGTTTTAAACAGTCTTTTATGGTGTGAGATTATAATCATGCCAGGATCTAATACTTTATAATTAGTCATAAAGAGGTTAATAAAAAACAAAAAAATTTAGCAAGATGAAAGGAGAAGAAAACCATGAAAATTGCACTGGCTACAGACGATAATAGGGGGTTGGAGGCAGTTTTAAGCCAACATTTTGGTAGGTGTCCTTACTATGTGCTGGTGGATATCGATGACAGGGAGATTAAAGAGGTTACTGCGGCCCAAAACCCCTTCTACGAAAGCCATGGTCAGCCTGGAGAGGTGCCCAATTTTATAAAGAATTTAGGGGCTCAGGTAATAATTGCCGGTGGGATGGGACCCAAAGCCATCGGTTTTTTTGAACAGTTCGGAATTCAAGCGATTACAGGGACTTCTGGTATAGTGGGGGAGGTGATCAAAGCTTACATGAGTGGCCAGATCGAGGGAGCTGCTCCATGCAGTGATCATCATCCATCACATTCTATTGAGGCCCATGAACATAATGAGGCATCTCGATTGAAAGAAGAGATGATTGCCTTAAGAGGAGAGTTAGCTAAAGCCACAGAAAGGCTTAAAAGGTTAGAGGAAGAAAAGGGAAAATAGGTAGTATGTAAATTTTCAATTTTCGATTGTCAATTTTCAATTGAAAACGGAGGTGGCCTGTTAATGAAAAACAAATATCTTAAATTAAGCAACAAGATTTTTATGGGATTGGTTATTGCCCTTGTTTTGGGATTCGGGCTTGGCCATAATGCCTTAGCAAAAAGTAGTGTCCCTGATAGTTTTGCAGAGTTGGCAGCCAAACAGGGCCATGTTGCTGTTAATATCAGCACTACAAAGACAGTTAAGACAATCAGGAGATTTTTCCAGTTTCCGGGTAGGGAATTCAAGGATTTTTTTGGAGATGATTTTTTCCGGCATTTCTTTGGTGGTGAGCCTGAAGAAAGGCTGAAACAGAGGAGCCTTGGTTCAGGTGTAGTTGTCAGCAAGGATGGCTATATTTTGACCAATAACCATGTAGTAGCCGATGCAGAGGAAATCCTGGTCACACTTTATAACAAGGAAAAACACGAAGCAGAGATCATTGGCAGGGACCCCAAGACCGATATTGCCCTGATAAAGATTAAGGTTGAAAATTCTATCCCATCTGCCAGGCTTGGGGATTCAGATAAACTTAAGGTGGGTGATTGGGTTGTGGCCATAGGAAATCCTTTTGGACTCGGCAGCACTGTAACGGCTGGCATTGTAAGTGCAAAAGGACGGGTAATAGGTGCCGGGCCATATGATAATTTTATCCAGACTGATGCCTCTATAAACCCTGGAAATTCAGGTGGACCCCTATTTAACCTTGATGGAGAAGTTGTAGGAATCAATACAGCAATCTTTACCCGAAGTGGAGGTAACATAGGGATAGGATTTGCTATACCTATAAACACAGCCAAATCCGTTATGTCCCAGTTGAAAGAGAAAGGAAGGGTTGTCAGGGGATGGCTTGGTGTAGCTATTCAGAGGATTACACCTGAGATCAAGGAAAAATTCGGTCTCAAAACAACACAAGGGGCCCTAATAGGCGAGGTAAATAGGGATAGTCCTGCTGAAAAGGGAGGCCTCAAGATGGGAGACGTAATAGTCAGCTTTGACGGCAAAAAGGTCAAGGAGATGAAAGAGCTGCCATCTATGGTTGCAGAAACACCAGTAGGTAAAAAGGTAGAAATAATCGTAATCAGGAAGGGAAAGGAAAAGAGATTAACGCTCAAGATAGGGGAGTTAAAAGAGGAGACCAGAATAGCTGCTACCACTACTCCTGAGATTGAAGAAAGTTTTGGATTATCTGTCCAAGAACTTACCCCTGAACTTGCTGAAAGCTTATCTTTAAAGGGCGAGAAGGGGGTAGTGGTATCAGGCGTAAGGAAGGGTAGCCCGGCTTCCGAGGCAGGATTGCAAAGGGGTGATCTGATTCAGGAGATAGAGCATGAGCCAATTGGGAACATGGATGATTATAAAAGGATAATGGGGGAGGCAGCTTCAAAGAAACAGATCCTCATGGTTATAAGGCATAGGGGGCATACAAGGTATGTAGTGCTAAAAAGGGAGAAGAAATAAAGTTACGTAACTTATTCAATTTTATGCAATATATCTTTCTTCCCAGAAGATAGATTTACCCTGTTAGAATGTCCCGTATGAAATCTAACAGGGTTTATTACATTTAGAGGACTAACACACAAATAACGTTATAGGGTTAATGCTACTTATTTGATAGATAGACACCTGTTATCTTTCTTTTCTTAATCTTTTCAAGATTAGTATTCCTTGTTCGCTGAAGGCGAATTGCAAAATCGATTAATAACCAAAATCCTTGTGGCTAGTAAAGGTCTGGAATGAAAGGAAATCTTTTCTCAAAGATTCAACGGGGTTTAAACAGAACTACGGTTGCCTTCACCCGTAGCGACCAGCTTTTTATGATTGTGATGGGTGGGATTGTAGGGGCAGTGGGGGGATATGGTGCCATCGGGTTCCGAAAACTAATCGGTGTAGTTACTCAATCCGGGTGGGGAAATGCAACCGGGATGGAGGGAAAGGATCTGCTGATCATGGCCCTGGCAGCGCCCTACTGGATAAAGGTCTTAATCCCGGCAATAGGCGGCATTTTAGTGGGGGTCATTATCTATTTCTTTGCCCAAGAGGCCAAAGGGCATGGTGTGCCTGAAGTGATGGAATCTGTTGCCTTAAAAGATGGTAGGATGAGAACCCGTATAGTCTTTGCCAAGGCATTTGCCTCTGCTATTTGTATCGGTTCTGGTGGCTCAGTGGGCCGTGAAGGTCCTATTGTGCAGATTGGCTCCGCCATGGGCTCGGCCATCGGTAAACTGGTGAAAATATCAGCGGCACGCCTACGGATTTTAGTAGCCTGTGGTGCTGCAGCTGGTATTGCTGCTACCTTTAATGCTCCCATGGCAGGTGCCCTTTTCTCCCTGGAGATTATACTAAGTGAGTTTGCTGCCTACCTGTTTATCCCTATTGTCGTTTCTTCAGTGGTTGCCACTGCCCTATCCAGGCACTACTTGGGAAACTTTCCTGCCTTTGAGATTCCTCCCTATGATCTTTTGCATTACAGCGAGTTGTTCCTGTATTTGATATTGGGTGTCTTGGCCGGGGTTGTTGCCTATGCCTTTATCCGTATTCTTTACGGTATGGAGGATTTTTTTGAAAGATGGAAGTTGCCTGAATATATTAAACCCGCTATCGGGGGAGCTATTATTGGGTGCATTGGAATTATTTTCCCCCAGATCTTTGGTGTAGGATATGAATCAGTTACCCAGATCTTACGCGGTGAGATGTTAGGGATTATACTTGTTGGGCTCCTGATTGCAAAGATATTAGCTACCAGTATTAGCATCGGCTCTGGTGGTTCAGGGGGGATATTTGCACCATCCATATTTATGGGGGCAGTGCTGGGAGGGATCTTTGGTCAAATTGTCCATATACTTTTCCCATACACCACTGCATCCCCTGGTGCATATGCCTTAGTGGGCATGGGTGCAATTGTTGCAGGTACCACCAGGGCCCCTATTACTGCTATGCTCATCATCTTTGAGATGACTGCAAACTACCGGATAATACTGCCTTTAATGTTCGCCTGTACCATAGGTTTGGTGATCTCTGCTCGTCTTTCCAGAGAGTCAATATATACCCTCAAGCTGATAAGGAGGGGAGTGAATATATACGGTGGAAAGGAACTCAACGTCCTTAAGCGCCTAAAGGTTTCTCAGGTTATGATTTCTGGCATTGAGCTTGTATCTCCCTCGGAACCTTTAACCGAGCTCGCTACGAGGATGATGGCTAGTTCCCATTCCCAAATTTTTGTAGTTGGGAATGATAACCGAATCCATGGCCATATTTCACTTGAGAATTTACGACCTATCCTGAAGGATTATGAAAGTGTTTGTGATGTGGTAATTGCCTCGGATCTCATGGATCAAGATGTGACAGTGGTGAATACCGAGGAATCCCTTGATATGGTTATGCAGGTCTTTGGAAAGTCTGATCTTGATGAAATCCCTGTAGTAAGCAAAGGACAGTTAGTGGGCACCATACGGAGGAGTGATGTAATAGAGGCTTACAACAGAGAGATCTTTAAATTAGATATGGCCTCTGGTTTGGCAACCTCTCTTCGTGTTCAACAAAAGATGCACTCAAAGCAATTGGCTTTAGTGGGAGGATTTCTAATATTAGAAGTTACCGCCCCCAGGATTTTTATAGGTAATAGCTTGGAGGCATTAAAACTCCGGGAGCACTTTGGGGCCACGGTTTTAACCATCAAAAGGGAGGATGAAGAGGGAAGTGATAAGATCTCTTATATGCTCCCCACATCTTCTACTATTATAGAAGAGGGGGATATACTAATAATCTTCGGCCTCCAGAAGGAACTCTCCAGTTTTCCACATGATTAGGCCTTTACCTTTAAATTGACTTTCAGCTTAGATATAAATCTTGAAAAAAAGCCTTTAAGATTCAATGGCCTTTCTTTTAAGAATATCATAATAAGTTAAAATTCTATTTACATAACGAACCGGTTCTGTTCCCCGGCAGTAGCCATTTTTACTTTTTTTGTAATACTTTTTAAAACGCAACAGGGGCAGGGTTTTTTCTAAGGATGACCATTTATAGGGATCGAGACCCATCTCCAAGGCTATTTTTTGGGCGTCCACTATATGACCATGACCTACATTGTAGCTGGCAAGATTGATGAGTATCCTGTCTCTAACTTCCGCCTTTTCATATTTCTGGTGAAGTTTTTTTAGGTATCTGACCCCGGCTGGAATACTCTCTTCCGGGTCCAGCCTGTTGCTGACCCCCATCTCTTTTGCAGTGGGTTGGGTGAGCTGCATAATGCCCCTTACTCCTGTGTAACTTCTGGCATTTTCATCAAAGTGGGATTCCTGATAGATCATTGCTGCGATCAACCTCCAGTCAAAACCATATTTTTTAGCTGTTTTTTTTATGATGGCTTCATACTTGGGAAGCCTGGTCTCTATTCTCTTATGGAATTTTTTCAGATCCAGATAATCGAATATTTCTACTCCAGCATAATATTTCTCGTAGATCTTGGCAAAGGTGCCATCCAGTTTTATTGTTTCGAAAAAATTATTTATCTTGCTTAAAAGGGCCTTTTCGCCTTTTCTTGCAGCCCATGCAAGTGACTGAGGTTCTTCTATAGGAAAGGCGATTCGGATATCCGGGTAATACCTGCGGTTCAAAAGGGCTATGTTAGAATCTGCAACTGTTATTTCGATCTCTCTTTTTGCTACCTGACGTATCAGTTCCTCTGTAGGGACGTCATCACGTTCTTTGATGTCTATCTCAAGGCCCTCTTCGTTTAACTCATTTAGCCGTTCCTGGTAGGAGGTGCCACGTCGTACGTGTATGATTTTTCCTTTTAGGTCTTTTATCTCATTAATCCGGGTGTTTCCTTTATGGAATATGATCCTTTGCTGGACAGATAGATATTCATTTGAAAAATCGACCACATCTTGCCTTGATGGGGTTACTGTCATGCTTGCGGCGATGATATCCCCTTTTCCTTCTAAGATTTCATTAATCAGATTTTCCCATCCTGTTACCCTTATCTTTAATTTAACACCCAAATAGTCAGCAAAGGCCTTGGCCAGATCATATTCGAATCCCATCTTTTTGTCTTGATATATATAATAACAGTGGCCATTATTTCTTGTTAAAACAATAAGTTCTCCCGATTCATTAATCTTTTTTATTACATCTTTTTCCATGCAATGACTAAATAGGAAGATAGGAAGGGTAAGAAGAATAGGGATAAAGATCTTCCAATTTATATGACTGCTTAATGGATAACTACTTAATCTTGAAGGCAATTTTGAAACTCCTGATCATGAGTTATAAATATCTCACCCAGTTTTTTATTTACTATACTATCATAAGCCAGGGATTTCAATTTGTTCAGACCTATGGGTTTTTATAATTCTTCTACAAAAAAAATTTAAGAATTTTTTCATTACTTATTTATGTAAGTATATTCAGGGAATCAGAAGAATAAAGGAAGATAACTCCCAAAAAATGAGTTGACAATTTTTGGTAACAGGGATAGAAAAATATAAAATAAAAAGGGGTGTCAAATTCAATGAAACGTTACGAGACGATTTACATTATTAATCCTACTCTTGATGCTGATTCTTTAGGTGAAGTAGTTACCAAGTTTTCGGATCTAATCAAAAGACTGAAAGGCTATATTGTAAAGGTTAATGAGTGGGGTAAGAGGAAATTGGCCTATGAGGTCAAGCGATTTGATAAAGGTTACTATATCGTGTTAGATTTTTGTGGGCTACCTGAGATAGTAAAGGAGTTAGAGAGGAATCTAAAATTAGATGATCGGATCCTTAAATATTCAACCGTAAAAATTGATGAAGACGTTGACCCAGAGGATTTAACAGGCAAAGAGCAGGAAAAGGAAGATAAAATAGAAGACAGCACAAATGAATCAATTGAGGAAGAATAATGGCCTATGATGATAAGAGAAAAAGGATTTTTGTTAAGCACAAAATCTGTCGCTTTTGCGCTGACCCGAACCTAAAGATCGACTACAAAGAGCCAAAGATTCTTGCAGTTTTTATTACAGAAAGGGGAAAAATTATACCTCGGAGAATTTCTGGCAACTGTGCCAAGCATCAAAGAATAATAGCGTTAGTTATAAAAAGAGCCAGAAACATTGCCCTCCTACCTTTTACTACGGCAAAAATAAAAACGAAGGAACACCGAGAATTTTAAAAGATGGAACCTCTTTCTCTGGCAAAACAACAACATATTTTTAAGAATTGATTAATTTACGTAATAGGGTTAATCTTTTTGATATATTTTTACTTGCCTTAGCCCTTACTATTCTTCATGCACCTTTCTTTTCGGGGCCTCCCCTGTAGAAGAACTTGTTGGTGAGGTAATTTCTTAGCCTTAGCTTAGATTGTGAAATAAACATGAATGGGAGCAAGTAAATGAAGATTATATTGATGGAAGATTTTGAATCTCTTGGTTTTGAAGGTGATACCGTAGATGTAGCTAAGGGTTATGCCAGGAATTATCTTATCCCCAAAGGCGTTGCCATTGAGGCTAATAAAGCCAATTTAAAGGCCCTGGAGATGAGGAAAGAGAAGATAATGGCTAAACGCATGAAGGATAAGGGGGCAGCTGAAAGAGTCAGGGAAAAGATTTCGCAGATAATAGTAACTATCAGACGAAAGGCCGGTGAGGAGAGAAAGCTTTACGGTTCTGTAACAAGTCGAGATATTGCTCAAGAGCTTGAAAGGGAAGGGATCATGGTAGATAGGAGAAAAATTATCACTGATGAAGCAATCAGGACTCTTGGGGAGTTTGAGGTACCTATTAAACTCCACCCAGAGGTTATAGCCAACATCAAAGTATCTGTTGAGATAGAGGAAGAAAAGGCTTAAAAAGATGGTTATGCCTAAGAAAAAAGAAGATGCGGCTCATTCCATCTATAAGGTCCCCCCACATAATCTGGAGGCTGAACAGGCTATATTGGGTGGGATATTGATTAATAATGATGCACTTAACCAGGTTGTGGATATCCTGGCGGGTGAGGACTTTTACAGGGAGGCCCATGCACTCACATTTGAAGGAATGCTTACCCTATACAATAGGGATGATCCTGTCGACCTGATAACGCTTTCCCAGGTGTTGAAGGAAAAAGGTGTCCTGGATAATGTGGGAGGAACAAAGTATCTGGCATCCCTGGCAGAGGCAACATCAACCTCTGCTGGAATACTGTATCATTCTGAAATTGTTAAAGATTTATCTACAAGAAGAGGTTTGATTAGCCAGTGTTCCCATATCTCTGAAGTTTGCTTCCAGTCTTCTAATGATACTGATGAAATCCTTGATTTAGCCGAGCAATCCATATTTGAGATAGCCGAGAGGAATATAGATCAAAATTTTTTCCCTCTCAATGAAGTGGTCAAGGAAAGCTTCAAGAAAATAGAAAAAACTACGGAGAGCAACATTACGGGTATTTCAACTGGATTTACAGATTTTGACAATCTTACCGCCGGCCTTCAACCTTCTGATCTTATTATTATTGCAGGCAGACCAAGCATGGGTAAGACAGCATTGGCCTTAAATATTGCGTATAATGCTGCACTGGAGGACAAGGTAAGTGTAGGTATATTCTCCCTTGAGATGTCAAGACTCCAGCTTGGCATTAGGCTGTTGGGAGCGGATGCTATGATAGATGCCTGGAAGTTAAGGAAGGGAGCCCTGCAGGATGATGACTACCTTCGTTTGACAGACTCTGCCAATAGACTCTCAGAGCTGCCTATATATATTGATGATTCTTCTGGTTTGTCAGGCCTGGAGATGAAGGCCAAGGCAAGGAGATTGAAGAAGAAATATGATATATCCTTACTGATTATTGATTATCTTCAATTGATGCAGAGCAGGAAGTCAGTTGAATCAAGGCAGCTGGAGATCTCTGATATATCAAGGTCTTTGAAGGCCCTTGCAAAGGATTTGGATATCCCTGTCGTGGCAATTTCCCAGTTGAACAGAAAGGTTGAGGATAGGCCAAATAAGAGGCCAATATTAGCTGACTTGAGGGAGTCGGGCGCTATAGAACAGGATGCAGATCTTATATTGTTTATTTACAGGGAAGAGTTGTATAATCGGACAGAGGAAAACAAGGGGAAGGCGGAGGTTATTATTGCCAAACACAGGAACGGCCCCACTGGCATGTTTAATCTGACCTTTAGGGAGAAATATACAAAATTCGAAAACTACTTTAAAGAGGCATTGGTAGAAGGGTAATATTGGTATTTCAGATTTTTCCATCTTTCACTAAAACTTGAGGCAAGGCCATAGAGAAGGTATATGGCAAAATAGGTGGTCTCAAGGCCAGCCATTTAAAAAGACTCCAAAGTATTTATAGACGACGCATCTCTAAGGGCGAGATAATCTCTCGAGAAATAGCACGCCGGTTAGCAGAAATTTCCTCCGACATCAAAAAACAGGTGGCGCTCCTTATAGGAAGGAGGGGCGATGTGGAATATGTGGTTGTGGGCAATGATCACAGCATCCTTATACCTGATTTAGCCCGGTTTAGATCCGGGGCAGGTAGACTGAAGGGCCTCAGGTGTATCCATACCCATCTCCATGGAGAGCCATTAAGTCAAGAGGATTTAATGGATTTAGCACTGCTCAAGCTGGATCTGATGTTGTGCATCAAGGTTAACAACAAAGGGATTCCGGCCGATCTATATTATGCCCATCTACTTCCCAAAAATAATTCAGGACGTCCGTGGTTTGTAGAGCATGCACCTGATATTGGCAGGTTAAATCTCAATTTTTCGGAATTTATAAGAGATCTTGAAACTGAACTCGCCAAAACAGGCACAGGCCTTGGTATGGAGAAAGAGGAAAGGGCTGTGCTTGTTAGTGTAACTAAGGCCTTGAGGCGGGAGGCGGAGGAATCACTTGAAGAATTAAAAGAGCTGGCCATAACAAGTAATCTCTTGGTTGTGGATTCTATTATCCAGAGGAAAACAGAGGTAAGTTCTCGTTTTCTTTTAGGAAAAGGAAAATTAAGCGAGTTAGTTGTACGTTCTGTTCAAGCAGGGGCTAACCTTTTAATCTTTGACTGTGAACTGACTCCTGCACAGGTCAGGGTTCTGACAGATTACACAGAAATGAAGATAATTGATAGAAGCCAGTTGATATTGGATATATTTGCCAGGAGGGCAATCACCAGAGAAGGGAAGATACAGGTGGAGCTTGCTCAATTAAGGTATCTTCTCCCTCGTTTGATTACCAAGAATACAGCCATGTCAAGACTTACCGGTGGGATAGGTGGTCGAGGTCCGGGGGAGACCAAGTTGGAGATTAATAGGAGGAGGGTTAGGGATAGGATTTCCATCCTTAACAAAGAGTTAAAGGAAGTCGGGCAACAGAGGAAAGAGAGGAGAAAAAAGAGAAGGGATAAGGGTCTTCCAGTAGTTTCAATTGTTGGGTATACAAATGCGGGAAAATCGACACTTCTTAATACCCTTACAAAAAGTCATGTAAGGATAGAAGATAGGCTTTTTGTTACACTCGATCCTACAAGTCGACGGCTCAGGCTAAAAGAAGGGGAGGTTATTATCACCGATACCGTTGGATTTATCAGGGATTTACCAGAAGATCTTTTGGATGCCTTTGCTGCAACACTTGAGGAACTTCATGAGGCAGACATCCTTGTCCATGTAGCAGATATTAGTAATTCAAGACTGGAAGATCAGATAGAATCAGTAAGCAAGACCTTAAACAGCCTTGATCTGACTGAAATCCCGACTATTTTAGCCTTAAATAAAAGCGATAGGCTGAATAGAATACAGACAGCTCGTCTTGCTAAGAAGCTCGGTGGAATCCCAATTTCGGCTCTAAATCCATCTACCATGTCAGAACTGAAAAAGGCAATGGCGGATATTATATTCTGATACCCTGCCATCCATTGGATTTGATCTTTTTCTGATTCTTGGTAATCATCAGGCTTTGACAGTTAGGAAGGGAATTTATTAATCTCGTGCCTCGAGCTGGGTCAAGGATAAATAGTGTGGTTGAAAGGGCATCAGCTGCAATTGTTGTTGGAGCCTGAACCGAAACGCTTATATTAATTAGGGGTGATAATCCGGTCTTGGGATTAACAATATGATGAAAGATCTTCTCATGGTCAAAGAATACCTCATAGTTGCCAGAGGTGGCGATAGAACTGTTTGTGATAGCGACCATGTCAGGGTAATTTTTTTTCTTTTTGGGGTCTTCAATGGCTATTTTCCAGGGCCTGTTATTTCCTTTGTCACCTATTGTCCTGATATCCCCACCTGCATTTATAAGGGCATGTTTTATGCCTCGCTTCATCAATTTTTCAATCGCCTTATCCACAATAAAGCCCTTGGCTATGCCATCCAGAGAAATTCCCATACCATCTTTTTTAAATAATATGGTCTTTCCATTTAGAGAAATTAGCTTGGAATCAACAAGTTCCAAGAGTTCAGTAATCTTTTCCTCATTTGGAATAGCCTTTTTTGAGCCTTTAAAGGATTTAGTAAATAGATCCAGGACTGGTTTCACTGTGATATCAAAAAGGCCATTACTGATTTGATGGTAATATATGGATTTATTAATCACAAAGGAAAGTTCAGGGGGGCTCTCCTTGAGAAAGCCGTAGCTGTTCAGTCGAGAAACAGGTGTATCAGGGTCAAACCTGCTCATCATATTTGTAAGTCTTTCTATCTCTTCAAAGGCCACAGCAATGGCTTCCTCTGCCTGGTCTCTGGAGGGGTCAAGAACGGTTATAGACACTATTGTCCCCATGCCTGTTCTGGACTTTGAAACCTTATATAATTTTCTGTCAAATTTTACTGCCTCGGCTATGGATACTCCTATAGGGCATGTTGTCAAGCCAAGGCCGACTATACCGGAAATTTTTAGGAAGTCCCTCCTATCTATATATCTGTGTTTCATTGATCGGTAGGATTCTCTAATCATTGTATTCCTCCAGGAAAATTTTTCCTGTCTATATCACTTGAGTCAATTAATTACAAGATTTTTTTTCATTCATTTTTCCCATGCGATATTTTCTCCACGTTCATCTCATACAACGGTTTACCATTCTTAATGGATAGGGTGAATTTCACCCGTTCCCCGTTTACAATGTGCTTTTCTGATTGTCCTCTAAGATTACCAAAGTCTGCTGTTTCGAGAAAGGCCCTAAGAAGCTCTATTTTTTCCTCAAGTTTTTTGTCCTCTTTTCTTTTTTTAAGATATTCATCTACACTTTTCCAGTATTCCCTTTTAGCTATAGTTTCAATACAATGAGATAATGTTGGAGTGAGTTCAATACGGATTGTCACTGTATTATATCCCTCATCAGCTTTATCATTCTTTCCTTCACAAAACTTTGCTTGTAATATTGCATATGGACAATTTGCATGTCAAATGAAAGGGTATCTCAATATGGCAGGTGAGCAGGGGCACGCTGGTTATCCTTACTGATGGCAAGACTGAGTAATACTACCAGCAGATTGTAAGGTAGGTATTGATAAAAATGGAAATTGTGGCTAAAATTAAGCTAAATAAAAAAAGGTAAAATACAATGACAGTTAATATTACAGATATTAAGGGAATTTCTGTTGGCCATGCATCGGATTTTGATGGGCTAACAGGAGTTACAGTTATACTTGCTCCATCTGGCATGACAGGTGGGGTTAATATTAGTGGATCTGCCACAAGCACAAGACAGATTGATGCCCTTAGTCCCTCTCATATTGTATCAAAGGTGCATGCAATCTGCATTGTAGGTGGTAGTGCCTATGGGCTTGATGCCGCCTCAGGTGTAATGAGATACCTTGAAGAGAAGGGCAGTGGATTTGATGTTGGTGTAGCCCGGATTCCCATTGTACCAACTGCTGCAATCTTTGATCTCAGAGTTGGTTCGGCAAAAATAAGACCTGACAAAGATATGGGCTATCTGGCATGTCAGCAGGCAACTGATGGAAAGGTTGCCGAGGGCTCTGTTGGAGCAGGAACTGGAGCAACAGTGGGTAAGTTTTATGGGATTGAGCAGGCAATGAAGGGTGGGGCAGGAGTGGCAGCGGACTCCCTTGATAATGGTTTATTAGTAGGGGCATTGGCAGTGGTAAATGCCTTTGGCGACGTAAAAGACCCTTCTACAGGAAAGATTCTGGCTGGAGCCAGGAAGGATAAAAATAGCTATGAGTTTGCAGATACATTAGAACTAATGAGAAAAGGGGTTCAACGGCCTGTGTCTGCATTTCATAATACCACAATTGGCGTAATTGTTACCAATGCGAAATTAAATAAACAAACTGCCTCTGCTGTGGCAAGGATGGGCAGCCTTGGTATTACAAAGGCTGTTAGCCCTGGACAGACAATATATGATGGTGATATTGTCTTTACACTGGCATCTGGTCATATTGAGGTTGACTATCACACGGTGGGACTGATTGCTGAAGAGATGCTTATAAAGGCAATAATCAGGGCTGTTACCAAGGCGAAAGAGGTTAAAGGAATACCATCATTTCTGATTCTGAGATAGTAGTTAGAGGGTTTTTAAGGGAATTACATGGAGAGGAATTTCAGTGATAAACTTATGAGAGTGGCTAAAGCAGCCTTTTTAGGCTTCCTGGGTGCCACTGCAATGATCCATATCACTCTAATTTTTATACCAATCTTTAGAGATTTTGAAAATAGGTACCTTAGTGAGGAACATTATGAATCTGAAACGGCAATGTTATTGACTGTGGGTTTCCTTACGATGATTATGGAATTAGTAATCTATATAGTAAACCTGGCAATATCTTTAGAGAAACATGGTTCCATAGGCTTTCTCTGGCTTGCACCTATTGCTATTTCTCAGTCCTATGCATCTGTCAGGTGGATTATGAAAAGACAATCTTGACCAATGAGTTTATAGCTATGGAATATACATGTTTAGATTATCAGTCTGAGATGAAGCTTTTGGGTCTGAAGAAAAGATTAAAGGAAGAAGATCTAACCGAAGAGGAGAGGAACCAGATAGTTCAGGAGATCGAGGAGCTGGAAAAGGCGATGAAAATGAATTAGGATGATGTATCGGCCTATCCCTGGAAAGATTTAAATACAGAACTATTTTCCATATATCTCGAGCAAACCTATAAGGAAGGCCAGATTTTTCTTGACTTGGAGATCTTTTTCCTATCCTTATAGTTAAAATTTTCCCTTCAATCAGTTAATCCCTATTAAGAGAGGTTATCCCAGGGGAAACCCCTCAAAATGGGTCCGCCTATCTCCTAAAGGGACTTTGAATTTGGTGCTCGTATAAATACGTTTTAATAGCTTCCCTTTTGGCCGATTCGAAGGTTTCTTATCACTATATGGTGTTAACCTATAGGGTAGGGAAATATAGACGGATTATTGCATATACCCCAAAATTGGTGGTATCGCTGAACCAGTTCAGATATAAACAAATTAGTCGAAACCTTTTTGTCGCTTTTCAAAGAAAGCATGAACAAGGAAGGAAGATAGCATGAAGATACTTCTTGTTTATCCAAAATATCTTGATACCTTCTGGAGTTTTAAGGATGCCTTAAAATTTATCTCGAAAAAGGCAAATCAGCCGCCTTTGGGGTTGTTGACTGTAGCAGCAATGCTGCCAAAGGAGTGGGAGAAAAAACTTGTAGATATGAATGTAACCACACTAAGGGATAAAGACCTTGAATGGGCTGATTTCGTTTTTATCAGCGCTATGTCTATCCAAAAGGCATCGGTAAAAGAAGTGGTTAACAGGTGCAAAAAAATGGATATCAAGACTGTTGCAGGTGGTCCACTCTTTACTACTGAATATGAAGATTTCGAGGATGTAGACCATATAGTGTGTAATGAGGCTGAAGTCACACTTCCAGCCTTTTTAGCGGATTTGAAAAATGGATGTGCTAAACATATTTATACCTCTAAAGAATTTCCTGATATAGAGAAGACACCTATTCCACTCTGGGAACTTATCAACATGAAAGAATATGCAGATATGAATATCCAGTATTCCCGGGGCTGTCCTTTTAATTGTGAATTCTGCAATATCTCGGTTCTTTATGGGCATAAGGTGCGCACAAAGAGCAAAGGCCAAATCGTAGCCGAATTAGAAAATCTCTACTCCCGGCGCTGGAGAGGTGATGTATTTTTTGTTGATGATAACTTCATAGGGAATAAGAGAAGGTTAAAAAAGGAAATTTTGCCCACTATAATTGAATGGATGGAAAGAAAAAGGCACCCCTTCTCTTTTAATACAGAGGCATCTATAGATCTTTCTGACGATGAGGAACTTATGCAGTTGATGGTTAAGGCGGGGTTTAATTCAGTATTTGTCGGCATTGAGACACCCAACGAGGAAAGTCTGGCAGAATGCAATAAGGTTCAGAACAAAAATCGTGATTTGTTAGCCTGTGTAAAAAAGATCCAGAAGTTTGGTTTACAGGTACAGGGGGGATTCATCATAGGGTTTGATAATGATCCTCCTTCAATTTTCGGAAGGCTTAGTGCATTTGTACAGGAAAGTGGAATTGTCACCGCCATGGTGGGGTTGTTAAATGCTCCTCGCGGTACCAACCTCTACCAGCGACTTGTAAAAGAGGGCAGGTTATTGAAGGATGTGACAGGTGATAACACAGATTTTTCGATCAACTTTATCCCTAAAATGGATTACGAAAAACTAATTGAGGGCTATAAAAGGATTATCAGCAGAATCTATTCCCCTGAACCTTACTATAAACGGGTTAGGGAATTTTTAAGAGACTATAAGCCATTGGGAAAAAAGACATTTCGCTTTCATTTCAGCTACCTTGGGGCATTCTTAAAATCCATATTGTTCCTGGGTATAATAGAGAAAGAAAGGGTATATTACTGGAGGCTCTTTTTCTGGTCTTTATTCAGGCGACCACAACTTTTCCATTTGGCAATTACTTTTGCCATTTATGGATTCAATTTTCGAAAGATTTTCGAAAATTGTTTGTGAAATATTCAAAAAGAAAAAACTTCGCCTAACACAGAATAAAAGGTTTATCCGCCACAGGCAGACTAACTCGCATTTTTGCTTCGGGAAAACTTCTTTTCTGCTGGGACAGTTAGTCGAAATTCCGGTATAAATATTCAAGATACAAAGGAGGTCAGAATGAATATCTATGTAGGCAGTTTGTCGTACAAAGCCACCGAGGAGGACCTAAAACAGGCGTTTGAGGGCTTCGGGCAGGTTGAATCCGTGAAAATCATTAAGGACAAGTACAGTGGAGAATCAAGAGGGTTCGGATTCGTGGAGATGCCCGATAAAGCTGAAGCCCAATCCGCT
>JAUWZV010000029.1 GCA_030615105.1 Desulfobacteraceae bacterium
CATTCGTAAAAAGTCATAGGCCGAGGTCATTGCGAGGGCTTTAGCCCGAAGCAATCTAATAAATACAAGAACTTATGGAATATGAGATTGCTTCGCTCCGCTCGCAATGACATGCTTTTTGACTTTTTACGAGACTATCAACTTTAGGCACTTTAGACACTTTTAACTTATAACTTTAATGCTGAACTATCCAAACATAAATCCAACAATAATTAAACTTGGTCCCATTCAGATACATTGGTATGGGGTCATGTATATCCTTGGTATCATGGCCTCTTATTTTCTGGTAAAATATCAAATAAGAAAAAAAGGGCTTGATATTGAGATAAACTTAGATAATCTTTTTTTATTTCTGATAATTGGCCTTATCATTGGAGCCCGCCTGGGTTACGTTATCCTTTACAATCTTCCCTTTTATCTCAGCCATCCGGTAAAACTTTTTTATGTATGGGAAGGAGGTATGTCCTTTCACGGTGGACTGATAGGCATTGTTTTCTCCAGCCTCATTTACTTAAGAAAACATAGGGTCAATTTCTTGGAATTTGCTGATCTTATTATTGTAACCGCCCCTATTGGTTTAGGCCTTGGAAGGCTTGGCAATTTTATTAATGCAGAGCTATATGGCAGGGCAACGAATCTCCCCTGGGGCATGATCTTTCCATCAGGCGGAGATATTCCAAGACACCCCTCTCAACTTTACCAATTTTTCCTTGAAGGCATTCTCCTCTTTACAATCCTGTGGTGGATAAAGGATCGCCCTTTTAAAAAAGGAACAATTTTCTGTTTATTCCTTTTCCTCTATAGCATCTTCCGATTTTTTATTGAGTTTTTTCGAGAACCAGACCCACAGCTTGGGCTTATCTTTTCTTTTATGACTATGGGTCAGATTCTTTCTATCTTGATGGGAATTGGGGGTTTGGTCTTGTTTTATTTTGTAAGGGTTCAGCAGCCAGCCTCTGGCCCCGCTTCCAGCCCGTAGGGCTTACAGGTCGGAGGGTAGGGCCTACGCCCCGGAGGGCAAACAGCCATTAGAAAAAAGTGTAAAGTGCCTAAAGTGATTTTAACCCAATATAATCAAGAAACACAACAAACCCAACAAACTATTAAAATCGCCCTACCTCGCCTATCCCCAAAAGTCTAAACATAAGTATTGTTCTTTTGTCTTCATCCAGATCCTCGTGCATGAGCCTCAGGCCCCAACACTGAGATTGGTAATCTATCCAATAGCTATTCTCCATATCGTGTTGGTTACTTGGTTACCTATAACAAACAAATTTAATCGAATACATCAACTTGTATTTTTTGAAAGACGGTATTTTCACAACTACATCACAACTACATCTTGACTTTTTTAATTGAGTTGTCTTTATACTAATAAGTTAACTGTGTTCAAGATGTTATTCTACAACTTATATGCAGTGAGTTTTATACTTTATATTCAAAAAGATAGACTTAATGCTTCAGAATAAACCGCTGTACAAATTCCACAATTTTGCTTATCGATGGATTAGATGCTATGCCTTTAAAATCTTTTTATAATATTCGCAACATTATCACCCATCTTGCTTTTATCCTCATTATTGTAAGTGTAATTCCTGCTTATGCCTCAGATGGGACTCATCGATTGTTCAATAGTGATGATAATGATCCGAACGAACCATGGCATATTGCAGCAGATGAAATAAGTTACGACCAAGAAGCCGATCAATATAGTGCAAGCGGTAATGTAATCATAACCAAAAAAGACAGAAAACTTACCGCTGATTTTGTCCGTTTTGATCACAAAACCATGAAGGTATATGCAAAAGGCCATGTGATCATGACAGCAGGTGAAGATATCCTGACTGGGAGCAGCATGGAAATGGATCTGGAGGCCGAGACTGGAACTGTATATAATGGGACCATATTTTTTAAAGCAAACCATTTTTATATAAAAGGTAAAAAAATTCAAAAGGTTGGGAAGGATTCCTATGCTGTCGATAAAGCCAGCATCACAACATGTGACGGCGACAAACCCGCATGGAAGATAACGGGAAGAAATCTTAAAGTTACGATAGAAGGTTACGGTTTTTTAAAGCATGCTGCCCTATGGGTAAAAAAAGTACCTGTTTTATACACCCCTTTTCTTGTCTTTCCTGCAAAGTTAAAGCGCCAGTCAGGCTTACTGCCGCCCCAGATTGGGTATTCAGATCGAAAAGGTGTAGAATATAACCAACCTTTTTTCTGGGCCATAGATGAAAGTTCAGATGCCACATTCTATCTACACCATATGGAAAATCGTGGAGAAAAACTTGGCTTGGAATACCGTTATGTTTTAGACGAAAGCTCAAAAGGGACCCTAATGTTCGACTTTCTAGATGACAGGAGGGTGGATGATGGCACAGAAAGTTCGAAAGACTGGGCATTTGAAGATGTAGCTGGGTCTCGCCCAAATGCTGACCGCTATTGGTTTAGAATGAAGCACGATCAGTCAATGCCATTTGATTTTGCTCTAAAGCTTGATGTAGATTTTGTAAGTGACCAGGATTACCTTCACGAATTCCAAGGCGGATACACAGGGTTTTACGAAACAAAGAAAAACTTTGAGAAAAACTTCGGCAGAGGGATAGACGAATATGATGATACAACAAGGGTTAACAGCCTTAATATAACTAAGACCTGGTCCCAGTTTAGCCTCTACGGGGAGACCCGCTGGTACGACAGTGTCTTAAGTAGGCGCCAAAGTGAAACATATTCACCCCTGTTGTACCTGCCACTCATCAACTTTACAGGTTCAAAACAGCAAATTTTCAATACCCCACTTTATTTTGACTTAAATTCAGAATACAAATACTCTTACGAAAGACTCGACACAAAAACCCAACGCGCCGAGGTTTATCCAAAAATTTATCTACCATTAAATCTTAAAAATTATTTATCTTTTGAGACATCTTTTGGTGTTCGGGAAACGGTATGGGATATAAATGAGTATGAAAGTTCCTTTGAAGACAGAACCCATAACAGAGAGCTCCTTGATTTTAAGCAGGACCTTTCTACGGATATCTATAAAGTGTTCGATATGAAAGGGAAGGGAATCGATCGGATCAAACATACTATTAAACCCCAGATTGTATATGATTTCATACCAGAGGAAAAAGCAAAGGATAGATACCCAGAGGGTCGGACTGGACAAACAAACCTGCTGACATATTCTATTACCAACACATTTACAGCTAAGTTGAAAGAAAGCAGGGAAACATCAGGTGCATCTTTTAAGAATGAAAGTAATGTACTTCCAGAGTATACATACCTTCAGTTCTGTCGCTTCAAGCTTGAACAGAGTTATAATATCGAGGAAACAAGAGGGGACACAGATAATCCAGAACCTTTTTCTTCAATATATGGAGAGATAGAAATTGTTCCTGGAAAATATTTTTCTATAGATGCCGATGCAAAATGGAATCATTATGAAAGCGCCTATGACTCACATAATGTTAAACTAAGTATATGGGATAATCGCGGGGATAAATTGTCTGTTGAGCACAGGTATGAACGAGATTCAAGCGAATCAGTCTATTATCATGTTCTCTTAAGAATATCCGATAAAATAGCGGCATACACGGAACACGAGCGTAACCTGTATGACAGCCAAGACATCAAGACAGGCATGGGTGTTATATACAGGGCACAGTGCTGGGGAATTGATTTCTACTATGCAGATACTGAAGATGAGGAAACCTATGCAGTTATGTTTACCCTTTACGGGCTTGGAGAAATTGGCACGCAGTTTATGCAGGAAAAGACTGAAGACTAACAACTTGAAAGGGATGATAAGACTCGGAACATGCTAATCAAAACTAAGGTAAAAATGAATAAAGGTTTCAGTAAAATTCTATTTTTACAATTTTTAATCCTGATTTGTTTTGCTTTTATTTTGTTTGGGTGTGGCAAAAAAGGTCCACCTGTCCCGCCCCGGCAGATAACTCCTCCAACAGTAAAAGACTTAACCGGAGATATTGAGGGAGACAGTCTCAATCTGACCTGGACCATTCCAGAACGAAAAGAGTTTATTAAATCAGGTGCCGAGGGTTTTTTTGTGTATAGATCAAAAACACTGCTTTCAGAACCCGATTGCAAGGGTTGCCCAGTGCTCTTTAGTCGTGTTGCCGATATACCAATTGAAGTGAAAAGTTCAGGAGATTTGGATAAAGATAAAATTATATACAATGAAACCCTTGAGAAAGGCAACAGGTACATCTATAAAGTAACTGTCTATGTAAAAGGAATTACAAGCAGGGACTCAAATTATGTGGACTTTGTCTTTAAATAAATTAATAATAAGTGTATGATAACATCTTGTGCATTAAGAAGGGGGTTATATTGATATTAAAAAGAAATAATATTTGGACAATTTTTCTCTTGTGTATATCTCTTTCAGCCTGCGGTTACAGATTTGCAGGCAGTGGGAGTTTTCCTGCGGGCATAAAGAGTGTGTGCATTCCAATCCTTAAAAACCGTACCTCTGAAGCTGGCATAGAGAATACAATTACAAATGACCTTATTTATGAGGTTACAAGGCACGATATAACCGTTTTGTCAAGCAAAGACAAGGCTGATAGTATTCTTTCCGGGGTTATTAAATCCATGACTATTGAAACAATCGCCTATAAAGATCCACAAACGTCCTCCGAAAGACGCGTTACAGTAACAGTAAATTTGAAATTAACATCCCGTAGTGGCAAGGTAGTATGGTCTGGAAAGGGTCTTTCTGATTATGAAGAATATGATGTAATGCAAAACAAGCTGGAAACAGAACAAAACAGGCGAGATGCAATTTCAACTCTTTCAAAAAGGCTTGCAGAAAGGGTTTATAATCGCTTAACAGATGATTTTTGAATGGTTGTTAGAAACTTCCTGGTAAACACAGCTTTGCAATATAATCGGTAAAGGGTTATATTATGTGAGAGACAGCCGGATATGAGGGAAAGGGGGTTGCATAGAGAAAGCAACCCCCTTCTTGGTTGCAGAGCTTCAAATATCTTCACTTGGGTAGTTTATAGGATCAAGGCATGATTTTGCCTCGCCAACTGTAAAGAGAGAACCGGTAATCAATATCAGATCCCTTTTATCAGCCAGATTTCTGGCCCTATCAATAGCTGCCTGTATGGGACAATAGACTTCCCCGGTCTCTCCAAATTCCCTGGCCAAATCCATTAAATATTGAGGGTTGGCCGCCCTATAATAGGTCGGCCTGGTATAGATTACTCTATTGGCCAGAGGTAAAATCTCTATAAGGATATTTTTGATATCCTTGTCTTCCATAATTCCCAAAACCAAAATCATTTTTTCGAAATCAAAATCTCGCCCGATTGATTTTGCAAGTGATCTCATAGCTGATGGATTATGCGCACCATCAAGGATAATTACTGGATTGGAAGAAACCTTCTCAAGCCTGCCAGGCCAAATAAGATCATTAAGGCCCAACCTAATAGCCTCATCTGAAATAGTAAAACCCTTTCTCTTTGATATCTCCAAAGTCAATAGGGCTAAGGCGGCATTTCTATACTGGAATCTCCCCTTAAGTCCAAGCTCGAGATTCGTGTGTCTATCTCTTAGACCGTAATACCCTAAAAGGCCTGATGGTAATCTGCGATATAGGACATTATGCCCTACCCTCCAGAAAGGAGCACCTTTTTTTTTGCACATAGAGTTAAGGAGGCTAACTACAGTGGGTTGATTCACACCTGTTACCAAGTCAACCCCTTCCTTTATTATGCCACCCTTCTCCTTTGCAATATCAATAATATTATCGCCCAAGAATTCCTGATGCTCTAAGTCGATATTGGTAATAATAGAAACCATTGGATAGATTACATTGGTGGCATCTAAACGTCCGCCCATTCCCACCTCAATAATGCTGACATCAACATCCTCACGGAAAAAATAGATAAGTGCCATAGCAGTGGCCAGCTCAAAAAAGGTTGGTGGCTCCTTATTGCTTACAACCCCTTTTAACTCACTGATAAGAGAGGCTGCTCGGTCTCTTTTGATAAACTCTCTGTTAATCCGAAACCTCTCCGTAAAGCTGACCAAATGGGGTGAGGAGTAGAAGCCAACCTTCAGACCTGATTTCATTAAGATAGATTCCAGCATAGCTCCTACAGATCCCTTGCCATTGGTGCCAGCAATATGGATGTATCTCTGGCCAAGGTGAGGATTCCCAAACGCCCCTAAAAGATTGGACGTTTTTGAGAGGCCAAATTTAATCCCAAATTTCTGGAGGCTATATAACCATGAAACCGATTCTTTATAGAAAAAATCCTCCCTTTCTATGTCTTTCGCTTGACTTACCACCTTCTTCTCCTAAAATGGGCCATGCTTTTTAATCGAGACCCTTGCATAGCATGCCATTTTTTAGTGGATTTGCTATAAAATACATACTTGCTTGTAGAGGTCGGAATGATACTAAAATTTCCATGGCGGCACAATCTATATTTCTATAAATGATTAGTCGCAACTATTCAGCCACTAAGGCACGAAGGCACTAAGATTACAGAATTATTCTTTTAGTACCCGCATCAACAACGTTTATTGGTTACGGTTACGATGCCCGTTTCGTTCAGCGGTTACGTCTAGTGTCTTTTTTCACGTTACCATTACCCTTACCGACACGGGCTTCGTCACCCTAACCGTTGCCGAAAAGACGGAGTCCCCTCGGGTTAGGGGGTAAAACTCATACCCACCCGCCTCGCCTGAACGAGAGGGATGGCGGGCAGGTCTATTCTTTGTGCCTTGGTGGCTACCTGAACAGTTACGATTAGTCAAGGGGGGAATGATGGCTAAGATTGCAACAGGTTTGGATCTATTTGAGGAAAAATTCTGGAAAAGACTCAGGGGTCAATCCATAGGGCTATTAGCTAATCAGGCATCTTTAGATCATAATCTGCAAAACGCAAAAGATGCAATCTCTACTTTCCTTCCCGGGCAGCTTAAGATCCTTTTCGGGCCCCAACATGGATTCAGGGGCGAAGATCAGGACAATATGGTTGAGACAGAAGACTATCATGATCAAGAGTTAAATATCCCGGTATTCAGCCTCTATGGAAACAAGATAGATAGACTGTCTGATATCCTCGACACCATTGATCTTCTTATTATAGATCTACAAGATGTAGGAACAAGGGTATATACCTTTATCACAACCATGCTTTACTGCCTTAAAGAAGCTGCCAAGAAAGGGAAAAGGGTTCTTATCTTTGACAGGCCAAACCCTTTAGGTGGAGTAATAGTCGAGGGAAATCTTTTACGCCCTGAATTTTACTCCCTTGTGGGACCTTTCACTCTTCCCATGCGCCACGGGATGACTATGGGAGAAATAGCATACCTTTTTAAGGATGCCTTTAAGATTGCCTGTGATATTACTGTCCTTCCTCTCAAGGGTTGGCTCCGGCACATGTTATGGAAGGATACAGGATTAAGATGGATTATGCCTTCCCCAAATATGCCCCTTTTAGAAACTGCTTTAGTTTATCCAGGGCAGGTTATCTGGGAAGGCACAAACATCTCAGAGGGAAGGGGAACATGCCGCCCATTTGAGATATTTGGGGCACCCTTTATCAACCCCTTTATAATCAAAAAAGGACTATCATCTAAAGACATTGAAGGGTGTTGTCTTCAAGAATATTGCTTTAGGCCTACATTCAATAAATGGAAGGGGGAACTTTGCCGTGGATTTATGATTCACGTATTAAATCCTAACACCTATAGGCCTTATCGGACCTCGCTTGCCTTGCTAAAATTAATTATAGAAATGTATAGAGATAAGTTCGCCTGGCGGAAACCTCCCTATGAATATGATTTTAAAAGACTCCCGATAGACCTTATTCTCGGAGATTCTTCAATAAGGGTTGCTTTAGAAGAGGGAAAAGATATAAAGGAAATCTTGGATGATTGCTCTAATGAGTTGGAAGGTTTCCTTGAATCAAGAAAGTCATATCTGATTTACAGTGCCTAAAATTATAACAGGCTCCTTAACTCTAGATAAAGCAGAGCGACACACATTAACCCTGGCCCAGACCTGGCCTATAATCTTAATAGGCTGATCCGAGCACGTAGTACCTTATAGACTTAACAGTTTGATTTAAGCACGTCGCGCCCCTGGCCCAGACCTGATTATCTGGCCATATGCTTGCATACATAGAATATGCGCCAGGGCGGGCTTTATGCTCTTTAGCTTACTTTTAACTTACTTTTTTTGTTTCAGTCTTTTTCTGGCGATCTCCGCCTCTTTACTTTTTGGAAAATCCTTAAGCAATTTCTTAAATACGAGATTTGCAGTTGTCTCATCATTTATTTTCTCAAAGCTTAATGCCTGATGTAGCATAGCTGAAGGAACCTTATTTCCCTTTGGATAGCCATTGATTACCCCCTGATAGGCCAAAATTGCCTCCTTGTATTGTTGTTGGGTCCTATGGCACTCACCAATCCAGAACTGGGCATTATCTGCAAGGTCGGATTCAGGGTACAATTTAAGAAACTTTTTAAAGCCTTCTATAGCTTCCTTATGCTGACCATCCCTATAGTATCCCAATGTCCTATCATAGATTTCTGACTCTGTTAGCTTTTTTTCCTGAGGAGAAGGAATATCCTTTTTTCTAATCTCCTTAGCAGGCAAGGCCTTTTTTAGGCCAGCCTCTCTCTTATGAAGTGATGTCTCAATACCAAAATAATCCTCAATCTTATCTGTCCTTTTCTTCAGGTCCCCAACCATATGAGAGAGTTCTTTCACCTGGGATACCATAGAATCCTCTTTAGTGGTATCTTCCTCTATAGCCCTTTTCAGCAGATAACTATTCTCCTCTACCCTTCCGGTCAAACTTTGGATATTTTCCTTTATTTCTACAAGATCGGCCCCAAGCTGGGCGAGATTTAAACGTAGAGACTCCTGATCCTCTTTTAAAATCTTTTCTATCTCCTTTTGCTTTGCATCGCTTGCCTGAGTTTCTTCTTCCAGCTTCTTTATGGATTTCTCAAATCTTTTCCCATCATTCTTTGTTTGTATGTAAAGGGCATTAACCTGCTTATTAAGATAAACTACATCCTCCTGCAAGGCACAGGACGTTACAAAAAAAATAACGACCGAAAGAAGAATGAGAAATTTTATGAACCCTACAACGTCACTTTTGGATTTCTTTTCCAAATATGGCATACCAGTCCGTCTCGCCTGAGCCCCGCAGAGCGGGACAATGGCAGGCAGACCTTTCTTTGGCAAGACCACGACATATTGCTGAAAATTAAATAAGTTACGCAGCAGGGTGAATATGTTAGCCATCCCTTTACTCCTTTACCCCGTTAGAATACCCCCTGCGGAAACATGGGGGTTATTCAAAATATTATCAGGTTTTTAACAGGGGGTAAAATACGCCTTATTAAATCTAATGGGGTTTAGCCAAACCCAGACCCATAAAGTCTAAAATAGCATCAGGGGCCTATTTTCATTGATATAGGACAAGATTATTTTAGGCAGAATAAGCCTGTTTTATACCTAAAAAGCTTTGCAGATATCTAAATTTTAGAAAAACTATTTCTTTATTATCACAAAGTCATCACGCCTGTTCTGGGCCCACGAACCTTCATCATGGCCTGAGGCAAGAGGCCTCTCCTCGCCATAGCTTATGGTATCTATCCTGTCAGGTGAGATTCCGAGTGATAGTAAAAATTCTTTTGCGCTATTAGCCCTTCTTTCTCCCAAGGCAAGGTTGTACTCGCTGGTACCCCTTTCATCACAGTTACCCTCAACCCTTATATTTATATTTGGATTATCTTTCAGGTATCCTGCCTTTTTCTTGAGATCAGGCCTATATTCAGTTCTGATGAAGGACTTATCAAAATCGAAATAGATTGACTCCGCCTCAAATTTTATGGCCCTTCTTTCCTTCCAGGCCTCTATTGCCTCAGCCTCCCTCTTCTTTGCAAATTCTAATTCCTTAAGTCTCTCAAGCCTTACCCTCTCTGCCCTCTCTATTTCCGCTTCCTTCTCCTTCTCGACTGGCGGCTTTTCCTTCTCAACCTTTGCTACCTCCTTAGGAGGTGCCTTGATCTCTTTTTCTTCTGTTATCACCTGCTTTTTAGCGCATGAGGACAGCAAAAAAATGAATGAACATGCAAAGACCACCAGTGTTGCAATTATTAGATTCCTCTTCATAACCCTTTACCTCCTTGTTTTTAGTTTATATATAAGCTCTTAGTATCTATATGATTGTATACTATCATTTCTCAATTGTGATTTCAAATATTTTCTTAAAAAAGATACAGGTCATCATTTAGAATGTTGAGTCCATGAAGGAGATAGTTGATCTCCTTTAAAAAAGGTTACCTGTCTTTGATTTTCCCCGTTGGCATTAGCAATAAAAATATGGTGGTTGCCTGTTCTGTTTGAACTAAAAGCGATATAACGCCCATCTGGAGACCAACAAGGATCCTCATTATTGCCTTGCTCTTTGGTAACTCTGTGCAGATCCTTTCCATCTGGTGAAATAGTATATATATCGAAGTGACCATCTGAAGAACCAGCAAAAGCTATCCGGTCAAGTTTCGACCAGACTGGTGAGGTATTATAGTTTCCTTCAAAGGTTAATCTCTCTACCTTGTTATTAATTAGATCAAGGACATATACCTGGGGCGAACCTGACCTATTAGAAACAAAGGCCATCTTTTTACCATCAGGGGAAAAGGTTGGAGAGACATCGATCCCCCAATTCCTGGTCAGCTTTTTCAATATCTTGCCTGTTATGTCTATTAGATAGATGTCCGGATTTCCACCAATAGTAAGTGTCAGGGCAAGCTCCTTTCCATTTGGTTTCCAGGTGGCAGCAATATTTAATCCTTTTCTATCCGAGATCTTTGTAACTGATCCCTTGATCATATCATGCATGAAAAGTACTGTCCCGGAATCACGAAAAGAGGTATAGATCATCCTGTCTCCTGAGGGAGACCATCTTGGCGAAAGGGTTATTGTATTGTAAGAGGTTGTTTGCTTCAGATTATGCCCGTCATAGTCAGATATGTAAATCTCTTTATGACCGGTTGAGGTCCCAACAAAGGCCATCTTTGTCAAAAATGGCCCGGGATGCCCGGTCAATGTAAAGATGATATCATTGCCGAGACGATGCATCAGATATCTGGACTGCTCAACTAACCCTAATGCCCTTTTCCCATAAAGCTGTCTGCCGGAAAAGACATCAAATAATCTTGCCTCAACCTTAAGCTGCTCACCAATACACTCATAGCCACCTTTTAACAGGAGTGTGGCCCCAATAACAGACCAATCCTTAAAATGGATGGCGTCACGTGTAATCCCAGACCCCGGCCCTTCAATAAAGGAATCCTTATCCAGTGTCCTAAAATAACCGCTGAGATCAAAATCGTTGGATATAATCCCTGGAAATTTACTGATTAAACCTGGATGTTCATTTTTTTTACCTAAGTACTTAAAATCAGGTATAGCAATAGATATCTTCCTCATTGAAGGTGAGGCTATGTCTATGTAAAGCCTTGCCTCTACCTCCTTTTTTTGGAAAATAATACCTATCCATAGAACCAAAATCCAGATGAGTGTATGGAAGATAGCTCTTTTATTGAAAAAGGTCTTTGAGGCTAAAATTGATTTCAATTTCATCATAACTCTTCAGATAACCAGGTGGAAATCTAGGGAGAGGATCTGATCTCTCTATCGCCTTTAATACAGAGTCATCAAATAGTGGATTATTAGATCTTCTTTTAAACCAAGTCTTTAAAATCTTTCCGTCACTTCTTACAGTAACTATAATTATTGCTTCAGGGGCTTTTTTTCTTTTTACATTAATAAGTGCGACTGGGTATGACCAGTTATTTTTGATAGCATCTTCAATCTCCAATTGATAAAGCTGAATACCTTTGCCTATACCCGAAGACATTCCAAACACCCCAGTGCTTTCCCCCTTAATGGGAATTTTACTATCTCTTGCAAATTTATCCAGGGTCTTTTCGGGTTGGCCTGAAGGTTTTCCAAATACCCCAGTGCTTTCCCCCTTAATGGGAATTTTACTATCTCTTGCAAATTTATCCAGTATCTTTTCTGGTTGGGCTGCCTTTTCCTCTTTTACCTTTCTTTCAATTTTAGATATGGCCCTATCAATAAGCCCTGAAGGGGGAGGAGCTTCATCTCTGTATGCTGCTTTCGGCTTAGGCGAAACTCTTTTTGCTAAAATAGGGGCAGACCTTTTCTTCCCAATGCCAATCCGCCTGGTCTTAGCCCTTAATATATGAGATGTTTCCTTTCCTTTGGCTATGCTTGCTGTACCTCTTCCCTTGACCCCACTTTCAACTCCTGTTCCCTTGACTTCGCTTTCAACTCCTGGTGGAGGCCCAACTAACTCAACATGATATACTCTCTCCTCCATAGATGGAAAGTGGATAGGGGTTTGCGGAATGAATAGGACTGTAGAGAAAATCATTAAATGAAAAAGGAAGGATAGGGCAATCATCCGGGCCCATCTGTCTTCCTTAAACCCTGAATGAAAAATAGTTGCTGTCATTTATGCAATGGCTCGGTTATCATTCCCACTTTGGTAATCCCGGCCTCTTTAACCTGGGACATAACCTTCATTACAAAGCCATAAGACACATCTTTATCAGCCTGGAACAAGATCTCCTTTTCCGCTCTATTAGCAAATATCCTCTTTAGCTTTTCCTTGAGGGACCCAAATTCAACCTTATAGTTTTCTATAAAAATGAGCCTTTTTTTAGTTATAGATAATACTAAGGGATCTTCTCTGGTCTTTATGCTTTTACTTTCTGTTATGGGAAGATTTACCTTGACCCCATGCATCATCATGGGTGCTGTCACCATAAATATAATGAGCAATACCAACATCACATCCACCAGGGGTGTTACATTGATATCTGATATCAGATCTTGCCTGTTTTCTCCCACATCCATTACTATTCGTCCCTTGCTTTTTCAATTGAGGCCCTCCTAATTAACCCTCTCTCCAGTAGACCTATAAAGTCAGAGATGAAATTCCCCATCTCTATCTGAGATGCTCTTGCCCTCCGGGAAAAATAATTGAAGGCCACAACTGCTGGTATAGCTGCTGCCAGTCCTGCTGCTGTAGCAATGAGGGCCTCAGCTATACCAGGGGCCACAACAGCCAAACTTGCGGAACCTTTCATGCCTATAGACCTGAATGAGGTCATTATACCCCAAACAGTCCCAAACAGCCCGATAAAAGGGCAGGTATTGCCAGTAGTGGCCAGGAAGGTTAGTCCTCTTTCCAAACGAGAGCTTTGAGCGGACAAGACGTTTTTAACAGACCTCTGTACATTGTCTATAATCGGTTGCTGTGATTGAAAAACCTTATCTCCATCAGGATTACCCTCGGGCATCTTATACCGCTTAAATTCTGCATAACCAGTCCTGAAAATCTTGGCTAAGGGGCTGAAATTAAATATCTTGGCCTCCAAATATACCTTACTTATCTCTCGGCTGGAGGAGAAAAGTTCTAAAAATCTTTCGTTTTCATCTCTGAACTTCTTGAGCAATCTTAGTTTCATGAAGACTATTGTCCACGAAACGAGAGAAAAGAAGAAGAGCAGCAAAAGAACGAATTTTACCATCGGTCCAGCCTGAAATACCATCTGAACGATATCGCTTCCAAAAGGATCTGACCCTAAATATTGCAAAGCGTACACCATTAGATATGCTTTTATCCTACAATAATAATTAATTACAATTAGAATACTTAAATTGAACTATCAAAGTCAACTTAAATGCAAATAATAAGATAACTGCTTTTTTCCTTTTGATATTCAGGCCTATTATGATATTAAAAGGTTCATCTAAAACGCAAATATTGAATATATTCTATATTAATGGATTCTATATAGATATAGTGTTATTAAAAGACAAAAAAATGCATGAGAAGCAAATATTCTCCCCCTTCCCTGAAAAAAAGTCAAGAATATGCCTTGCTTGTGGAACTGAGGATATTAAACCAGGAAGACGTTACTGTTCAAGGCAGTGCAGACAAAAACTAATGTGGTCCCTTTCTCTGTCTAAGGGATTACTTCAAACTCTCAATACCAGGTATGCAGCCTTTTCATTTACCGAACATTACGTTGCCCTTGATGTAATGCCTGCCTGGTCAAAGAGGATATCAAGGTTTGTCTATGAAAGAAAATCAGATTATTCCCCTGCTAATGCCCTTAAAGAGCTAATCCTTGAGGCTGGCAAGGAGTGGTACAAAAAAAGAAGTAGGCGGATTTCTCGTAGTTTTGCATCCCAGTCAATTCTTGAAGAAAAGGTTGAACACAGCATCAACCCCGATTCCATTAAACCAAATACAAACAGAATCCCTAAACTTTCCCCTGATCAGAAAAAGGCCCTTAAGCATCTTAAAATAGATATGGACAGTCTGGTCTTTGGAGATTATGTCAGGGAGATTAAAAAAGCCTACAGGAGTATGGCAAAAGTTCATCATCCCGATAAAGGTGGTGATGGGGAGAGGTTTAAGGAAATAAACACTGCCCATGAACTGATGTTACAATGGGGAGAGGATCCTACGTTCCGATCCAATAATGCACTGCCCGGATGTTGGTCCTATAATGGTTACAAAAACAGCTGGTCACCCCCTTTATGGAAATAATTATCTTTAATTAACATCTGTCTTTTAGGGGTAGAATAGATAATCAAGGAGATAGGATGATCCTGGAGCCACCGAGGAGATTCGAACTCCTGACATCCTCATTACGAGTGAGGTGCTCTGCCATCTGAGCTACGGTGGCCTTTTGTTTTATATGTATACTTTTTTTAATATAGTGTCCAACTTTTTATTTAAGGATTACATTAGATGAAGAGACCAAAGGACTACCTCATATTCCCATTAGATGTTCCAACCTATCAGGAGGCAATCCGATATGTAGAAATATTAAAAGAGCATGTAGGCCTTTTCAAGGTCGGCCTGGAACTCTTTGTCAGTGTTGGGCCAAAGATCCTCAGGACAATTAGAGAGAGAAGTGAGGCAGGCATATTCCTTGATCTAAAGTTTCATGATATCCCTGCCACTGTCAAAGGCGCCTTTCTTGCAGCAAGCGCCCATGGAGTTACATTTACAACCGTACATTGTGATGAGGGGGAGGGTCTTCTCCGCTCTGTTGTTGAAAATAATCCTTCAGGAACCAAGATATTGGCCGTCACTGTGCTTACCAGCCTTGAAAGTAAAAATCTAAAGGAATTAGGCTACCTCGATAGATACGTTAACGATATCACAGAATTGGTCCTGCTTAAGGCCAGAATGGCCAAGGAAGCTGGCTGTTCAGGTGTTGTTTGTTCTGGACTGGAGGTCGAAAAAGTTAAGGCCAACTTAGGAAAAGATTTTATAGTTGTTACCCCTGGTATCAGGCCTGCGTGGTCTCTGGGAGGAAAGGATGATCAAAAGAGGATTATCACTCCCTATCAGGCATTAAAAAATGGGGCTGATTATATAGTGGTGGGCAGGCCTATCAGGATTGCTGAAAAACCGATTGAGGCTGCAAAAAAGGTTTTGGATGAGATCGAGACGGCAATCTCGGAATAAAATGCCTACCTGCCGCAGGCGAGTTACACTACATAAACAGGTATTTTTGCCTTAGCAAGAACCTTTCTCGTGTTACTTCCCAATAGGCGCCTGTCCCCTGGCTTTCCTTTGGCCGACATAACAATAAAGTCATAATTGCCACTTTCTGCCTCTCTCAAGATCTCATCTGCTATCTCACCTCTCGCAGTTTTTGATACTACAGGGATACCGGCCTTTTTTAGTATCTTTGCACCGCTTTCTGCATACTTAGAGGTATTTTTGGCAACAGCCCGATCTGTATCAATTGTCACCTCAGACTTCCTGAATTCCGCACCGAACATCTTGTATATCATATCAGGTGGTGGACCTACACTGAGGACAGTACCCTCTGCCCCTAACTTAGTGGCCAGGGATGCGCCTGTCCAAATAGCATTTTCTGATTTTTCGCTACCTCCAGTACAAAAAAGTATCTTCATAACTAAATCCTCCTTTTTTTAGGCTTGTTGGGTTTACTGGGTTTGAATCCCGTTAAGCACTGGCTAACTATTTAAATTTACCATATGCTTATCTTACGCAAATACAGAAATTATCTTACAACACATCTTTGAACAAAACCCTCCATTATCTCCCTGTAGGTATAGATTTCTTCATCGGAGCAACCGCGCATATCTAAAAACTGATCATCTAAGGTCTTAGAGGGGACAAACCTTTGCAAAATATATAAACGGGCGTCTTTTATTAACTTGCCGATCTTATAGAAATCATCCTTTTTAAAAAGGGCTCCCATAACAGTGGTCCTAAACTCATAATCCAATCCTGAATCCATAATCAGTCTAATGCTGTCAATAATCTTTGTCTTTTCTATCTTTCTATTTATCAGTTGATTATACTTATCCGGGGATGTCTTTATATCCATAGCAATGTAATCTATGAATTTAGATCTTATTATCTCTTCTAACCTTAAAGGGAAACTTCCATTGGTATCCAATTTAACCAGATATCCTAATCCCTTTACCGCTGATAAAAATAGCTCTAAATCAGATTGTAATAGAGGCTCTCCACCGGTTATTGTTACAGCATCAAGTTTTCCCTTCCTTCTGTCTAAAAATGACAATATCTCTTCCTCTTTTAATCCGGCTGGAGCATACCTTTTGATTTCTACCAGCTCTGGATTGTGGCAATAAGGACATCTGAAATTACACCCTTGAGTAAAAACAATGGCACAAATCTTATCTGGATAATCAATTAGAGAAAATCTTTGAAAACCCCCTATAATCATATCTCAAATCTTAAACATTTAACCAACGGTCCACCATCAACAGACATTATCTAAACCTTAAACATCTTTCTCATTTTAAATTCCTCCTGCTTTCCCCTGTTCCACTGTTGTAAAGGCCTGAGATAACCAACCACCCGGGAGTAAACCTCACATTCAGCACCACATTTCTGGCATACACTATGTTCTCCGTTTAAATATCCATGAACAGGGCAGACACTAAATGTAGGGGTAAAGGTAAAATAAGGTAGATGATAATTTTCGCAAATTTTCTGTACCAATAATTTCACGCTACGAGGGTTAGCAATCCTCTCGCCTGCATAGATATGAAATACTGTTCCCCCTGTATATTTCTGCTGGATGACGTCCTGCAAATCCAGGGCCTCAAAAACATCATCTGTGAAGTTAACTGGGAGATGGGTAGAATTGGTATAGAAAAATTGATCCCCATCTCCGTGGCCTGCAGATATTATGTCAGGATATCGGTCCCTATCAATTTTTGCCAGACTGTATGAGGTTCCCTCTGCGGGGGTAGCTTCAAGGTTATAATTATTTCCTGTTTCCTTCTGAAAATCCAACAAGACTCCCCTCATAAAATCTAAGACCTTTGTGGTAAATTCCTTCCCATCTATATCACCAACAGTTTTGCCAAGAAAGTTTTGGCAGGCCTCATTCATTCCAACAAGCCCAATAGTTGAAAAATGGTTCTTCCAATATTCATTAAATCTCTTCTTTACATTCCTTAAGTAATATTTTGTGTAAGGATAAAGACCACCATCTGTGAATCTTTCCAGAACCTTCCTCTTTATCTCTAAACTTTCTTTAGCCAGGACCATCAAATTTTTGAGTCGTGTAAAAAATTCATCCTCCCCGCCTAGCTCGCGTTGCCCGCCCGGCATGCCTTCCCGCGGAGCGGGATGGTGGACGGGCGAAACATTGCGGGCAGGACTACCACTTAGATAACCAATCTTTGGCATATTAATTGTTACAACTCCAATAGATCCTGTTAAAGGATTTGAACCAAAGAGTCCGCCTCCTCTCTTCTCTAACTGCCTATTATCTATTCTCAGCCTGCAACACATACTTCTTGCGTCCTCTGGGTTCATATCTGAATTTACAAAATTGGAAAAATACGGGACCCCGTACTTGGCTGTCATCTCCCATAGATCATCGAGAATGGGATTTTCCCAATCAAATTCCTTTGTAATACTGTATGTAGGAATGGGAAAGGTGAAGACCCTACCCCTGGCATCGCCCTCTGCCATTACCTCCAAAAAGGCCTTGTTAAATAAATCCATCTCTTTCTGAAAATCCGCATAGGTAGTATCTTGTGCCTCACCTCCAATAACGACACATTGGTCAGCATAGTATCCAGGAACATTAAGGTCCAGTGTGACATTCGTAAAAGGGGTCTGGAATCCAACTCTTGTGGGCACATTAATGTTAAAAATAAACTCCTGCAAGGCCTGCTTTACCCCTTTATAATCTAATCCGTCGAATCTTATGAAAGGTGCCAATAAGGTGTCAAAATTAGAGAATGCCTGGGCACCTGCCGCTTCTCCTTGAAGTGTATAAAAGAAATTCACGATCTGCCCCAATGCAGTTCTGAGGTGATTGGCAGGCTTACTCTCGACCTTTCCCCATACCCCTCTGAATCCTTCAACCAACAAGTCAAACAGATCCCAACCCACACAGTAAACAGAGAGAAGGTTTAAATCATGAATGTGAAAATCACCCATTATGTGTGCTTCCCTAACCTCTGGAGAATAGATTTCATTTAACCAATAGACCTTGCTAACCTCTGATGAAACATAGTTATTCAATCCCTGTAGAGAGAATGCCATATTGCTGTTCTCATTGACCCTCCAGTCTGTCCTCTTCAGATATTGATCTACCAAGTCAACACTTGCCTTATCGGTAATTTCCCTAATTCTTGCATGCTGTTCCCTGTAGATAATGTAGGCCTTGGCAGTTTTGCGATATGTGGAGGAAAGTAACACCTCCTCAACAATGTCCTGGATCTCTTCTACTGTTGGGATTTTTGTCACTCCGCCCAAGGCGGACTGGGCTAAATTTAAAACCTTTATTGTAAGCCTTTTAGCAACCTTCTCGTCAAATTCCCCTGTTGCCTTTCCAGCTTTGGCAATGGCACTGGTAATCTTTTCAGCCTTAAAGGCCATTTTTTTGCCATCTCTTTTTTCTATCTCAGTAAGCATGGTATCTTCTCTCCATAAATGTCTTTATCCGCCCTAGGCGGACTTAATAAATCCTGCAATTCTCTCGGTCCCATCAAAAATCCTGGGTCCAGGCCGGCAAATTATCTCGCAGGGAATTGAATAGATTCTACCTTCTCTAACCGCCTTTATGTCCTCCCATCCTTTCCAGTTTATTATATCATCTATCACCCTTTGGCAGATAGGGTTTTCTCTAATACATCCCTGGCATATCTCCTTTGGCTGCTCATCCTTCTTCCTTCCACAGCCTATTATTATACCTGGGTTAAATCTGGTCAAATCCTTAAGGGAAACCGGGGCATAAGCTGCTGACGAATCTACGGGCATCGGGCTTCCTCCGGCAAGAACAATGGCATCATATTGATAACAACATTTAGTTGGAGTAAATATAGGACCATCCCCTATCAGCCGAAATACCCTGGGTTTGCTATCCTCATGGACTTTTGTCTTAACCTTTCTTAGTCTTTCCCTCAGGGATCTGACCCTGTCTTCTACCATACCAGACAGACCAGCCAGGAATCCCAGCCTCTCCATATCCTCTAAGATATCCTCTGCCTTTGTAGGTGACATTAACAATACCTGAATTCCCCTGTAGGCAATAAGGAGATCTGGTTTTAGGAAAGTGATTTTTTCCATATCAGGGCAGGAAAAAGAGCCTACCCTCTCTATAGTCCGCCGGAGGCAGACATCTTCAGGCCAGTCACACTGAACTGTAACACCTACCACCTTTGCTCCCAGTCCAAGAAAGAAAAGAATCTCCGTGCTGGAAGGTGCCAGAGAGATTATCCTCTTTACCTTAGTCTTCCATCATCTGGCATCTGTGATACCTATAGCTTTATTGTATCTCCATAGTTATTTTAAAATTATTTTCAAGATTACATTCATCAAGTCAATCCCATTTTTAAAGGATAAATATCATCTCATCCATTTAAATATGAGATATCATTTAATAGGTGAATCTTGCCTCTTCCTTTAACAAACTCAATTATACTTATACTGGCTAACCATATCTCTATCTGCCAGATTTCTTTTAGGCCTAATTTTAAAATATCACATAAAATTACTCTTATGGGACCTCCATGGGTAAAAACAGCGACTGTTTTATTGCTATTTTGAGATAAAATCCTTCTCAATGCCTTCCTCACCCTTCTTGCCAAACTTTTTAAGCCTTCACCCTGGGGAATAATAATATCAAGGGGACTCTCTAACCATTCTCCATAAACCCGGGGATATTTTTCCATGATATCTTTATAAGTTAAGCCCTCAAATATGCCAAAGTTCATTTCCCTAAGATCTAACAGTTCTTCTACTGGCAAATCTTTAAAAACTATCTTAGCAGATTTAACCGTTCTTTTCATATCACTTGAATAAACCTTATGGATTTTCTCTTTACTTAACCTTTTAAGAAGCCTTCCTGCTTGCCACCTGCCTTTTTCATTTAAATCTACATCCGTAAAACCACAATATCTTTTCTGGTAACTCCATTCTGTTTCCCCATGTCTGATTAATATTACCTTTGTAGACATTACTTTTGGTGTCAGTAGTCAGTTTCAGTGGCCCGCGGATAACACAAAAAGAATCAAACAACCCCAACACAGGATTAAGCAAAGTAGCGCAGAAAGAACCATAAGGTGGCAGGCCTGCCTGATATGTTCTACATCTATATCCCCAAGATGGGTGCCTATGTATGGTTTATTCACAAGATTTCCTCTGTAATAATTGGGACCACCCAGTTTAATACCCAATACCCCTGCAAAGGCTGCCTCCGGGAACCCGGCATTTGGGCTGAGATGGTTTCTTCCTTCCCTTACTGCTGTTATAAAGGTCTCTCGCCCAGTACCTTTAATTATAATGGCCGCCAGGGAAATGATTAGAATCGAAAGTCGGGCAGGGATAAAGTTGGCAACATCGTCCAGGCGTGCTGCACACCTTCCGAATCTCTGGTACCTTTCATCTTTGTAGCCAATCATGGAATCAAGGGTGTTGATCATTTTGTAGGTTAAAGCCAGGGGCGCTCCCCCTAATACTGCAAAAAACAGGGGAGATACAACACCGTCTAATAGGTTTTCCGCAACGCTTTCCACCGTTCCCCTCATTACGCCTTTCTCATCAAGGGGCTCTACATCCCTTCCAACGATATGAGATAGCTTGTATTTTGCCTCTTGGAGTTTACCCAGTTTCATTGTCTTGTAAATATCCATAACTGCTGATCGTAAAGATTTGACTGACAGTGTGTAGTAGATAAGCACAATCTGCATGATTGTATAAAGGGATAGGTGAATTGCCTTGGCAATAAAAAGAACCCCCCATGTTATTACAAATGTGCCAAACACAAGCAATATTACAAACAGGCATCCAGAGGCAGCCAGACTAAAGTTAAGTTTTCTAAAATACGGCTCCCATCTCTCGATCCATACACCCATCCATCTAATTGGATGGGGAAGCCATCTTGGATCCCCCAAGATTAAATCGAGGAGAAAGGCCATGGGTAATATGTACCAAAAGAGAGCGATTTCCATATCAGGCAAAGATCTCACGGAGTTTATCGGCAACCATAGCGTTGATCTCTGGGCTTCTAAGGGTAATCCGAACAAACCGGTCGGAAAGACCTTTAAAATTGCTACAGTCACGCAGCAAAACTCGATTATTAGCCATTATCGAACAGAGGTGTGCAGCATTAAAGCGCTCTTTGATCTTGATTAGGACAAACGATGCCATACTCGGGAAAAGTTTCAGGGCTTTTGTATTTTTGAGCCTCTCGGCTAATAGGTGCTTTTCTTTGGTGACAAAGGACTGGGTCTCGCTAAGAAAGGTATCGTCCCCAAGAACATGGTCAAGTAAATAATGTCCGGCAATCTGGGCCAAACTATTAACACACCATGGTTGGTAAAAATATTTGAATTGTTTTACTATTTTCGGCGAAGTAATCAAAAAGCCGAGCCGCAATCCTGGGATTTGAAAGATTTTTGAGAATGAGTGAAGGACCATGACATTGGTAAGAGCAGTCCTGATCATTGTCGTTTCATCATACCTGTCCGTAAAAGGTAAATAAGATTCATCTATCAAAAAACGGATTCCGGGATAAGCCTCACATAGTTTTAGCAAATCTCTTCTTGCAATCAGGTTACCGGTCGGATTATTTGGATTGCAGATAAAAACCGTATCTGTGTCAACTAAATAGGCACTAATATCCATAATATTGGGCTGAAATAGATTTGCTTCCTTTGCCATCACATACTCGCAGTCTATTTTGTACATCTCGCAAACATCCCCATAATCCGCATAGGTGGGACCGAGGATAAGGGCTTTTTTAGTTCCAAGGGACAAGGGCAAGGTAAATATAAACTGGGTTGTTCCGTTTCCAGCAAGAACCCGGTCTGCTCTTATTTTATGATAGTTGGCAAAGGCCTCTATAATCTTTTTACTGCCGACCTCCGGAAAGGCAAAGACTATCTTAAGCTTTTCTCTAAGATACTCAATGAGTCCAGGCGCTGGCCCCAATGGGTTTGTATTGCTGCTCATGTCAATAATATCAGCTGGTGAGCAGCCAATATTCCGGGCCAGATCATAGATATTTCCGCCGTGACCTCTGATCATTGGCCCACTCCAATGCATGCAATCAAAAACAGCCCTGCCTCCTCAATCTCTGCCATTGCTCCAAGCATGTCTCCGGTAATACAATCCATACGCCTATTGTAATAAAAAAGGATAAGCACAGTCATGACAATAAATAAACTGTTGAGCCAGACACTGTCTAACCTCAACCAAAAGGAAAAAAATACGGGCAGAAGGATAATAGATAAGGCATATATGGGAGGTTTA
>JAUWZV010000081.1 GCA_030615105.1 Desulfobacteraceae bacterium
CCAGTAAAATTAAAAGATATAAATCTTAAGGTCTTTGAGGCCGGCTATAAAAAAGAAAACATTTTTAATTGACAAATAATTATCAATATGGTTTTTAAATCTATAATTATAAGTAAATAATAATTATATTATATTTTTCAGGAGAGGAGGTGGTTATAAAGGAAGTTCATAGTGATTAGGTATTTCTAAATAGATTTACATTAATTTATAGAGGAGAGAAATAATGAAAAAGAAAGGTTTGCTGACACTATTTTTTGCATTTTGTTTTGTAATCTCCTTAACGATTGCCTCTGTGCCATCTATTAAGGCAGAAACCATCAATCTTACCTACAGTAACTTTTTCCCGCCTACCCATGGTCATGCAATTGCTGGCGCTAACATGATAAAAGAGATCGAGAAGAGGACCAATGGCCGGGTCAAAATCTCTTATTTTCCTGCGGGGACTTTGACCAAAGCAAGAGTCTGCTACGATGGAGTAGTTAAAGGAATTTCCGATATCGGCCAGTCATGCTTTGCATATACCAGGGGCAGGTTTCCCCTGATGGAGGCAATTGACCTTCCATTCGGTTATCCAAACGGCCGGGTTGCCACCAGGGTCGCATATGAATTCTACAAAAAGATGAATCCAAAAGAACTCCAGGATGTTAAGGTGCTTGTTATTCATGCCCACGGACCCGGAATACTTGCCGCCAAGAAGGATGTAAACTCCCTGGAGGATATAAAGGGCATGAAAATTAGATGTACTGGTCTCAGCTCAAAGCTTGCCAAATATTTGGGAGCCGCCGCAGTAGCCATGCCTCAAGGTGCTGCCTATGAGGCCCTTCAAAAAGGGGTGGTTGAAGGTACATTCTGCCCAATTGAGGTTCTTAAGGGATGGAAACAGGGTGAAGTTATAGATTATGTTATCCAGACCAAGGCCCTTGGCTATACCACTGCAATGTTTGTGGTTATGAACAAGAAAAAATATGAATCCCTCCCCCCTGATATTAAGAAGGTCTTTGACGAGGTTGGCGAGGAATGGGTTGATGTTCACGGCAGGGTCTGGGACTATGCTGACCTGGAAGGCCTAAAATTTGTGATAGACCTTGGAAAAAAGGTACATAGGCTCTCACCGACAGAAGAGCAAAAATGGATACAGTCCGTTAGTCCAATCATTATTGAATATCAAACAAAGATGGAAGAGAAGGGTCTTCCTGGCAAGAAGGCAGTTAATGTCCTCAAAGAGTTAGTTGCGAAATATAGATAAGGTATATTTAATAGCCAGGTCTAAATCCTTAAAAAGGGCACCATGGGAAACCATGGTGCCCTTTTCTTATCTTTTCTTGTCGTTTATCATTCGTCACTCATCCATAATTCCTAAATTCCTCACTCCCTCCCGTCAAGCATTTTTAAAATCCTTACGGATTAACTCCGATTAATTCCTGATTTAAGGCGTAAACCTTTTATGTTCGCAATTCGCAATCCAGTATTTCTTTTCTTCTTCTTACAAATGACAAATGACCAGTGACAAATGACAAAGATAGGGGCTTTACCCTTACCCCATAAGGCCGGGCAAAAACAGAACTATCTGTGGAAATGTCAATATGATTGCCACACATGCCAAAAGTGCCAGGACAAAAGGGGCAACCCCCCTAAAGATAACCTCAAGGGGAACATCCTTGGCAATACCATGAACTACGTATACATTTACCCCTACCGGAGGGGTGATTACACCCATTTCTGTTACAAGAACAATGGCCACACCAAACCATATCGGGTGAAAACCAAGGGCTGTGGCTACAGGATAAAAGATGGGAATTGTGAGCATAATCATGGCCAGGGCATCCATGAAACATCCACCAAACAGATATACAATAATGATTACCCCCATTATGGCATAGCTTGGAAGGGGCAGAGCACTAACCCAATTTGCCAAAATAAAGGGAATCCTGGTGATAGCCATAAAGTGGCCAAAGATAACTGCCCCGGTTACTATAACCATGACCATACAACTGATCCTTGCTGAATCCATAAGGGATTGAAGAAATCCTTTCCAGCTTAAGCTCCTCCTTAAAATAGCAATAAGCAATGTAAAAAAGGCACCCACAGCCGCTGCCTCGGTTGGTGTAAATATCCCAAAAAAAAGACCCCCCATAACAAAGGCAAAAATAATCAGGGCCTCTAAAACCCCTACAAAGGATTTCGCCTTCTCTTTTAGTGTTGTTTTTGGTCCAGGAGGGGCAAGCCCTGGATTTATTTTCACCCTTATATATATAGTAATAATAAATAAAATAGCTAGAATTATACCTGGAAAGATTCCGGCGGCAAAGAGCTTACCAATAGATTGCTCTGTCATGATACCGTATACAATAAATATAACACTCGGGGGTATAAGTATACCGAGGCTTCCTCCCGCAGCAACTGTTCCTGTAGCCAAACTCATATCGTATTTGTAGCGTCTCATCTCAGGGAGGGTGACAGTTGCCATGGTAGCGGCGGTTGCATTTGTTGATCCTGATATTGCAGAAAATCCTGCGCAGGCCCCAATTGTGGCTATGGCCAGGCCACCCCTGTAATGGCCCATAAATACATAAACAGAGTCATATAATCTTCTGCTTATTCCAGAATGGAAGGCAATCTGTCCCATAAATACAAAAAGAGGGATAACTGTTAAGCTGTAAGAAGAGAATGTCTCAAATATATCTCTGGCTAATAAACTAAGGCCTGCAGTAATGGTAACTACATAACTGAAACCAAGAAAACCAATAAATGCCATTACAAAGCCGACAGGCATCTTGGAGAAAAGAAGGATTACCAGGACGATGAGGCCAATTATACCTATTGTGGTCAGAGTCATTTATCTTTCACCTTAACTATTGCATTTGCTAAATCCACCATAAGGACTAAACAGACAATCCCTGCACACAAGGCAACCCCATATATTATCGGATAAAAAGGCAGCTCCAAGGTCATAGAAACCTCCCCTGACCTCTGGCAGTCCACACCATACAAGACACTCTGCCAGGCAATGAGGGCAAACAGCATGATTCCAAAGATTGAAATTATACTCTCAATAATGCCCTGCAACCTTTTAGGAAAGAGCTGCACGATAAGGCTCACTGCAACATGACCCTTCTCTGCCAATGTATGGGCCATGGCAAATGAAACAGCTACCGCCCCTAAAAGGGCGACAATCTCATAGGTTCCAGTGATGGGCTTACGAAAAAAATAACGCAAAAAAACATCAACACATGTAAGGGCCATCATGGTAAAAATGGCTAAGGCCGCTATCATGTCTAATCTTCGTGCCAACAAAAGTGAATTTTTCTGAAAAGAAAACATATAGAATCCTCTTACCTAAAGTGTAAGGTGTATTTGGACACTTTTAGTAGCTACAATGCAGCTAAACTATAAGAGTTAATTAAAAAGGTCAAGCCAAAAGAATATATGCAACTTTTATAATTGACTCTCAACAATTCCTTTCCTATACTTCAAATTATATAAATTAATTAACTCAATATTTACAAAAATTGAGGGTGGAAAGGAGGTGAAAAACTTAGATGAGTTTATCCTTGTTTCTCTAATCTTAACTTAAAAAAGGAGGTAGCTATGAATGGTGGAAGCACCTATAAGATTATCGAGCTTGTTGGCACGAGCACCACTTCATGGGAAGATGCTGCAACAACCGCAATTAACACAGCTTCAAAAAGTCTCAAAGATCTAAGAATAGCAGAGATTACAAAGCTGGACTTGACCATTGATGATGGTAAGGTCACTGGTTTTAGGGCCAGAATAAACGTCTCATTTAAATATCATGATTAAACTTTTCCTTAATAAGATGGCCTGAGAAAATTTTTCTCAGGCCATCTTATTGCAAGTTTATGTTTCTTTTTTTATTTCCTTTTATGATAACGCTCTTACCCTTCTGTTCCACCTACAACAATCTGGGGGATTCTTAAAGTAGGCTGAGCATCAGAGACGGGCACTCCTTGTCCATCTTTGCCGCAGGTGCCCACTCCAAAGCCTAAATCACTGCCAACCATATCAATCGCCCTAATTATTTCAGGGCCATTGCCGATTAATGTTGCACCTCTCACCATGTCACTTATTTGCCCGCTTTTTATAAGATATCCCTCACTGACATCAAAGACAAAGTTTCCATTCACTGTATCCACCTGCCCACCTCCCATCTTGAGCACCAGTAGTCCCTTGTCAACAGAGCTAATTATCTCATGTGGATCTGATTCGCCTGAGGCAATAAAAGTGTTCGTCATTCTCGGGATTGGAAAAAACCGGTAAGATTCTCTTCGTCCATTCCCTGTTGATTGAACACCATCTTTCATTGCCGTTAATCTATCATACATATAACTCTTTAATACGCCATTTTTAACAAGCACAGTCTTCTGGCCAGATATCCCCTCATCGTCATAGAAAAACGAGCCTCTTTTTGAATCAATTGTTGCATCGTCGATAATTGAGATCTCCTTTGATGCTACCTCCTGGTTTATCTTGCCTGAATAAACAGAGAGTCCTTCCTGGGCCAGATCTGCCTCAAGCCCATGCCCTACAGCTTCATGGATCATTGTTCCTCCTGCACTGCTTGAAAGGACAACAGTCATGGAACCTGAAGGGGCGGGCCTGGCATGTATTAAATCAACAGCCCTCCTTGCCGCTTTCAGGGCAACATCCTCAACCCTATCTTTAGCTAAAAGCTCAAAGCCTCTTGCTTCTGCAACGGGTTCATAGCCAGTTTGGACAATATCTCCCTCTCTAGCAACTACATGAACCAAGAAAAGGGTTGACACCCTTTCTTCACTTGTTGCCTGGCCAGTTGTATTTGACGTAAAAACCCTTTGAACCTTAGCTGTATAAACCACTCTTACCTGTTGGACACAAGGATCAACACTCCTTGCCGCCTTATTAGCCAGGCTTAACAAATCAGTTTCCTCTTTTATCAAAACTCCCTTGGGATCCCTGATGGTATTGAACCTATTAGGGTAAAGAGGGAAAGACCAGGACTTGGGGGAAAATGCAGATCTTCCATCCAAAACAGTTGCCATCTCTTGAGAGAGGGTAAAAACAGCACTCTCTTTTAATTCATTGGTATAGGCATAGCTTGTCCTTAGGTCCTTTATAGCCCTTAATCCGACACCAATGTCATGGCCACCTATAACCTTTTCTAATTTATTGTCCTCTAAAACGATACTTTTAACCTCTGCATCCTCTACAAATATGTCCGCAAAAGAGGCTCCTTTTTTAATAAGTTGTCTAAAAATCTTATTTAGATCCCAATCCTTCAATATCTCTTCCCTATCCACCGCACAGAGAGCACAGAGAAGACATTCTTCTTTTCATTGGGCGGCATCTCCCGCCCAATGAAAAAATCCTTTTCCTCTGGGTCCTCTGTGTCTCTGTGGTTATCCCTTTTTTACGCCTGTGGCTAGCACCTTCCCTCTTGTCTCACCCCAATGGGGTCAATGGCACATTCAAGAATTCTCCCCTCTTTAGTGCGTTTCAATATACGAGCCCATATCTCTCTTAATCTCTGTATATCATCAATCTCACCAAGGGCCCATACAGTGCCACCTCCTCCTGCACCTGCAAACCTGGCACTACATCCAGCTCCTTCAGATTCCTGAATAAGTCTGCTGATTATTGGCGTAAAGGCCTCAGGGGTTATCTCTTTCCTTATAGCTACCTCATTTCTTAGCTCTTTTGCCCCTTCTTTCCATTTTCCCTTTTCTATATTCAAGGCAAAGCGATTTACAATGCTATTAACTTCAATCCAACCGGACCTTGTGTCTCCTGCCAAAAATTTTTCTATCCATAATCTATTTATCTTAGCTGATAGATGTCTCTTACCACTATAGGCCACAAGGATCCTTTTTGATATTTCCTTTTGTCCATTTTCATCAAGAATGGATTCTCTCTCAAATGGTCTCCCCTCTCGTGAGTAATTCCAGACCCATTTATTCACACCACCAAAAACAGCTGCCCCCTGATCCTGCAATCCACACATCCCGCCACTCACTGCATCCTCTAAATGATATGCAAGATGGAGAATATCTCCCTTTTCAACCTCCTTTTCCTGTGACAGAGCTTTGACCATGGAGAATGCATTTATTGCTGCTACAGCAGCGGTGCTTGATCCTCCAAGACCTGCATTAACAGGGGAAGTTGACCTTATCACTATCTCCACTCCGTGAAACTTAAAGAAAGATACAATGGCAAAAAAGAGGCCGAATCGGGAATTAAACGGGACTTCAGTAAACAGATATGTCTCCTGGGTATCAAAATTATCAGAAGATATCTTGACCCACCCTGATTCATAAGGCAAAAGTGTAATATAGGTTCGTAAGTTAATAGCCAGATTTACCGTTATAGGCACCACCCCCTCCAAAGGAAGGGCGAGGGCCTTAATGTCCCATGTACCTCCAGAGTCAATCCTGCATGGGGCCGAAGTCTTTATCGGATTTTCTTCAAGCAGTTCTCTTATGCACCTACTTGGTTGGACCATGAGGGGATTAGATTAGGAAGTTATAAGTTATAAGTGCCTGACCTGGACAAGCCGGAACTAAACAGTAGGCAGTATGCAGTAAGCAGAAATAAGCAATAAGTAAGGAGTAAATCGCAATCTGAGCAGAACAATTTGCAACAAATTTTCTTCCAGAAAAAACATGAATTTTAACACTAACAGCGTAAATTAGGATTCGTTACTGTCTACTGCTTACTGCATACTGCCTAGTTTTTTAAAGCTATTAAAGGCAGAGTCAATCGTTTTTTTCATTGTTTCTTTATTGTGGGCCAGGGAAACAAACAGGGCCTCGAAAGGTGATGGGGCTAAATAGATTCTCTGGGCCAACATCTCTCTATAAAAGGATGAGTATTTTGAGGTTTCAGTTTCCTTAACTGAGGCAAAATCAAAAACTGGCTTTTTCCCAAAAAAGACAGAGCCCATTGATCCTACCCTATTGATAACTATGTCCACGCCTGCCCTTTTAGCCGCATCAATTAAACCAGAGAAAAGAAATCTCGATTTTTCCTCTAACTTGGCATAAATTTCTTTATTTTTTAAGATCATTAGTGTTGTCACGCCTGCGGCCATAGCCAATGGATTACCTGATAGAGTACCTGCCTGATAAATATTACCATCAGGTGCGATTCTTTTCATAATATCCCTTCTCCCTCCATAGGCCCCTACTGGAAGACCACCACCGATTATCTTGCCTAAACAAGTGAGATCGGGCATGATATTGTAAAGCTCTTGGGCCCCTCCAGGGCTTACCCTGAATCCTGTTATAACTTCATCAAATATAAGAAGGATACCATTTTCTTTTGTGATCTTTCTTAAACCCTCCAAAAATCCTTCCTCTGGTAATACAACCCCCATGTTCCCGGCAATAGGCTCAATAATAATAGCAGCTATCTGGTCGCCAAATTTTTCAACCGTCAACCCTACAGCCTTCAAATTATTAAATGGGAGCGAAATAGTAAGTTTTGCTAAGTCAGCCGGTACTCCAGGGCTGTCAGGAATGCCAAAGGTAGCCAATCCTGAACCAGCAGTGACCAGGCAACTATCATTATGGCCGTGATAGCAACCATCGAACTTAATTAACTTATTCCTACCAGTAAATCCCCTGGCCAGGCGAATAGCGCTCATAGTAGCCTCTGTACCAGAGTTGACCATCCTGACCATTTCAACTGAAGGTACAGTTTCAACAATCATTTTGGCCAGATTAAGTTCCAGATCAGTAGGGGCACCGTAACTGGTCCCATTATCTAATGCATCACTGATTGCCTGAATTACCTCTGGATGCCGATGTCCCAATATCATTGGTCCCCAGGAACAGACATAATCAATATATCTTTTTCCTTCCATGTCCCATAAATAACAGCCATCTGCCCTCTGGATAAAAAGGGGATCAACGCCCACAGCCCGACCGGCCCTCACTGGACTGTTCACACCGCCAGGGATAATCTCTTTTGCCCTCAAAAAAAGTTCTCTGGATCTGTCAGCCATAATAGTTGATAATTGATACTGAATATTGGAATTTGGATATATCGTACATCAAGTATCCAGTATCAAATAATTTTTTGCTATAAAAAAGTCTGTTTAAAAGTATTTTGGGCTAGTCTTTTTATACTCCTTGAGAGTTAAAAGGAAAACATAATCTTTTATTCCTGTCTTCTCTGCAATTCTTCTGGCAATGTCCTGACAATCTTTTTTACTTTTACCATGGACCATAGTAAAGAGATTATATCTCCATTTCCCTTGAATTCTTCGCTGGTAGCAATGGCTAACCTCTTTAAATGTTGCCATTAGAGGTCCTATTTCATCTATTTTATCTTCAGGCGCATACCAGGCAACCATGGCATTTGCTTTAAAGCCGGCAAGTTGATGGTTAAGGTTCCCCCCAAAGCGTCTGAGTATGCCTTGCTCTTTTAGCAATTTGATCTTTTCAATTAGCTCTTCTTCACGTATTCCAATTTTTTCCGCTAAAACAGCAAAGGGCCTAACTGTTTGGGGAAGATCGTCCTGGAGGTAGTGAATAATTCTTCTTTCAAGATCATCAAGCATGTATATCGCACTATCCAATGCCTATTCACATGTCAAGGGAAAAGAGGAGATTAAGCTTGAAAATTTATTTAAAGCTATATATCTTTCAATTCTAACCGAAAACTACCAGCCCCTTGCTAAAATGAAAAGGTGTCATGTACAAAGATATTAGAGAAAGGCTTGAGGCCCTGAATAAAATCGGGATCGCCTTGTCAAGTGAAACAAATCCGAGCCGTTTGTTAGAATTGATTGTAAGGGAGGCCCGCAATTTTACAAACGCCGACGCCGGAAGCCTCTACCTTGTTGATCTGGATAAAAATTGTCTGCATTTTGAGGTTGCCCAGAACGATACCCTGAAAAAAAGAGCTGATCTGAAACTAAAAACATTTAAGCCATACTCCCTTTCTCTCACCAAAAGTAGTATCGCCGGATATGTAGCCATCACTGGTGAAACCCTCAATATCCCCGATGTCTATAATCTGCCTCCCGAGGTCGACTTTGAGTTTAATCGAGACTTTGATAAAAGAAACAAATACAGGACCAAATCAATGCTTTTAGTAGCAATGAAAGATACAGAGGGTAAAATAATTGGCGTTCTTCAGCTTATAAACTCAACCGATAGCCAAGGAAAAGTTGTTTCTTTTGACACCAATATAGAATCCCTTGTTTCATCCTTAGCTTCACAGGCAGCCGTGGCTATAAAGAATGCACAGCTAATAAAGGAGATAAAGGCTGTTTTTGAGGCCCTTATTCAGTATTCAGTTTCTGCTATAGATGCCAGGAGCCCCTTTACAGCCGGACATTCCAGGAGGGTCGCAAAGTATACCATGGCCTTAGCCAGGGCCATAAACGATACACATGAAGGTCCTTATGCCAATATTTTCTTTAGCCCTGATCATCTTGAAGAGTTAAATTATGCTGCCTGGCTTCACGATATAGGTAAAATTGGTGTCAGGGAAGGGGTACTTGATAAAAGGACCCGGCTGTCAGATGCCGAGATGGAGGCCCTAATAAGTCGTTTTGAATATATCGAAGCTTCAGCGATTACCGAAACCCAGAGGAAAAAAATTGTCTTATTTCATAGGAAAGGAAAAAACGCAACAGAGATAAGAGAATTAGATAGGGAACTAAAAAATCGGGTAAACCAAATTAAGGAGAACTTAGCTTTTATCAAGAGGATTAATACAGGCAATTTTCTAACCGAATCAGAACTTAAACAATTAAAAGAAATTCACCAGAAGAAGTATTTAGATCTTGAAGGGCAAAAAAGAAACTATCTAACTGATTTTGAATTTGAAAATCTTTCTGTAAGAAAAGGTAATCTGACAAAATATGAGATAGAGGAAATCCAATCACATGTGATTCACACTGAAAACATAGTTAATAATATACCATTTACTAGACACCTAAAAAAGGTACCTGTTTTTGCTGCTGGACACCATGAAATGCTCGATGGATCCGGTTATGCAAAACATATTAAAGCCGAGGATATTCCCCTTCAGACAAGAATAATGACTGTAGCCGATATATATGAGGCATTAATAGCCAAAGATAGGCCATATAAAAAAAGTATTGATCAAACAAAATCCCTGGATATACTGAAGGAAGAGGCCAATAATGGCAGGCTTGACAAAGAACTGGTCAGGATTTTTATTGACAAGAGGGTCTATGAAAGCGAGTGAACTAAAGTTAAAAATTATAAGCTATAAGTAACTGCTCAATATTCAGAGGAATGATAAAAGGCTTACGCCTAAATTCCTAAATAGGAGTTTACCCTTGGCCCAGACCTGATTTTACGTGTGTAGTTCTATGATATCAACCTCTGAAGCTCTACAACGTAAATGCCGTGTGCCGGGCAAAATCGCACCAGGGCGGGCCGTAAGGGTTTTATCCACAGGATACTGAGTAATTACAGTTATAAGATAATTTGTTTATCTTGAACTTTAGGCACTTTAGGCACTTTATACTTTAGGCACTTTTTACAGAGACACTCACTATGGATATAAAGAGGGATTATTACGAGGATATTCAGCTTCTCGACAGCAAGGTACTTTGGTTCTGGTTCCTGATGCTCATAGCTGCCCTAATTACCTTTCCATTTCTGGTGTCAAACTATTATATCTACATGGCCAATTATATGGCCATCAACGTTCTTGTTACTGTCGGATTGAATATGCTGGTGGGCTACACCGGCCAGATATCTCTGGGCCATGCCGGATTCTTTGCCATAGGGGCCTTTACTACTGTTCTTTTTATGAGCAAGCTTTCTTTCCCATTTCTCATTGCACTTATTGGTGGAGGTGTCTTTTCTGCCTTTTTTGGTTTTATCCTTGGTATCCCTGCACTCAGGTTAGTAGGCCCATATCTTGCTATTGCTACTCTTGGTTTCGGTATGGCTATCACCCAGTTAATAGGTCGCTGGAAGTTTTTCGGAGGGAGGATGGGGATACAGGCACCTGAGATCACATTTGGCCCTTACACTGTTTCAAGCGACAGAGAGCTCTACTTCATAATCATAACAATTACCTTTCTCTTAACCTGGGCTGCCAGGAACCTCATGAAAACAAAGGTTGGCAGGGCCTTTATTGCCATCAGGGATTCAGACATCGCTGCACAGACAATGGGTGTGAACCTGACCTAC
>JAUWZV010000022.1 GCA_030615105.1 Desulfobacteraceae bacterium
CATAGATCATCGATTCCACCTCCTGTCTTTATGAATTAATTCATTAATAGTGCCTGAGGGGGTAATTTGAAAAGGGTAAATCAAGCTTTTACAGATTTGTAATTTTGAGGATTGTAACCTAACCGCGCGAAACATGCATTATGTTGCAGAGGATAGGGAATGATTAAATACAAAGAGGTTAAGAAACCTATGCAAGAGATCGTCTCTGTAAAATGTGATGTATGTGGAAAGGAATATGACAAAGTACAGGATGCCTTTGAAATAGAGGAGTTCCACCATATTCGCTTTTGCGGTGGATATGCTTCCGTTTTTGGTGATGGCACGAAAGTGGAATGTGATATTTGCCAGCATTGTATGCATAAATTTATAGGCGATTTCTGTAAATGTGAGGAGACAACATAACCTTTAAGGATTGAGATGACATGAAAAGTCGAACTCAATCCAATAAACAGCGGCTACACCTGACACCTAAAGCTGAGGCATTAAGAAATATAAGTTTTAGGAAGATTGGTTATACGCCAGATGAATCACGTCTATATTAAGGAGGTAAAATTATGAGCGAGTTTGAAGAAGTTACCACAAAAGCAATGGCTTTGCCTGATGAGAGTAAGGCTGAACTAGCCGAGCTACTAATTCAGAGTCTTGATGAGAAAGAAGACAAGGATGTCAAATCCGCTTGGCTTGCCGAAATACGTCGCAGGGATCAAGAGATCAGGGCCGGTGCATCCGTAACTAAGCCATATGACTAAGTTCTTAGGGAAGCTCGCGAAAAACTCCTATGTACGAAATAGAGTTTCATCACGATGCCGACAAGGAGGTTAAAGACGCGGCCGCCTATTATTAAGTACGATTGATAGGTCTCGGAAGCGATTTTCTTGAAGAAATAGAGCAGGGATTAAGAAGGATTCAGCAATTTCCATTGATTTGGCCAGTCTATGAAGGTGAATACAGGAGGTATCTCTTGAAGCGATTCCCCTATGGCCTGATTTATCGGATCGGGACTGAAAAGACATTCATCATCGCGATTGCCCATCTTCATCAAAAACCAGGATACTGGAAAAACAGGGCATAGCCGATTCCTGAACGACACAATTTATGTTCTGCCACTAATAGCATCACTCCTGTTTATCACTCCTTTTTATCTTGACTTGACCAGTTTATTTGACTATTATATCTATTGAATAAAAAAGGGGGTGATTGAATGCGGACTATGGGCATAAGCCAATTTAAGGCACATGCCTTGAAAATACTGGATCAAGTAGCAAAATCACAAGAAGGCATAATCATAACGAAAAGAGGCAAGCCACTTGCTCAGATAATTCCATATCGCAGTTCGGACATGAACCCCAAGCCGGGTAAACTTGCAAATTATCTTGTTTTCGAAAAAGACATCGTCTCTCCTCTTGGTGAGGAGATGTGGGATGCTTGCAAATGAAATACCTACTCGATACTCATACCTGGATCTGGTGGCACATGCATCCTCAGAATCTGTCACATAAAGTCAAGGTTTTAATCGGAAATACAAGTAAATACGATGAGCTTCTCTTGTCTGCAATTTCTCCTTGGGAATTCAGCAAGCTTCTCGAAAAAGGCAGGATAGGCATCTCATGTGATCTGGAAGATTGGATACATGAAGCTCTCGATTTGCCCAAACTCAGATTAGTTCATCTCTCTCCGATTTTGGCCTTTCGTTCGACCATTTTACCACAGCCTTTCCACGATGATCCTGCAGATCAGATTATTGTAGCAACAGCACGAGAAGAAAACGCCACTATCCTCACTAAAGACCAGAGTATCCTCAAATACAAACATGTCAGAAGTCTTTGGTAACTTTAATACAGGCAGAGCCAGTCGCTCCAGCGGACGATGTAAACCGATCTGCTGATCTTTATGTTAGATTTGTCGTAAATACCCAGGTTGTCAGGTTCAAGCCCGCCCTGGCGCGATGGCCGTTATTAAGGAAAGCAACTCCTGACTATTTAAAAGTATATCTTTTAAATCCAACTTCTTGAAATCAGGTCTGGGCCAGGGGTTCACAGTTCAGGGGTTCAACTTGGAGCCATGAACTATTGTCCATGCCAAGACTCCTCAACCGGCTCATGAAAAACCCGCGTTTAATGGTTAATGGTTCAGCAAATAGCCATTGAACCCCGCCTGCCATCTGGCGGGCAGGCGTGAACCCGGAACTTTGAACCTGTGTAGTCACGATTTGTCTACTTAATTCCGCTGAAAAATGTCGGAGAGAGTATGGATTTGCCAAAGACAATTGATGGATTCCGGTTACACGATACTAATTTTAAAAAGGACTTCTCTATGAAGAAAGGGGGCGATTCTATTTTTGCCTAACGTATTATGGATTTGTATTGGGTAAAACAATAATACAATCCATGGTTGGACTAAGCGGAGGTCGTAAAAACGGATTCAACCGTTCACAAAGGAATAATGAACCCCAAGGTTGGGACGACCGGGTCTATGTCAGCGCCGGGCAAAACGTACCTGTTTCTCAGTAACTACCACAAATGAGTCTTGCAGACGGTCTTTGTATACTTCCAATAGGCGCTCAAATACTTTGATTTTTGAGGAAGCACTTTCATCTTCAAGCCGCAGCAAAATAACGCCGCGGTGAAGTTGTCCGTCGCGGTATACTTTCTCGCCGAAGTCCTTATCATTAGTTACTAAAATCCATCCTTCCTTTGCCGCTTTTTTGATGATGGTATCATCATCCAGGCCCCTTGCCTCCTCATACACTGATAAGACTTCATGACCAATCTCTCGCAACCAAGCGGCTACCTTAGGACCGGTGCATTCATCAACGAGAAATCTCACTATTAATTCTCCGCCACGAGTGGCATAAATTCAGTATTTTCGAGGGATTTTGTGGCGAAAAGAAAGCAAGCTCGAATGTCCTCACTGGTGAGCCCCCTGTATTCATTTAGAATCTCATCCTCAGTTGTACCGTGGGCCATGAGGTTAAGAATGAAGTCTACTGTCAGACGGGTCCCTTTAATGACCGGCTTTCCGGCCATGACTTTTGGGTTTAAGACAATTCGTTCAAGCAATTCTCTGTCCTTCATTTTTCCTATCTCCTATTTGAAAAGCAATAATAATTTTGGCTGTTCTAACAAGTAGCGTCAATAGGGTTCGTTATATTAAACTGATCGATCAAGTCCTTTATGTGATTTGGAAAGGTATTATATCTTATTCCACAGAAAATACCATCCAAAAGATATGGGAGAAAAGGAGATTTCACAATATATTTCATAAAATGGGATGTTGGTTCTAAAACATCTTACTGTACTGGATTCCGGGGACACGATACCTATTTTTAAAACATCAAAATAGGTATAAAGCAGATAACGAAGAAACACTTGCTTACGGCAATGGACAAAACGCCGTATTTGCTAAGACCCAACCCTTTTTATGAAGTTTCTAACTATCTCATTTTCTTATCTATTTTGGGAATATTAATTTATAGAGACGTAAAATAATACGCCTTTATGTTATATGAGGAAAAATTTGAAGACCAGATGGTATTGTGCTATATTGCCTATACTGTGATAATTGGAGGAATCCGTTATGGCAAGAATCACTGTGGAAATTGAGGACTCAAAAGCCACACTTCTTAGGGAAAAAGCAGCAAAGTTTGGCCTGCTGCCCGATCAGTTTGTTATAGCGTCAATTGAGGATATTATTGCCCAGCCGGAACCAGAGTTCGAAGCAGCAATGCATCGAGTATTGTCTAAGAATAAAGAACTTTATGATCGTCTTGCGTAATGCGCTATCTTTCTCTCCTGGAAGTTCTTGAGCTTCATGAAGCGATCATTTCTTCTTCAGGCGGTTCACGTGGTATTCGAGATAGCGAAGTACCAACAATTTTCGTATAAATGAAAAATAGGAGGATTACTATGATTGACACAAATGAACTAATGTCAATGGTTGAGTCTTTACCAATTGACATAAAGACCCAGCTGATTAACAGGTTACTTGACAGCTTGAACCCATCTCAGAAGGAGATTGACGAATTATGGGCCAAAGAGGCTGAAAAGAGAGTTGCAGAGGTACGAAACGGCAAGGTCAGGCCAGTCCCAGGAGAGAAGGTGTTCGAAGAAGTTCGGGAACGCTTATCCAAATGAGATACACTTTCCACCCTTCCGCGCAATTTGAACTCAACAAAGCGATAGACTACTATGAGGAATGCCGTCCTGGCCTTGGTCTTGAATTTGCCAAAGAAGTCTATTCTGCGATCCAACGTATCATACAATTTCCAGAAGCATGGTCACCGTCGTCTGAAAACACAAAACGATGCCTAACGAACCGTTTTCCATATGGAGTAATCTACCAAATCCTTGATGAAGAAATTTTGATTGTAGCGGTAATGCAGCTAAACCGGAAACCAGGCTACTGGAAGAATAGGATGAAGTAGCGGCAGAATAAGCGCAGAGCAGGGCTGCGAGAAGCGTCGCTCTCTGTCGCGCCAATCCCCGTAGCCTCTCAGGCGGGACGTTTGCATTCAAAATAATCGTATTATGAGAAATCAGTTGATAAAGAACTATGAGATACACTATGAGATACGCGTTGTCAGGTAAAGTGATTTCAGTATTATAACCCCTCTTTTGATCCCATCGGAGAGCATGACCATGCATAATCAATCATTGAATGATTTAGGCAATCAGTTTGGGGTTTGGATGCTCCGGCTCTTTATCTTCCTAAGCTTTTCAGCACTATTGTTCGGGCTTTGGGCATTAATCCATGCCTATAATGGAAATGACTGGCCCAGGGTCCGAGGGACCATTATATATTCCCGGATGGTAGGTCCAACGGGAAAGGCCAGTGTTCAAATTCGCTACAATTATGCTGTTGGCAACCAAACTTATAAGGGGCAGCATGTATCCTTCGCTGATGCATTCCATATCCGGATGTTTGGTATAGAATCCATTGTAAGTCGTTACCCGAAAGGGACTCGCGTATGGGTTTATTTTGACCCGGAAAACCCACAGAAAGCTGTTTTGGAGAAGGGCATCCGTCCTGAACTATACTGGACACCTATTGGTGCATTTATTATTTTGATCCTCGGAATTTTTTTCCACACTCGTTTTAAGCCCAAGCGTGGCGGAAGAAGAGGCAGCCTTTGACATTGGGCATTCTATAAAAAGGAATTGATAAATAGCCTAACAATGTAAATATAGCCATCCGCTTTAAGCGACGGCTGATTTGTGGCGTTAAAGGACTATGGAGAAATCATGACTGTTCCCACTAAAGGTCTTGAGTTAATCGAGCGTTTCGACCGCAACCTGGAGGCTTACATGCAGGGCAAGTATAACAAAACCCAGGTGCGTCTTGAATTTATCAATCCATTCTTTGAAGAACTGGGCTGGGATATCACTAACAAACAGGGTTATGCTGAGGCCTATAAAGAGGTAGTAAAGCGGGACATTAATTCTGAAACAACTTACTGGATTCCGGGGGCACGATACTTATTTTTAAAACATTAAAATAGGTATCAAGCGGTTAATAAAGAAATTTTAAAAAGGACTTCTCAATGAAACATTACATAGACCTGACCCACCTGATTGAGGAAGATATGCCGGTTTGGCCTGAGGAGCCGCAGCCGGAGATCAGGGAACTTATGACCCTTGGGAAAGACATTTGCACTGTCCAGTCGATCCAGTTTAACAATCACCTTGGCACCCACTTAGATGCGCCGTCACACTTTATAGAGGAAGGAATTACGATAGACCAGATTCCCCTTGAGACCCTGATTGGAAAGGCAATTATCCTGGACTTTACTGGCAAAGGAAAGAGTAGCCTGATTACCAGGGAAGATCTACAGCAGCACGTGGACCGTCTTGAACCAGGTGCGCGAGTCCTCCTAAAAACTGGGTGGGATAAAAATTTCAATCCGGTTGCTTTTTTTGAAGGTTTTCCCTGCTTGACATTGGAGGCGGCTGAATTCCTTGCTTCCAGGAAGATCAGATTGCTTGGCATCACTCCTTCGCCCAGTCCGATTGATGAGCCCGGCCAGGCGATCCATAAAACACTTCTTGGCGCTGGAATCGTCCTCCTTGAAGCGGTGAAAAATCTAACCTTGATCGATCAGGACAAATGCGAACTGATCATACTCCCACCGCCTTTTAAAAATTTCAGCGGCGCCCCTTGCCGCGTGGTGGCCGTGTTAGAAGTGCAGGAGTCTGAGGGCTAGTTTCTACACATTTGACAGAAATGGGTTCCGGGGAAACAATACCGATTTTTAAAACATCGAAATAGTATAGGTATTAAGGAAGAAACTGTCAGGCATAGCCACAATATATCAAATACGTTGGCCCTACCAGTCAATCCAGCGATCGCGGTAAACCACGCCGCTAATCTCGGCGTTATATTTTGATAAAGAAGTATCACGATAATGAGCAAAAAAGATAAAAAGTTCATCAGCTTTTCCCTGGCGATTAAAGAAATCTTGGACGATTTTAGTTCCGATCCTAAACAGTATGATTTGTTTGCAAAGGTATACTCATTTCTCGTAGGCGGCAAGGCTGTACCTGGAGAAGAGGAATGTCCGCCAATGGGAATAAAGTATGGCGGAGTCTGGCATCAACCTGAAAACTTGAAAGAAAAAAGATTTTACAATTGGCATGAATTTGATGATTTGCTTACCCAAGTCTTTTCCTCAAAACTTCCAAGTGCTCAAGACATTGTCAAGCTTTACAGAATGGTTATGGGTTTAAATGCATATATTGGTTCAGGTCCTGAAAAGAAAGCAGGCATCTGGGTTGAAACAGAAATGGAAAAATATCAATGCATACAATGTGGGTATTGCTGCCTAAATTTATATGATGCATTTTGCACAAGCGCATATGAAGAGGATATGGTCAGATGGGAAGAAGAAGGCCGCTGGGATATTCTGGATTACATTGTTGGGACAGATCTCTGGATAAGTCCCAGAACCGGAGAAGAAGTAACTAGATGTCCTTGGTTAAGAAAGCTTCAAAATAAGGACAAATACATCTGTCGAATCCATGATACCAAGCCAAAGCACTGTAGAGATTATCCAAAGTCAAAAAAGCACGCCCTGCGAACTGGATGTAAAGGCTTTAGTTGAAAATTGAGATTATCATTATGATCTGTAAATTGGATTTTTTGCACATGATTGGAATCTACTTTAAGGAAGGAAAATATAACTAGCGGATGAACTCTGACTGAAAAAGCTTATGTTTTTAAGCATGTTATGCAGATAGAATTCTGGATGATTCAAAATGAAAAATGATGATGACAGTTTTGTTTTTCAGTGCTAAATTATATTAGTCAGCGGAGCACTTTTGGAGGCAGAATTGGAAGATCTTGAGAAAGCTTCAATCATTTGGTCTGATTATATCAAATATAGGGCTGATTTGAGAGGATTTGAACTTACAAAGATTGAAAACATATTGCGATATTCTGGTGAAAGATATTTTGATACAATAACACGGCGTATAATTGCAGTTGGCAGCCATGATGATCGTTTGGTAATGATTCCATATGAGAAAAGTGATGATTCCATAACTCCAATCACAATTCATACAACAACACGCCAACAAATTAATTTTCGTCTAAAAACTGGGAGATTTGTATATGAATAAAACAAAAATGACCTACTTTAAAGATGAGGACATTCTGCATCTTATTATTTCCGATGAAAATGAAGCCAGCAGCGTAGAACTAAGCCCAAATATAACAGCCGAGCTAAATGAAAATGGTGAATTAATTGGTATAGAAATCCTGGATGCGAGTTCTTTTATTCGGGATTCTATCCTGGAAGCAGCACAAGCTAAAATGCTGAATTTGCCTAAACCTTATAAGTCATTCGAGCGGACGTGAAAAGGCTACGGCCATTTCACGCCACTTAAATGGAATGTTCGGGCTGCATTAAGGCTGGAAATATTATTTACTGGATTCTGTGGTTACAATACTAATTTTTAAAAGAGGTATTACATAGGTAACTGTCAGACTTGGACATGGAATATATCAAATACTTCGATTCTTCTAAGTAACTGGAGCACAAGGCACATCGAATTTGTCCCAAGGCAGGGCGACACTATTTACATGCTCGTGCACAATATTTTCAAGCATATTCAGTTATATTTAAAATGCAAATCGTGTCTTATTAAGACACGATTTGCATTTATACAATGATAAATTCAGATCATAGAAAAAATTTGTTATATGTAAGATATCAGCAATGTAATTAAGTGGCAGGTTTAAACACGGTATATATTAAATACTTCGATTCTTCTAAGTAACCGCAATGTACATCTTTGATTTTTATGAGAAAATAATTTTGCAGTTTCTTTTGGAAATAAAACAGACCCCAGAAAGAAGAGCAGGAAAGCGGCTCAATTCGGGAGTTCTGTGTTAAAAAAAGATACCAATTCAGGAGCACGAAATCATGGCAAAAGTCTACACGGGGAAAGTGATCATACCCAGCGACAAGATTGATGCATTTTTCAAGGTGATGCAGGAAGCCGAAGAAAAAAGGGAGCCCTTCCGGCAGTCCTTATTGGGCCTGAATCAAGAATTTCACCAGTTCCTGTTGACCAAATACTCAGAGAGAACTGCGCGAAAGCATGCATCCATAGTCGAACTATTCATTGACTTTATTTGCCGGCAAACAGACGTTGAAAGAATTGAGGAGATTACCAGAGGAATGGTAAACACCCATTTCAAAAAATGGTGGAAAAGAAAGGTTTGGGATTCGACAACACCAGATGAACTCAGGGTGGCATTACGGAAGTTCTTTCTTTTCCTGTCTAGAGAGAAGAACATAGTGAACGAGAAAGTTTTAAAGGCGCTGCATTAACTATCAAGAAACACAGAACCAGTCGCCCCAGCCTGCTCCGTTATCCGCTGCGGACGGGGGGCAATGGGGTGGCTGGCATTTTCATTATGTGGCCAAATAAATCCGATACAAACAATTTATTTTATTAGGAAAAGATAGCATTACAAAGAGACAAAAAACATGGGTCTACAGCCCTCAAAGGCAGCCCAAGCCTAAAGTGCCAGAGGCTGTTAAGACAGATTTGGAAGCCAAGGCAAGCAAACTCGTTGACTCTATTCTAAAACCTATGCATGTCAAACCCCCTCGTGAAGATGAGCAATTTAACTATATAGTGGATATTTACACAAAGTGGTACCGCAACTATTTTTACTTCTGTGCAAAGTATCGCTGTCCTGGCCCAAATGCCATATCGCCATTTTTTGAGGCAAAGTTTGCACGTCTGGACTACATTGGTAATGGTCGTTTTAATCTCTCATATATGAGACACACAGGGAAGTGGTGTGAGATCTACCCAGAATTATCCTTAGAGGAATGCTTGGCTGCTATTAGAGATGAACCTCACTTTCTTCCATAAAGGAAGAGGACTACCACTTTACTGCAACCGATGTGTTCCTTTATTGTATTAAAAAATCAGTCACAGAACAGAGGCAAGGTGTTCTATAGAAGCTCCGCCTCAAACCGACAACCAGGCTGAATGTTTCAACTGATTTACACATAAAACCGCTCTTAGGTGTTTATACAAGTAATGAATATTCCTATTTACCAAATTGACGCCTTTTCAAACCGGGTTTTTGCAGGTAATCCTGCTGCTGTATGTCCGCTTGAAGAATGGTTAGAGGATTCGGTTCTACAGGCAATTGCTCAGGAGAACAACCTTTCTGAAACAGCCTTCTTTGTTACCGAAGAAAATGGGTACCATATCCGTTGGTTTACCCCTGTTGCAGAGGTCGATTTATGCGGACATGCTACCCTGGCTACAGCTTTTGTGATCTTCAATTACCTTGAACCATCACTTAGCGAAGTCAACTTTACTTCAAGGAGCGGAAGGCTTACAGTAGTTCGAGAGAACGAATTACTTTCAATGGATTTTCCATCACAGCCACCGCTGCCATGCGAAGCACCCAAAGAGTTGGTTAATGGACTCAGAAAAGAGCCGTTAGAAGTATTGTACTCGGAAGATTACTTTGTTCTATTTTCGAGTGAGAAGCAAATAAGAGAACTAAATCCTGATATGGGGATGCTAAAGAAATTAGATTTGCGAGGGGTGATTGTAACTGCAAAAGGAAACAAGGTAGATTTTGTATCACGTTTTTTTGCACCAAAATTTGGTATTGATGAAGATCCTGTTACTGGATCTGCTCATTGTGCTTTAACGCCATATTGGGCCAATAAGCTGAAGAAGAAAAATTTGCATGCTCATCAGGTATCACAACGGGGTGGAGAGTTATTCTGCAAAGATTGTGGGGATAGGGTTAAAATATCTGGCAGAGCTGTTAAGTTCATGGAAGGTATTATTGCTATAAATTCTTAAGAGTCTGCCGGAGATGACCAATTGCTTTGTTCGTGGCGCCTGAGTGGCGTCGGATAGGCTTTTCGAGATCCGAGGACAAACGGGAAATGGCAAAACATATCGGAATCGTAGCGTGCAGTGCTGAGGGAGCAGCTCTTTGTTATAGAACTATTTGTACAGAGGCACCAAGTGAAATGGGTGAACATAGACATCCAGAGATAACTATGCACACCCACCCGCTTTCTGAATATATGGTGCATATACGTGCAGAAAAGTGGGATAAGGTTGCCCAACTTATGCTTTCCTCGGCCCGCAAAGTTGCACAAGCAGGAGCTGACTTTGCAATCTGTCCTGACAACACCACTCACCAGGCTTTTGATCTTGTAACATCCAAATCACCAATCCCTTGGCTGCATATTGCAGAAGTAGTTGGAGAAGAAGCAAGAAAAAAGGGATTTTCACATCTTGGAATCTTAGGAACGAAGTATCTTATGACAGGTCCAGTGTACCCCGATGCCCTTAAGAAGTTTGGTATTGCCAGTGAGATACCGGAAAAGCAAGATAGAGAGAAAATTGACAAGATAATATTTGAGGAACTTGTAAATGGTATTTTTCTTGAAAAATCTCGACTCTGTTTCAATAAAGTTATACAAGCGCTCAAGCATCGTGGTTGTGATGCAGTTGTTCTTGGATGTACGGAAATTCCCTTGATTGTAGACCCGAACAATTGTCCCTTGCCAACATTGGATTCCACGCGTTTACTCGCAAGGGCAGCTTTAAAAAGCGCCCTTAAAGAAGCTTAATTTTGAGAAAAGATTTATAGGTATGATTATAACCACATGGAATGGAAAATCCTTTGATACAGATAAGGACTTAAGTGCGCCTGAACGTCATATAATCCAAAAACTATTTGCTTGGGGGTCCCTGGTTACAAACCTGGAACAATTCAGAGAGAAAAAAAGGCAGGCCCTGCTGAAGGGTTGGAATAATTCGGGACCCATAGGAGAAAGTATGGCTTTGAGAACTATCATAAAGGACTTAGAAAAAAAGGTAGTTGCTCGTTTAAGTAAACAAGTCTCATGAAGAATTCCAACGGCTTAGCATCCCTCTCACTCCTTCCAGCTTACCTGGTGAGATTTTTAGGTCTCATTATAGTGGCCATATGTTCGTGGCTATTGCAAGAAAGGGATAGAGGCTTGATCTAATATTATTGACTGAAGGAAAAGGCTCTGATAGAAGGAAAATTGTTTTTATGGATTATCAAGAAGGGAGACTCTTTTGCTATATAAGGCAATAAAAGGTTTTAAGGATATACTTCCTCATCAGGTAGGAACCTGGAATAGGGTTGAATCAGAGGCTAAGCGGATATTTGAACTCTTTGGATTTAAGGAGATTAGAGTTCCTGTGATGGAAAAGGCCGAACTTTTTGCCCGGGGTATAGGCCAGGACACAGATATTGTTTCCAAAGAGATGTATACCTTAAAGGATAGGAAAGGTAACAATTTAGCCATGAGACCGGAGGCAACGGCCTCAGTATTAAGGGCCTATATTGAGCATAAAATGTATGAGAGTTATCCGATTCAAAAGTTATTCACAATAGGTCCAATGTTTAGATATGAGAGGCCCCAGAAGGGGAGAACCAGGCAATTTCACCAGATAAATGCTGAGATTATTGGAGATCCTGGCCCCAGATTGGATAGTGAACTGATATTTATGCTCCTGTACCTTTTTTCCTCTATCGGGATAAATAATACTACTCTAAATATCAACTCTCTGGGTTGTCCAGGATGTCGGGAACCCTTCCGGGATGAACTTAAGAATTACCTTAAGAGATATTTTACACAACTTTGTCCTGATTGCCAGAGGAGGATGGAGACAAATCCGTTAAGGGTTTTTGATTGCAAGGTGGAGAGATGCAATAAGGTAATGAAAGATGCTCTATCCATGCTTGATTTTCTGTGTAATGATTGTAGGAATCATTTTGATTCTGTTAAGGTATATCTTAAGGAGTTGGATGTAGATTTTGTTGTTAACACTCATTTAATGAGAGGCCTTGATTATTATACAAAGACTACCTTTGAGGTACAGACTCATGAGTTGGGTGCTCAGAATGCTATAGCTGGGGGTGGCAGATATGACGGGTTGATCAAAGATTTTGGTGGGCCAGACAATCCCGCAATAGGATTTGCTATAGGTGTGGAAAGGGTTGTTGAACTTTTGGAGGGGGAAACTACCCAAAGAGAGGAAGGGCCTGATATCTTTCTGGCTCCTCTTGGCAAGGAGGCGGAAGATAAGGCATTTATCTGGTTACAGGAGCTAAGGAAAGGTGGCTTGAGAAGCGAGATGGAATACAGATCCTTAGGCCTAAAGGCGCAGATGAGGCATGCAGACCGCCTTAAAGCCAGAAAGGTGTTGATTGTAGGGGAAGATGAACTTATTAAAGGTAAGGGCATTTTAAGGGATATGTTTACCAAGGAACAAACAGAGCTTCCCTTGGATAATGTGGTTGATGAATTAATAAAATTAAAGGACAGAAATTGAATATAGATACAATTGGAGATTGGAAAAGGACAAATGATTGCGGCAACTTAAGGAGAGATGATATTGGTCGCGAGGTCGTCCTAATGGGATGGGTAAACAGGCGCAGGGATCTGGGGAAATTGATATTTATTGATCTCAGGGATAGGTTTGGCTTGACCCAGATTGTCTTTGATGAGGACTTTGATGAGATCAGTCATGACAAGGCCGCTATATTAAGGAGCGAATGGGTTATAGCTGTGAAGGGAAAAGTCACGCCACGTTTAGCTGGTCAGGAAAACCCTGATCTGCCGACTGGAGATATCGAGGTGAAGGTGAAGGAATTGAAGGTATTGAATGAAACAGAGGTTCCCCCATTCCAGATTGATGGAAAAATTGATGCATCAGAGAATTTGCGCCTGAAATATAGGTACCTTGAGCTTAGAAGGCCAGCTCTTTTTCATAACCTTGCCATCAGGCATAGGATAGCCTTAAGCATAAGAAACTTCCTGAACAGAGAGGGATTCTTAGAGGTGGAGACCCCTTTTTTAACCAAAAGTACCCCTGAAGGGGCACGGGACTATCTTGTTCCAAGTCGGATTAATAAAGGGTTCTTTTATGCATTACCCCAATCCCCACAATTGTTTAAACAACTCTTGATGGTTGCTGGCTTTGATCGCTATTTTCAGATTGTTAGATGTTTCAGGGATGAAGATCTGAGGGCCGATAGACAACCAGAATTCACTCAGGTTGACCTTGAGTTATCCTTTGCAGGTGAGGAAGGGGTTATGGATGTTTTTGAGGGGATGATGGTGGATATGTTCTCCAAGATATTAGATTATTCTGTTTCCAGGCCATTTCCAAGGATTGAATATAAGGAAGCAATGGATTTGTATGGCTCAGATAGACCAGATACCAGGTTTGGCATGGAATTGATGGATGTATCTGATCTCCTTAGATCTTCAACTTTTAAGGTTTTTACAGAGATGATAGAGCAAGGAGGGGTTGTAAAGGCAATAAATGTAAAGGGAGGGGCTTCTTTTTCTCGGAAGAAGCTGGATGAATTAAACAATATTATAGTTGATTCTGGTGCAAGGGGATTGTTCTGGGCCAAACTCAAACCTGAAGGCTGGCAATCAACCCTGAATAAGTTTTTGGCCCAGGAGATTAGAAGTGCTGTTGAAGAGAGACTTGGTACAAAAGAAGGAGATCTTATTATATTTGTGTCTGATATGGCAAAAGTGGCTAATGAGGCATTAGGTCTATTAAGAACAGAGATAAGCAAAAGACTTGATTTAGTTAAGGATGCAAACTATTCATTTGTCTGGATAACAAGATTTCCTTTGCTGGAGTACAACAAGGATGAAAAGAGATATGTATCTGTTCATCATCCATTTACAGCCCCTCTTGAAGAAGACATGCCTTTGCTTAATGAAAGACCAGAGGCAGTAAGAGCAAGATCATATGATTTGGTTCTTAATGGTGAGGAGATAGGAGGGGGTAGCGTAAGGATACATAATATTGGCTTACAGGACCAAATATTTAATATATTGGGGTTGGAAAAAGGAGAGGTGAAAAAAAAGTTTGGTTTTTTCCTTGAGGCATTAAGCTACGGTGCACCCCCCCATGCAGGTATGGCCCTTGATTTTGACAGACTTGTAGCTATTATAGTTGGCGCAGAATCTTTAAGGGATGTTATTGCCTTTCCTAAGACCCAACGGGCAACCTGTTCCGTAACCGATGCGCCTTCGCCTGTAGATAAAGATCAGCTTGCTGAGTTGGGTCTTTCCCTACTTTATCCTTGACAAAGTATCGAAATAAAATTATACAAAGCCAGCCCCTAAAAAGAGGTGATATAGAAGCAGGGCTTTGTGTTGAGACGTTTCTTTATCTAAAATAGAAGGAGGTATTAAAGTGAGTGAAGTAACAGCTCCCATGGCGGGAAAGGTAATTGATGTAAAGGTTAATGTTGGTGATACGGTTAGTGAAGATGATGAACTTGTTATTCTTGAGGCCATGAAGATGGAGATGCCCATAGTGGCTCCAACATCAGGAAAGGTTAAGGAGATAAAGTGCAAGAAAGGGGATTCAGTTGGGGCCGATGATGTTTTAGTGGTGATCGAATAGACATAAGGGAGTCAGGTCTTGATATTTGACACGGTATATCTTTTAGCAGTGATCATGCGGAAATATCTTTAAAAGAGAGGTGTGTTGGTTATTTTTACTTTTGGTAGTCGTGTCAAATATCAAGACCTGATCCCAGTATGAATTAAGTGCCCTGTCCGGTCATCGGCAGGGCATTTTATGATTTTATAAATGCAAAGGCCCCTTAAAAAATGTATCAATACCTAAAATTGTCAGAGTACTCATTAACCATGCCGAAAAGAACAAAGATAATGCGGCAGTTGAGCAGTGCCCGAAGGGCATCTGTCTCGAACTCCTGGTTCTCCCCGCAGCGGAGCGTAGGGGAAATCAGGAGTTTACTGCTCAACTGCCGCATTCCCCCCGGAGCGAAGCGAAGGGGGGAATAAGCAATAGGTAGAGGGAGAACAATGGCTATGATTGATTGGAATCTTGCATTAAAGATATTTACCTTTGGCTTAGGCGCTGTTTTCGCCTCCCTTGCAATACTGATAGCGGCAATATATGCATTCGGGAAGATCTTAAAGAATATAGAAAAAAAGAATAATAATTAGAAAGGGTGGATTATGCTTGAAATGGTATTGACCACCGGGGTTATGCACCTGACTGTAGGTAACCTGATTATGTGGCTTATTGCCTTTTTCTTTATCTACTTGGCCATAACTAAAAATTACGAACCTCTTCTTTTGGTGCCCATTGGTTTTGGTATCTTGATCGTAAATTTACCCCTGACATATCTAATGCAAGAAGGGGAAGGACTTTTATGGAAATTTTATCACTATGGCTTAGAGTGGGAGATAATCCCACCACTTATCTTTTTAGGTCTGGGTGCTCTGACGGATTTTGGACCTATGATCGCCAATCCTAAAACCCTCATATTAGGTGCAGGGGCTCAATTCGGTGTTTATGTTGCCTTTTTTGGAGCCCTCATCCTTGGCTTTAAAATACCAGAGGCATGCTCCATTGGCATAATTGGCGGTGCTGATGGGCCAACAACTATTTACACAACAGTCCACCTTGCCCCTCACCTGTTGGGGGCAACGGCTGTAGCTGCTTACTCTTATATGTCACTTGTTCCAATCATTCAGCCCCCTATCATGAGGCTCCTTACCACAGAGAAGGAAAGAAAGATTAAAATGAGGCAGTTAAGACCAGTTTCAAAGAGGGAGAAGATACTTTTTCCCTTAGTGACAGTCATGGTTATCTGTCTTATTGTACCAGCCTCTGCACCACTTATGGCTATGTTTATGCTGGGGAATTTCTTTAAGGAATGTGGTGTGGTTAAAAGACTTTCAGATGCAGCATCCAATGAGCTCATGAATATTGTCACCATACTTTTAGGTATTAGTGTTGGCGCAACCATGTCAGCTGAGGCCTTCTTGAAACCGCAGGTTATCCTTGTTTTTATTATGGGCCTTGTAGCCTTTGCCTTTTCTACAGCGGCCGGGATACTTTTAGCAAAATTTATGAATCTTTTTTTCAAGGAAAAGATAAATCCCCTGATAGGCTCAGCTGGTGTATCTGCTGTTCCTATGGCCGCCAGGGTAAGCCAGGTGATGGGTGCAAAGTATGATCCAAAAAACTTTTTACTTATGCATGCCATGGGTCCAAATGTGGCAGGTGTTATTGGTACAGTCGTTGCTGCAGGTGTATTCATTGCACTTGCAGGATGAGCAAAGGAGGTTAAAAAGATATGTTTGACGAAAAAGATATTGGAGAAATAAAAGAGGAATACAAGAAATGGTCCGACAAACTGGAACCTAAATTAGCAAAGAGACCTGAAAGAAAGGCTGATTTTGCTAATACCTCGGGTATCCCTTTAAAGAGGGTATGTACGCCTTTAGATATGGCTGATTCTGATTATATGAAAGAGGTCGGTTTGCCAGGGGAGTATCCATTTACAAGAGGTGTTCAACCTACTATGTACAGGGGAAGATTTTGGACCATGAGGCAATATGCGGGTTTTGCTACTGCTGAGGACACGAATAAGCGATATCGGTTCCTCTTAGACCAGGGCCAGACTGGCCTATCAGTTGCCTTTGATCTTCCTACACAGATAGGATACGATTCAGATCACCCATTGGCTCAAGGGGAGGTAGGCAAGGTTGGTGTAACAATTGATTCATTAAAAGATATGGAAATACTCTTCGACCAGATCCCCTTAGACAAGGTAAGTAGCTCAATGACCATAAATTCCCCTGCCGCTATACTTTTGGCCATGTATATTGCAGTGGCTGAAAAACAGGGTGTAGCCTCAAAGGGCTTAAGGGGAACTATTCAGAATGATATACTAAAAGAGTATTCTGCCAGGGGGACTTATATCTTCCCTCCTAAACCATCTATGAGGATTATCACAGATATCTTTTCATTCTGTTCACAAGAGGTTCCACAATGGAATACAATCAGCATTAGCGGATACCATATCAGGGAGGCAGGCTCCACTGCGGTTCAGGAAGTAGCCTTTACCCTTGCCGATGGGATTGCTTATGTGGAGGCGGCAATTGATGCCGGATTGGATGTAGATGAGTTTGGTCCACGACTTTCCTTCTTTTTTAACGCCCACCTTGATTTTTTAGAGGAGGTTGCCAAGTTTAGGGCTGCAAGGAGGCTATGGGCAACAATTATGCGGGACAGATTCAAGGCCAAGGATCCAAGGTCAATGATGATAAGGTTTCATACCCAGACAGCCGGCTGCACCTTAACAGCGCAGCAACCGAAGAATAATATAGTAAGGGTTGCGTTTCAGGCTCTTTCTGCGGTTTTGGGTGGCACACAATCACTACATACAAATTCCATGGATGAGGCCTTTGCTTTGCCTGGTGAGGAGGCGGTTCAGATTGCCCTAAAAACCCAGCAGCTTATTGCCTATGAGTCTGGTGTGACCGACACTGTTGACCCATTAGGCGGCTCATATTATATTGAAGAATTGACAAAAGAGATTTTTGATAGGGCTTCAGCATATATTGATAAGATTGATGAGCTTGGTGGGGCAGCCGAAGCTATTGAGAAGGGCTTTATACAAAGGGAAATCCAGGACAGCGCTTATCGCTACCAGAGAGAGATTGAGAAGGACGAGAGGATAGTTGTTGGTGTAAACAAGTTTCAGATAGAAGAAGAAGCTCCAAAGGATCTTTTAAGGGTGGACCCTGCAGTTAGGCTTTCTCAGATAGAAAAACTGAAAGAGTTAAGAAAAGAGCGAGACAATGGAAGGGTGAAGGATATACTAAGTGAGTTAAAAAAGGCTGCGGAGGGGAATGATAACCTGATGCCCATCATTGTGGATGCAGTGAAGGCTTACGGCACCCTGGGAGAGATCTGTGATGCATTAAGGGAGGTTTTTGGAGAATATCAGCCAGTAAGCACTATTGGGTAATGCCAATGGAAATGACAAATGACAATTGAATATTGACAATTAAAAGTCTTCAATCTTCAATCGAAAGTCGTCAATATTAATTACAAATGACCAATGACAAATGACAAATTAGGCACTTTGTTCACAATTGGAGGTTATTAAGGATGGATACTAAAAGAAAAATTAGAGTCTTAGCCACTAAACCTGGTCTGGATGGCCATGATAGGGGTATAAAGGTCATTGCCAATGCATTAATGGATGCAGGAATGGAGGTAATCTATACAGGTTTAAGGCAGAGCCCGGAACAGATTGTAGAGACAGCCATCCAGGAGGATACAGATGTTATTGCATTGAGTATCCTTTCTGGCGCCCATGACTTCCTTTTTCCTAAGATAATGGAATTGTTAAAGGGAAAGGGAGTAGATGATATTCTGGTGATTGGAGGAGGTATTATTCCAGATGAGGATATACCTTCTATGAAAGAAATAGGCATAGCCGAGATCTTTGGCCCTGGTACCTACACCGATGATATTGTCAAATATATAGAGAATAATCTGAAGCGCTAAACGAGCATCTCTTTTAAGAAATCAAGGTTGATTGTCTTCAATGTGCGAACAATGTTATTTAGCTGAACCTCAACGGTTCCTTCATACACTTCCACTATCCGGTTATCCCTGTAACGTCTTTCAACATCTTGTTCTAAGAAATAACCATAACCACCAAATACAGTAATAGTGTGGTCAATTATCTCTTTTGCATGTTCTGGAACATGGTACTTTACAATAGAGGTAAACATGGGGATAAGGGTTTTATACTGTTTACTGCCCATATCATACATCCTGGCAGCGTAATAAATGAGGGACTTGGCAGACATTAGATCACCAAACATTCGTGCAAGCTTAAAGCCAATGCCTTGAAAGTCAATGATAGGTTTTCCGAATTGTTCTCGCTCTCGAGCATGTGAAAGGGCCTTTAAAAAGGCACCTTCGGCTATACCAAGAGATTGGGAGGCAATTTCAATCCGAGATTCGTCTACAAAATTAAGGAAATTTATAAGACCCCTACCTTTTTCTCCTATGAGATTCTCCTTTGGTACCTCATAATCCCTAAAGCTTATTTCTCCAGTAGAAACCATCTTGAGGCCCATCTTGCCTGGCATCTCATTTATTTCCATCGTGCCATTCTTACTAAATTTTTCCTCTTTTTCTAAGAGTAACGTAGCCATTCCCTTGCCGGGGGGTGCTTCAGGGTCTGTCTGCACCAGGACAACAAAAAAATCTGCATAACTGGCATTGGTAGTAAAGATTTTGGTACCATTAAGGATAAAGCGGTCACCCTTGTCTACCGCTACAGTGTCGACCCTTGTTAGGTCACTTCCATGGTTAGCTTCGGTAAAGCAGACAGCGGATACATAATCACCACTTGCCACCTTTGGTAAAATTCTCCTCTTTTGGTCTTCATTACCGGATTGTTGGACTATCTTAGCAGGGAGAAAGGCTAGATGAAGTGCCAGACCAATACCTGAATCAGCCTGACAAAAAGCCTCTGTGATCAAAACGTTCTCTAAAATACCAGCCCCTCCTCCACCATATTCCTCTGGATAATTGAGACCTATAAAACCCAACTCAGCCGCCTTTTTATATAAATCTCTGGGAAATTCATGCCTTTCATCTAATTCTATCGCTTTGAGGGGATCAAATTCTCCTTTAGCAAATTCTCTGGCTGCTTTCCTAATCTCTTTTTGCTCATTTGTTAAATCTATTATCATCGTCTATTTCTCCTTTATTTTATTGAAGTTTCTATTATGGAATAATTATTTCATATATAGATGGTTTATACTATTTTAAAATTGTTTTTTCAACAAAAAAATGGTAAAAAAAGTAAACTATAAAAAAATAGGAAGGAATAAAGAACTAAGGAATTCATAAGAATAGAAGGGAGGGTTTATGAGTCTAATTGGTCATAAAGCGCTGATTACGGGAGCTGGGCAGGGGATTGGTAGGGCTTGTGCAGAGGTTTTTGCTTCACAAGGTGCAGATCTGGTCCTATTGGATAAGAATTCTGAAACTCTTAAGGAAGTGTCTGATAAGTTAACTAAAACGGGGAGCAGCATTATAGCTCGTACTTTAGATTTAACTGATTTGGGCCTCCTTCAGTCAGAGTTGGAAAGTGTTCGCAACATGGGTGTAATTGATATCTTGGTTAATAATGCTGGATTCGACCGGCCTGGAACAACGGCCAAGATAAGCAGGGAAGGATTTGAGGCAGTTCTGGGGATCCATTTAACTGTACCATTATTTATTATACAGCTACTTCTTCCATCAATGAGGTCTGCCAAATGGGGCCGAATCGTTAATGTTAGTTCTATTTACGGGCTTATTGGTGGTAAGGGAGAAGTAGCTTATTCAACTGCCAAAGCTGGTGTTATTGGGTTGACGAAATCTGTGGCAAAGGAAGCCGCTCGAGATGGTGTAACTGTTAATGCAGTTTTGCCGGGATTGACACGTACCCCTACTATAGAAAAATTAATGGCGGAGCGATACAAGGAGATGTTCATATCCGAGACACCGCTGGGTCGGATGGCTGAACCGGAAGAAGTGGCAAAAGTGATTGCGTTTTTGGCCTCAGAAGATGCATCATATATAACAGGTGTTGCTCTGCCTGTTACAGGTGGCTGGGGGATATAAGAAGTTCTGCCGTTTCATAGACAATAAATAGGAGTCGTCATATAGTAGTTTGAGCCTGGAACCATAACCTGTGCTTTTATACCCTTGGCCTATAAAGACCACCTTGAGAATTTAAGAACAAGAACATGCTCAATAAAGTGTGGAAAATGTAGGGTCGGCCTGCCCTGGCGCGACAATTCTGGGTATTGTATATCTATATCATTCTTTCTCAGTACACAATAACAAATACCCAGCTTTCAATACCAGGTCTGGAACAGGGGTTTTATACCCGCCCGCCTCGCCTGAGCGAGAGCGATGGCGGGCAGGCCCGACCTTAAACAGGTGGCATATTAATAAGCCTAAGGCTTATAAAATGCCACCCTACATTTGTATGTTGGTTCAGGTTTCATAACACACAATAAGTCCGCAGGATATTGAGCAATTACAAGAACAACCCGATTACCATATTCCACTAAAAACAAGAGGTTTTCAGATCTCTCACTAATATAATTTAATTTTTTATTTGACATTATATTTTCATATATAGTATAAGATTTTATCGCTAATTAATTTATTATTAGAATTTATTTATTAAACTAATGGATAAAGAACCTAAATCGCTGGCCCCTTCTCTATCAAGAGGGCTTGATGTGATAGAAATTCTGGCTAAAAATAGTGAGGAATTAAGCTTTACTGAAATATTGCAGGGCCTAAAGATTCCCGCCTCTTCCTTGTGGAGAGTATTACAGATACTTCGTGATAGGGACTATGTACATTTTGATGAACGGAGGCGTACTTATCGTGTTGGGTTTCAATTTCTCTATATGGGCAACATACTGATGAATGGATTTGGCTATAGATCCCTTGCAAGAGAATATTTGAAAAGGCTGGCAGAAGAGAGTGGCGAGACGACTGAGCTTGATGTGAGGATACGGGATCAATTGGTCCTTATTGACCAGGTAGAAGGTGATGATGCTGTTAGGCTTTATTCTTATCCTGGAAGTGTTATTCCCTATTTCCATGCCACGGCACCAGGAAAGGTATATCTTGCCCACATGGAAAAGGAAAAACTTCGGAGGGTTGCCAAAAAACTGGGTCTCCCACGTCTAACTATCCATACTATATATGACCTTGAGCAACTGGAAAAGGAGATTGATGATGTAAAGTTAAGGGGATATGCCTATGACTTTGAGGAACTTAGGGAAGGGGTATGCAGGATATCTGCACCAATTTATGATAGAGAAAACAAGGTATTAGGCTGTTTCACCATTGCCTGCCCTTCTTTTAGACTGGATAAGAATGGAGCCAGAAAAGATGATTTAGGCCTCTTGGTCAAAAAGATTGCCTTTGAGTTTTCTAAGGAACATGGGAGACTATAATGACCATGATTGAAATAAAAGAAGTCCAAAGGATAATTTTGCAAAATGTAAAAAAAATGTCTAAAGATAAGGATACCCCTTTAGTGGCTGAGATTGACAAGGAAGGTGTCTTTCGATGGGATAGGGTGCTTTTCAATCTTTTTGAGTTGACAATTTGAGTAGCTATAATGTAATTGTAATATGGCTATAAATTGGCTATAGGATGTTTAATTTTATGTGGAGGAAAATGTGAGACTCAAAGAAAAGGTAGCCTTAATAACCGGGAGTAGCAGGGGTGTGGGAAGGGCTATTGCATTGGCCTATGCCAGAGAGGGAGCCAGTATTGTAGTTAATTATACAACCAACAAAGAAGCCGGCGAGAAGGTGGTTGCAGCAATCGAAGAAATGGGAAGCAGGGCAATTCTCCTTAAGGCTGATGTGGCTAAAGGGGCTGAGGCTGAAGCATTGGTGCAAAAGGGAATTGAGGAGTTCGGTGGCTTAGATATTCTTGTCAATAATGCAGGATTTAGCAGGCCGGCCATGTTGCTAAAAATGAGTGAGGATCAATGGGATCAGGTATTAGATATTCACCTAAAAGGCGCCTTTTTATGTTCCCAGTTTGCTGCAAGACACATGAAGGAGAAAAATAAGGGGAAGATTATTAACGTAACCTCTGTGGCAGGATTAGTGGGCACAGTAGGCCAGATAAACTATAGTGCTGCCAAGGGGGGGCTTTTAAGCTTCACTAAATCAGCAGCAAGGGAGCTCGCACGGTACAATATATGCGTAAATGTTATTTCTCTGGGTATTGTGGCTACAGATATGACCGAGAAAATACGGACAGATGAGAAGCTGAAAGAGATATATATGAACAGGATATTGCTCAAACGCTTTGCTGAACCAGATGACATTTCTCCAGCATTTGTGTTTTTAGGCGCAGACGAGAGCAACTATATTACCGGTCAGCTTCTGTGTGTTGATGGTGGTTACGGGATGATTTAACAGGAAGAAGTGCCCGCCCGCCTCGCCTGAGCGCTCGCGATGGCGGGCAGGCCTAAAGTTAAAACCAGTAGTGAGTAACCAGTAACGAGAATAAGATCAAGAAACTCAAGAAAACAATAAAACAAGGAGGATTAAAATGGCAGAAGTACCGGATAAGATCCAGACATGGCAGATGGTTCAACCTACATCAAGGAACAAAGAAACAGGAGAGGTAATTCCGGGCAAATTAGAAAAAACTACTATACCTGTGCCTGAGTTAAAGCCTGGTGAGGTTTTGGTGGAAATAGCAGGATGTGGAGTTTGTCACACTGACCTGGGATTCTTCTATGATGGCGTCCCTAATGTTTCGAAACCCCCTTTAACCTTAGGTCATGAAATTGCAGGGACCGTGGTGGCCGGAGATGAAAAATGGGTAGGCAAAGAGGTAATTATCCCCGCAGTTATGCCCTGCCGGCTGTGTATACTCTGTAAAACAGGCAGGGGCAATAGATGCCTTAAACAGTTAATGCCTGGTAACAGCCTTGGGCCGTATGGTGGTTTCTCAAGCCATATTCCAGTACCGAGCGTAGATCTCTGTGAAGTCAGAGATAAGGGGGAGATTCCTTTATCACACTTCGCAGTAGTAGCTGATGCAGCAACTACGCCCTATCAGGCTGCTGTGAGAGCAGATTTTCAGCCGGGAGATAATGTAATTGTAATAGGAATTACAGGTGGTGTCGGTCAGTATATGGGACAGGTAGCCAAGGCCCTCGGTGCAAAAACAGTCATTGGCATTGCCAGAAACCCTGAAAAGCTTAAAAGAGCCCTTTCATATGGTGCTGATTTTGTTATCAGTTCAGTTGATAAAGAGGTTAGGGATGTTGTGAAAGAATTTAGAGGTATCTCAAAGGAAAATGCTCTTCCCAATTATGGCTGGAAGATATTCGAGGTTACAGGGGCAAAGGCCGGTCAGGAGATTGCATTGGCCTTGCTCGGCTTTACCGGAAAATTGATTGTGGTCGGATTTGGCCTTGCAAAAGTGGAATATGCTATTGGCAGGCTCATGGCCTTTGATGCAGACATTATTGGAACCTGGGGCTGTTTGCCGGAATATTACCCTATAGTGCTTGATATGGTCTTGAATAAGAAGATTGACATAGAATCATTTGTGGAAACAAGGCCAATGAGTACCATTGAAGAAACCTTTGATGAGGTACATAAAGTAGGTTCGCCTGCTAAAAGAATAGTTTTAACACCCGATTTTTAGGTGGCAAGCAAATAAATAACAAACAATTAAACATAAAAAAGGAGGAAAATTATGGCTTTAGAATGGATGCCAAGAGACAACGAAAAGAAAGATCATTTGTTACATACAGATGTTCACTGGGGTACTGAACCACCATGCGTGGTTCATGAGAAGCGCCCCCTGAAGGACCCTGACGGGAATGTGGTGGATGGGCTTTTTGTGTCATGGATTAGGTTAAACAATCCCAAACAATACAACTCTTACACCACAGAGATGGTCAAGGGCGTGATCGCCGGTTTTGAAAACGCCTCATTGGACAGAAGTGTTATTGCTGTCGTCTTTACTGGCACTGGCCCTTACTCATTTTGCACCGGAGGCAATACAGCAGAATACAGTGAATTCTACAGCTTGAGACCGGATGAATATGGCCAGTACATGGAGCTATTTAATCATATGGTGGATTCCATCCTCGCATGTAAAAAACCAGTCATTTGTAGGGTGAACGGTATGCGGGTCGCAGGTGGCCAGGAAATCGGAATGGCCTGCGATCTTGCCATTGCCTCTGATCTGGCCATTTTTGGACAGGCCGGGCCCAGGCACGGTTCTGCCCCTGACGGCGGCTCATCTGACTTTCTACCCTGGTTTCTCGGTATGGAGGATGCCATGTGGAACTGTGTATCCTGCGAGATGTGGTCTGCCTATAAGATGAAGATGAAAACGCTAATAACCAAATGCGTACCGGTCTTGAAGGTGGATGGTAAGTGGGTCCGAAACCCAATGATCATCACAGACAAATACGTTGAGGGCGGAGAAATCGTCTATGGCGAGTTCAAGGCAGGAGCAGAGGGCAAAGAGGCAAGAACTTTCGTAAAGGAGAATCAACCCAATGCGGACTTTGAACTGCTGGACAAAGAAGTTGATAAGATTATGTGGACCTTTGCAAATCTCTTCCCTGCATGCCTGATCAAGTCCATAGACAGTGTCCGTGCTAAAAAGAAGTTCTTCTGGGATTACTCCAAGAACTACAACAGGCACTGGCTGGCTGCTAATATGAGCGGTGAGGCATTTTTAGGCTTTGGGGCCTTC
>JAUWZV010000088.1 GCA_030615105.1 Desulfobacteraceae bacterium
ACCTGCCATTCCTCCTTTGATATCAACATCCCATTTTTTTCCATCCTTTTTAATAAGGCATAAGCTTGGCTCATGCTTAGATGCCAGAATTGGTTCATCTTGGATGAAAAGTAGCCGTGTATCTCATAGCCGTGTTTGGGGCCGGTCATGAGAATACCAAGAAGGGCATATTCTGGTGATGATTTAAAGCTCATAATTATTAAATGTATTATTCATTTTAAAAATATTCCAAACTGGAGTAAATCTCAATAAAAAAATATTATAACTCCACAGGCCTTGTTTTAAATAGCAGCCTGGAAAGATGTGACTCTATATAATTTTTGAGATCTATTCTCCGCGGCGACCATGTCATGTTAGCTAAATTTTAAAAGTGCACTTTTAAACTTTAAATCATTCCAAAATAGTGCACTTTCAATTCTTAACTGAAACTCACAGTATTTATTATTGACAATATAAAATGACAGTTACATTATAGCTAAATTATAACCACTTTTTGTTAATTAAGGGCCTTTCATTAGGAGTTGGTCCGAAAATAAACTTTATTTATTCCTCAAAAGTCATGAACCGGGGTCATTGCGAGCGGAGCGAAGCAATCTCATGGGATTGCTTCGTCATCCCGAAAGCCTTCGGGATTCCTCGCAATGACAACTTTCTGTTAATGTCTATTGTACAAACCATTTTCATCCTTCGTGGTGCCCAGAATGGGCATGAGTGTTTGTTATAATTTGAAAGGCGGGGCCGTAGCTTTTTATAGAGGAAGTGCTGAATGTCGTCGCAAAATAAGATGGTCGAATTTGAGCCAAGGATAGTAGCTTTTCTCTGCAACTGGTGCTCCTATAGAGGCGCTGACTTAGCTGGGACCTCACGCTTTCATTATCCGCCGAATGTGCGAATAATCCGAGTCATGTGCAGCGGCTCTGTTGACCCTGTCTATATCTTTAAGGCATTGGTCCATGGGGCGGATGGAGTACTCATCGGTGGCTGCCATCTTGGAGAGTGCCATTACCAAAGGGGGAACTATAAGGCGATGCGCCGTGTGGAGACCCTTAAGGCCATCTTGCATCAAGTGGGCATTGATGAGGATCGAGTCTGGCTGCGCTGGATTAGCGCTAGTGAGGGTGGAATCTTTAGGGATACAGTTGAGCAAATGGTGGCCGAAATCCGGAAAAAGGGCCCTAACACCATGCGGAAACGTTGAGAGGTGTGGCAGGAAAAAGTTGGCATATGGAGGCCCAAGGCGCTCAGTTTGCCGTCGAAGGAACAGGGCAGAAGGAGACACTCTAGAAACAGTGAGGAGTTTCCTGGGGAAGCTTTTAAAAAATGAATCGTTGATTATTTGCTCATGTCCCAGGAAATCTCACATAGGCATACTCTGGTTCTGACTCTCATAAAGGACCCGGCAGGAGCTTAGAAGAGGAAATACCCGCGACCGCCTTAAGAGGAATAGGGACCTAAAGACCATGGATATCGTAAATCCACTCAGCGAGGCAGCAGAGGCTATAATCGAGTCTGGGGGGGAGGCCCTCAAATCTTGTTACCAATGTGGGCTCTGTACCGCTACATGCCCCTGGAATCTAGTCCGTAACTTCCTCACCCGAAGGCTAATTCATGAGTCTCAGATTGGCCTGCTCGAGCTTGAGAGCGATGATGTCTGGCTTTGTGCCACATGTGGAACTTGTGTAGAACGATGCCCACGCGGGGTGGAGATCATAGACATCTTTACGGCAATACGCCGAATAGGGACCCAGTGGGGAGTAATCCCCAAGGCCATTAAGACTGCAATGGGCGGTATCAGAACCTTGGGGAACCCGTGGGGAGAAGCCCGGGAGGGGAGGGCAGATTGGGCTAAGGATCTTGGGGTGAAGATCTTCACAGCCGGCACCGAACTTCTTTTTTATCCTTGCTGCACCCCAGCCTATGACCGGAGGGCCCGGAGAATAGCCCTGACCACAGTAGACATACTAAAGAAAGTTGGAGTTGATTTTGGCATTTTGGGGCCTGAGGAAAATTGCTGTGGAGAGAGCGTGCGCAAGGTGGGTGAAGAGGACCTTTTCCGAAGCCTTGCACAAGCCAATATCGAGGCCTTTAAAAGGCATGGCGTGAAAAAAGTTCTCGTTTCCTCCCCTCATTGTTATCACACCTTCAGAAACGAATACCCTGATCTTGGGGGGGATTTCGAGGTGGTGCATATCACTCAGTTCCTGGCAGAATTAATGGAAGAGGGGAAGATAAAGCCTGTAAAGTCTTTTCCAAAGAGGATCACCTATCACGATCCCTGTTACCTGGGGCGTCACAATAAAATATATGAGGAGCCAAGAAGGGTGCTGCAAGGTATTCCGGGGCTTGAGATCATCGAGCTTCCTGACTCTCGCGAGGACAGCCTCTGCTGTGGGGGTGGTGGGGGAAGGATATGGATGGAAACCAAAAAAGAAGAGAGATTCTCCGACATTCGAATACAACAGGCCCTGGAGGTCGGTGCAGAGGTGCTTGTCATCTGCTGCCCCTATTGCATGCTCAACTTTGATGATAGCCTCCTCACCATGCAAAAAGAGGACGTGCTTGAGATTAGGGATATCTCAGAGCTAGTTAATAAAGTGATTTAGGGGGATCGGTTTGGAAAGAAGAATAGGAGTTTATATTTGCCACTGCGGTCTCAACATCGCCGCCACGGTGGATGTAAAAGAGGTGGCAGAATCTGCTGCTTCCCTTCGTGGCGTACTTATAGCCCGTAATTATATGTTTATGTGCTCTGATCCAGGGCAGGATCTCATTCTGAGTGATATCAAGGAGTACAGGCTTAACCGGGTTGTTGTGGCTTCCTGCTCGCCTTTGTTGCATGAACGCACCTTCCGCCGCGTCTGCCGCGAGGCCGGAATAAATCCTTATCTCTTCGAAATGGCCAATATTCGGGAGCATTGTAGCTGGGTTCATGATGATGGCGCCACTGAGAAGGCTAAAGAGCTTGTTCGAGCAGCGGTGATGAAGGTTTATTATGACGAACCCTTAGAGCCGATGGAAGTTCCCATTGTTCCAAACACCCTCATTGTTGGTGGGGGCATTGCTGGGATACAGGCCGCTTTAGATATAGCAAACGCCGGTTATAAGGTTTACTTGGTGGAGCGAGATCCCTCCATTGGTGGACACATGATTCAACTGGATAAGACTTTCCCCACACTTGACTGCTCTGCTTGCATCCTGACTCCGAAAATGAGTGATGTCGGCTCTCATCCCAATATTGAGCTTTTGAGCTATAGTGAGATAGATGAGGTCTCAGGCTATATAGGTAATTTCAAGGTCAAGATAAAGAAGAAGTCGAAATATATTGATGAGAGTAAGTGTACCGGATGTGGTTTGTGTTTTCAGGGATGTCCAGTGATCATGAAAAACGAGTTCGATTTAGGCCTGGCTGATCGCAAAGCAATATACATCCCCTTTCCCCAGGCTGTGCCCAACATTGCAGTGATAGATAGGCGTGAACAACGACCTTGTGAGGCTGCTTGCGTAGATGCTTGCCCAATTCATACCAACATGCTCGGTTATATCAGGCTAATTGCCGAGGGCAGGTTTAAGGAGGCCTATGGGCTTATAAGAGATACGAATCCCCTCCCCGCTGTTTGTGGCAGGGTTTGTTATGCCCCTTGTGAGGAGACCTGCGATCGAGGTCAAATTGACGAGTCTATAGCCATTCGAAACCTTAAGAGGTTTGCCACTGATCAAGTGAATATAGATGAGCTTGAAGTTCCCCAAATTACTAAGACTGGCAAAAGGGTAGCAATTATAGGCTCAGGACCTGCCGGGCTGGCAGCGGCCAATGATCTCGCCTTAGAGGGGCACGAAGTGACCATATTTGAGGCCCTGCCTGAGCCTGGGGGAATGCTTCGCTATGCAATCCCTGAATATCGTCTCCCCAAAGAGATTCTGCGTAGGGAGATAGATTAAATCCGAAGACTTGGAGTGGAGATAAGGACTGGGGTTCAGGTTGGCAAGGATATTTCTCTTGCTGAGGTAAAAAGGGATCACCAGGTGGTCTTCATTGCCACAGGTGCCCATTGCGGAATCAGATTAGGAGTGGAAGGAGAGGATATTGCTGGCGTGATAGAGGGAATAAGATTCCTTAGAGCGGTAAACCTTGGCGAAAAGATAAGTGTGGGTAAGAAAGTGGCAGTAATTGGGGGAGGTAATACGGCTATTGATTGTGCTCGAACGGCGAAACGCATTGGTGGGGATGATGTAAGAGTTGTCTACCGCCGCTCCCGCGATGAGATGCCGGCCTCATCGGTGGAGGTGGCGGAGATGGAGAAGGAAGGGGTAAAGATAGATTTTCTAACTGTGCCCACGCGCTTCCTCTCCGAAAATGGAGGGCTTTCGGGTATAGAGTGCATAAGAATGAAGCTTGGGAAGCCAGATGACAGAGGTCGCCCCCGACCTGTCCCTATCAAAGGGTCTGAGTTTACCATACCTGTGGATACGGTCATTGATGCCCTTGGACAGGTTCCAGAGACCGAATTTGTTCAAGCGCTTGGGCTCTCTCTTGGCAAAATGGGCACGATAGAAATCGACCACAAGACTGGGGCGACTAACATTGAAGAGGTATTTGCCGGAGGGGACGTAGTTACAGGCCCTGCTTCAGTGATTGAGGCCATAGGAGCGGGGAAAAGGGTAGCCTGTTCAATAAGCCGGTACATGAGGGGTGAGCCTTTAGAGGTTGAGGAAGAGGGGCTGAGACCGGAGAAGCTTTCCAAGAAGGATATCAAGGATTTAAAGAACCGCTTCCCGCCTCAGAAGCAGGTAGAGATGGGAGAAGAGCCTATAAAGGAAAGAGTCGGGGACTTCCGTGAGGTAGCCCTGGGCTATACACCGTCGGAGGCCGTTACAGAAGCTTTGCGGTGCCTTGCAGGGCAAATGGAAGGCTGCATTGAGTGCCATGAGTGCGAAAGGCGGTGTGACGCTAAAGCCATTGATTATGAAATGAAGGATGAGATTGTGGATGTGGAAGTGGGCAGCATCATCTTGGCTACCGGTTATCAGCAGATCGACCCTTCGGTCATACCTCAGTATGGATATGGTAGATATGACAACGTCATCACCGGGTTGGAATTTGAGCGGCTTTCCGATGCTGCAGGGCCAACCGGAGGCCAGATCCAGCTCAAAAATGGTCAGCCACCTAAGAGTGTAGCCATTATTCATTGTGTTGGCAGCCGGGATAAAAACCTCCATGAGTACTGTTCCCGCGTTTGCTGCATGTATGCTCTCAAGTTTGCTTATCTCATCAAGGAGAAGACGAACGCCGAAGTGTATCAGATGTACATAGATATGCGCTGCTTTGGAGAGGGGCATGAGGAGTTCTATGAGCGGCTCAGCACGGAGGAAGATGTCAAGTTCATCAGAGGCAAGCCATCACAGGTAACTGACCGAGCACTAACCGAGGAGGAGAAAGGAAAGCTAATTGTCACTGTAGAGGATACACTTTTAGGCAGACTTATCCGCGTGCCAGCAGACATGGTTATACTCTGTAACGCCCTTGAACCTACAGTAGGTGCAGAGAAGGTAGCTCGACTCTTCTCTATCGGCCGGAGGACTGATGGCTTCTTCATGGAGAGGCACGTCAAGCTTGATCCGATATCCACCATGAACGATGGGATATTCATTGCCGGGTGTTGCGAGGGCCCCAAAGATATTACCGACAGTGTGGCCCAGGCTAAAGCAGCAGCTTCTGAGGTCTTAAGCTTGCTAACTCGTGGTAAGGTGGAAATTGAGCCCATTATTGTCTCTGTGGATGACGAATTCTGCTCCGGCTGTGGGCTGTGCGAGAAAATGTGCCCCTATGGTGCGCTTTCACTCTCAGAATCTGAGGGAGTGATGGTGGTAAACCAGGCTTTATGTAAAGGTTGCGGGTCCTGTGCCGTTATCTGCCCTTCCGAGGCAATATCGCTGAGCCATTTCACTCGCCTTCAAATATTGGGCCAGGTGGAGGCCTTAGCCTCGCAAACGAAAATGCCGGGTAAAATATGGTTCCTCTAAATTTGCTCTCATCCTGACCTTCCTCCAGTAGAAAAGCTAAAGCCGGCAGAGATTGTGCCTTTATTTTTGTTCAAGAGTCAATCTTATCGAGGGTTATAATTTAGGTATAAAAAGGGGACTTCCAGACAGTCCCCTGTATTTTTGGAAGGATAGTTTTTTCGGTAATGTCCCCGCTTTATTGAAAAATCCTATTGAATGCCTTTAACATGGGGGTTTTCATGAAGAATTTTCATCGCCTTAAAAGATACAGTATGACTGACTTTTTACATCTTTTTTTCAATAGAATGGGGACACAAAGGTTTTTTCGAACATGCTCAATAAAGCGTGGAAAATGTAGGGTCGGGTTTTATACCCGACCTTAAACAGGTGGCATATAAAATGCCACCCTACATTTGTATGTTGGTTTAGGTTTCATAACATACAATAACTCCACAGGATATTGAGCAATTACGTTTTTTCGCGCTAATTAAAACTCTATTGCCAGTCTTAAAAAGACCTCATTGAGCTTATCATCCACACCATTTGGATTTCCAGGTTCGACCTCAAAGTTGCTTACCCGATACTCACCCATGAGGCTGGTGGCAAAATCATCCTTCTCAAAGAGTGTATAGGTGAATCCTATACTATACCTATAATCCAGATGACCATCCTGATCGCCCTCTATGTCATCATCAAAGACCTCATACCTGGCTGCGATTTCCAAAGGATCCATAACTTGAAAGGCAATGGCACCAAACCAAGCAGATTCATTGTACTCTTTATTATCGGTGAAATGTTTCTCTCTTTGAATAGCAGCGATATATTCGGCATCAAGGGTGATTTTCCAGAATTCAAAATGAAGTGTCCCGCCTGCTGTCTCATTTCGGTCACCATCTCCAGGTTCTGAATCGTAATAAGCTGCTAGCATAAGACCTTCAATAGGAGATATAGTAATATTTCCTATAAATGAACTCACATCATCTGTCTTTTTATAGGTTGGGATGGTATCCCTTTCAAAACCATATTCTGCCTCTTCAAGGTGGGCTATGAGTGCCTCACCTTTATAGACAGTTGCAGAAATATCGAGGCCAAGAACATCGGTACTATATCCAATGGTTGCACCTGTTTTTGCAATCTCATAGCATTCCTTGGTGATAGGATCATTGATAAGGTGACTTTCGAATCCACCAAAGGGCTGGCCCCTTTTTCCACCAACAAAGTAGAAAGGAAATCCTTCTTTTTGAATGGTAATGGTGGCTTCATCCCAGAAGACCCTGTCATTGTCGTCACTATCGAGACCTTCACCTTTCAGGATTAAATTACCGGTTACATAATCATGAAAGGCTATCTCAAGCCCCAGTTCCACTGTGCCAATATCCAGATCAGAGGTGGAATCATTATCCGTATTATCTTCTAGGTTGCTGTCATCCGCATAACTATAGTCAAGTTCAATGGCACCGGAGAAGGTGAGCTTATCTGAAAGTCCCCCAAGAATACCTTTACCTTCAATCTTTTCTTTCAGGGCCTTGATTTCCTGAGTGAGTTCGTAATTGGACATTCCCTCGCTGAAAGCTGCCTGTGTCGCTATCAACATGCTCAGGCTGAAAATGGTTACAAATATTACCAGACCTTTCTTAATTATCTTCATTATTCTTTCCTCCTTTTTTATCTTTGTAATGGTCTTCAAGCTCATTAAGACCTGTGTTAATTTAATAGCATTTGAAGTCTCTGGCCTTAAAAAGGAATATGGAAACAAAAAAAGCACAACTTGATAACTAAATTTATTTTCAAGTTGTGCCTTCACTTTCCCCGCACCTTTAAAGGCCAGAGACCGTAAGACATACCTGTTTATACTAATGATAGCGTTATTTCATATCCAGGGCCTGAACCCAGATGACCGCATCCTGGGAGAGTTCCTTACCATTGTGTTTCAGATCTCCACCGGCTCCGAGTGCCGCGAAACCCCACCAACCTGCCCTTGGGATACCAAAGGCGAACACACCATTTACATCTGCCTTTATGGTCATGGTAATTAGGGCATCATGAGGGGCCTCTACCTTTGCTTCTTTAGCAAAGGCATTCCCTATGATATCATGATTCAGATACTCTACCTCTATCTCAGCATAAGAGACAGGTTTGCCCTTGCATGTAACAATCCCCCTGAAGACATTTCCTGTCCAAAGGGCATAAGGTTTGTCCAGCGGGACAATCTCAACAGGCAGAGGATCACCTACTGGTTCATCCCAATCTGTTGGTGCACCGGCCACATTGAATATCACCTTGGTACAATGCTGGATGTAAATATCCTCTGAACCTTCATAGTACGGTGCAGGAACAAAGTAGAAGATATGATCTCCCATACCTTTAAGCCTTACATTGGCCTCATAGGCCCTTCCGCTATTTGTCAGGCTGGCAAAGGTGATTGGCTTGAGTTTGTTAAGTAGATCCTTTTTCTTCCCCTTGTGCATTTCACCAAAGGCTATGGGGGGATGGATCTTCCCATTTTCATCCTTCCCGATGTCCATGGTATGGCCTGCCTCAAACGGGTGTGTGAAAATCAGCTTAAGAGTAAGCTTCTTCTTTTTAGGGACGCTATCCGGGCTATATATCATCTGAAAATGGGCAAAGGCTGGGATGCTTAATGTCATAAAAGTTATAGCAATTAATAGAGTAAAAAATCTTTTCATCTTAATCCTCCTTCTTTCATCGTTATTTGTTATTTGTTGATTGCTATACATCAATAATCCCTCAATCCCTATTCTGTTATTTCTGTGCTGGGGATCTTTACCGCGTGTCCAAGGCCTGCATCAAAGATGACAGTATAGGGGACTTCTGGTTTCTTGAATGTGAACTCACTGTCCTCATTCATCACTCCCTCTATAAGTACCTTTCCCTGTGAATCCACCACTTTCATCTTTACTCCAGCAGCAGAGGAACCATCTGAAAATCCTCCCTCGCATAGAATAGTTCCATCCCCCTCATCCGAGCACGAGCACAGGGGAGTGTGGGCATAGGAGAGGGGGATAAGAAGGACTGTGAATGCAAGGGCTGCCGCAAAGACTGTCAGCTTTTTTCTCATTATATCACCTCCTTTCTAAGTGAATTCTGGCTCTCTCTTAATGAGACCCATTAATACAAGAAAAATTAATGCTAAAATATAAAATGCAATCATGGCCTGCATACCAGACAGGCCTAATAAAGAACCACCGGTAAAAACAAGAATAGCTATTATCAACCCCAGAACAATTGGATAGAAGGTGGCAAATAGCATCCATTTTGTGCTTCCGGTCTCAAGCCTTATCATCAGAAGGGTAGGGATGCAGGGAGGATACATTGCCATAAAGAGCATTATGGCCAGCACGTGGAGGGCTGTCCAACCTACCTCTTTTTCCCTTATCCTCTCTTCCAGTACCTTATCTTTATCTCCCGGTGGTGACTGGTAGATACCTCCCAGGGTTGCCACACTGCTCTCCTTGGCAGCAAACGAGCTCATCAGGGCAATATTTATGCGCCAGTTAAAGCCTGCCCATCTGGTAAATGGTTCTATAAAACATCCAGCCCTGCCCATATAGCTACCTACTATCGTCTCTTCCCTGTTTTCTCTCCTGAGTTTACTTCTGGCTTTATCCAATTTTTTATATGCCGCGTAGACCTTCTTAGCGTGTTTATCTTTTATTACTTTCCCTTCTGATTTATATTTCCCTCTTTTTATGATCTTAAAGAATTCAAAATTTTCCTTCCTGAATTTCTTATCAACTACCTCTTTTGCCTCCTGACCTTTAGCCCCCATTTTTGCCTTTTTATAATCATCCCAGTATTGTGCAAATTCCATCAATTTATCCCTGGTAAAAAGTTGGGCATAAGGGTTGTCCCTGCCTATTTTATTAAAAAAGGTCTGCTGTGCTTGGTTGGCCTGGCTTATGTAATAAGCCTTTCTCTCTTTACTGATACCAGGGAAATAAATAAGCAAATAAACAATAATGGATACCACAATAACTATAGTGATAATCTTTTTAACAAAGAGCCAGGTCCTTTCCAGGCAGCGCCTGAGCACACCCTGTATAGTGGGAAGGTGATAGGGTGGCATTTCCAATAAAAAAGGAGCGCTTTCTTTTTTCCTGAGTACTGTTAGGCTTAAGACCTTGGCTATGGTAAGGGCTATAACAATTGTGATGGTAGCTATAAAAAACATGGTAATCCCTTTATATGCTGAGAAGAAGATCCCGATCAAAAGCACATAAAAAGGGATTTTTGCAAGGCAGTTCATGAGAGGGACAATCATAATAGTTGCCATCCGGGCCTTCTCATCTTTCATGCCCCGGCACGCGAGGACCCCTGGTATAGCACATCCACCAACGTATAGGCCACCAATGACC
>JAUWZV010000140.1 GCA_030615105.1 Desulfobacteraceae bacterium
CGGGAATTTATCATGAAGGATGCCTATAGCTTTGATATAGATGAAGAGGGTGCAGGTAAGAGCTATGAGAGGATGTATGCCGCATACGAGGCTATTTTTAGAAGATGTGGACTGAAATTCCGGGCAGTCGAGGCAGATACAGGCCCTATAGGTGGCAGTTTCTCCCATGAATTCATGGTTCTATCAGATAGTGGTGAAGACGATATTGTAAGCTGCCAAAATTGCCCGTATGCCTCCAACTTAGAAAAGGCGGAGGTAATATTAAAAGAGGATGATTCCAAAGATACCGAGAGGGAAAAAGCATTACAAATTGTTGACACACCTGAAATAAGAACCGTAGATCAGGTAACTAAATTTCTGTCCATTAAGCCGGAAAAATTGGTCAAAACTCTCATCTATCAAACTGAGCATGGACCGGCAGCTGTTTTAGTAAGAGGGGACCATGAATTGAATGAAACCAAGCTAAGAAATATCCTTAAAGTTCAAGACCTTACTATGGCAGACCCGGAAACCGTATTTGATGTAACTGGAGCTCCAATGGGCTTTGCAGGAGCCATTGGCTTAAAGATAAGGATTCTGGCTGACTTTGCCCTTAAGGAGATGAAAAATATGGTAATGGGGGCAAACGAGAAAGATAAGCATATCCTCAATGTTAATGAAGGCAGGGATTTTCAGGTGGAGAATTATGCAGACTTAAGGATTATAACCTCCTCTGATCCATGCCCCAGGTGTGGTGCTGAATTACGGTTTGGTAAGGGAATAGAGGTTGGCCAGGTCTTCAAGTTAGGCACCAAGTACAGCAAGGTACTTGAGGCCAATTTTCTGGATAAGGATGGCCGGGAAACTCCCATTATTATGGGGTGTTATGGTATAGGAATAGGACGAACACTTGCAGCAGCTATAGAGCAGAGTCATGACGAGAATGGTATTATCTTTCCTATTTCTATCTCCCCTTTTGAGGTAACGATCCTATCACTTGAAATGCATGAAGCCCATGTTAGAAAAGTCGCTGAAAATTTATACCAGCATCTGAGTCATTTAGGCCTAACAGTCTTTCACGATGACAGGGATGAAAGGCCAGGTTTCAAATTCAAGGATGCTGATCTTTTAGGCATACCTGTGAGGGTCACTGTGAGTTCAAGAGCACTTAAAAAAGATTCTGTTGAGATCAAGTTACGTTCTAATCCAGATCTCACACTTATACCTGTAAACAGGGCGCCTAAAGCGATAAAGGAGGTTATCCAGGGCCTCTATGATTCGCTTAAATGACATAACATCGGAGATCCTTTCTTATCATCCTACCGCAGACATAGGTCTCATTGAAAAGGCATATGTCTATTCAGCCAAGGTTCACAAGGGACAGGTCCGTTTATCCGGGGAACCATACCTCTCCCATCCCCTGGAAGTTGCTGGAATTCTTACCAATATGAAGATGGACGAAGTGAGTGTTGCCTCAGGCCTTCTCCATGATACTGTTGAGGATACATTAGCTGAACTAACAGATATTGAATATCTATTCGGCAAAGAGGTGGCAACCATAGTAGATGGTGTTACCAAGATCAGTAAGATCCATTTCCTTAGCAAAGAGGAACAGCAGGCGGAGAATATAAGAAAGATGATTCTTGCCATGGCTACTGATATCAGGGTCCTTCTGGTTAAGTTGGCAGATCGATTGCATAATATGCAGACACTCGGTTTTCAACCCTATGAAAAGCAGGAATTAATTGCAAAGGAAACCCTTGATATTTATGCACCTCTTGCAGGAAGGATGGGTATCTACTGGCTAAAGTCAACCTTGGAGGATCTCTCTCTATTTTGTCTTGAGCCAAAAATTTATGCGGATATAAGATTAGGGGTTGCCCAGAGGCAGGAGGGACAAGAAAAATTCATTAGGGATATAAAGGAGACTTTATCTAAGAGATTAAGCGAAGGCAATATCCAGGCCACGATAAAGGGAAGAAATAAGCATTTTTTTAGTATTTATCAAAAGATGATGGAGCAGGATCTGAATATAGATCAGGTCTATGATATCCTGGCCTTTAGGATAATAGTGAATTCTGTAAAGGATTGCTATGAGGTTTTAGGTCTGATCCATTCCATGTGGAAACCAGTGCCAGGTCGATTTAAGGATTATATCTCTCTGCCTAAAGCCAACATGTATCAGTCTTTACACACAACAGTAATCACCCCACTGGGGGAGAGAATGGAAATACAGATAAGAACATGGGATATGGATAGAATTTCCGAGGAGGGGATTGCTGCTCACTGGAGGTATAAAGAGGGAGATGGGTCGGGAAAAGAGATGGACAGGCAATATGCATGGATGAGGCAATTGTTAGAATGGCAGAAAAGCCTGACTGACCCAAAGGAATTTTTAGAAACAGTTAGACTGGATCTTTTTAGCAGTGAGGTCTATGTTTTTACGCCTAAAGGCGATGTCAAGGAACTCCCCAAGGGAGCAACCCCGGTGGATTTTGCCTATAGTATCCATTCAGAGGTTGGAAATAGATGTACAGGTGCTAAGGTTAACGAGAGAATAGTCCCTTTGAACTATCAGCTTAGAAACGGAGATATAGTCCAGATTATTACCTCCAAAAATCATGAGCCAAGTAGAGATTGGCTATATTTTGTAAAAACATCCACAGCCAGGACCAGGATTAGACAATGGATAAAAAAAGAAGAGAGGAAAGATAGTCTAACTATTGGAAGGGATATCCTGGAAAAAGAGCTTAAAAAAGTTAATCTTAATTTATCCAGGCTACTCAGTAGCGAACAGCTTTTAGATGTTGCCCATAGATTCTCTATAAAGACTATAGATGATATGCTGGCCAGTGTCGGCTATGGAAAAATCTCAGCAAAGCAGATTTTAAACCGGCTTGTTCCCCATTTAGAGATAAAAGAGGATAAATTAGAGGGCCTTGTCCGGAAGATAGTTCACAGAATAAAAAGAAAAAAGGAGGATACCGGCATTAAGGTTAAAGGGATGGGTGATATGCTCATTCGCTTTGGAAAATGCTGTCAACCATTACCAGGGGAACAAGTTATCGGTTTTATTACCAGGGGAAGGGGGGTCACCATTCATGTAAAAGATTGCCGGTATATTAGAGATGTTGACCCAGATCGTCTGGTGGAAGTAGAATGGAAACGTTCTGAAGATGTGAATTACTTAGCAAGATTAAAAGTTACCAGTGTTGATAAAAAGGGTATACTGGCTAATATAAGTGCTATATTGACACAGAACGAGGCTAACATTGTAGATGCAGAGGTCCACACAACGATTGATAAAAAAGGAATATCCACCTTTACCATCGAGGTTTCTGATTATAATCAATTTAAGGATATTATCACAAAAATAAAAAAGATTAAGGAGGTCTTAAGGGTAGAACGGATTTGAAAAAACAGTAGGCAGTATGGAGTAGACAGTAGGGAGAAAGAAAATGTTCGATACAAACTTCTTATTGCTTACTGCCTACCGCTTACTTAATATGCCAGCCCGGATCTTAGACATCTGGCGCAGACCTTCATTTTTTTAGTCTGGCCTTTTATTTTAACCCTCACTGTTTGCAGGTTTGGTAACCAGCGCCTTTTAGTTTTATTATGGGCATGACTTACATTATTGCCTGCAACCGGTCTCTTACCGCATATTTCACATACCTTAGACATTCTACTATTTCCTTTAGTTTTTATTTATTGTCAGATAAGTATTTACCGCAGAGACGCAGAGATCGCTGAGGTTAAGTTATTTTTTGCTTTCCGCTGAGAGGGCGGAAAGCAAAAAGACTCAGTTCGCCATATGTTTACTAATAAATCTTGCAGCATCACCTATATAGCACGATCAACCTGCCAGGACAACAGGCGCCTAAACCTGCTCAGCGAAGCTGCCGAGCGGTTTCCATTTGCCGTCCTCTCAATGGCAAATGGAAAATCATTCTCCTCTGGGTACTCCGCGTCTCTGCGGTGAACGCCTATCACTTTTAACTTAAATCCATTTAACAGATTTTCCCATTTTTAACAACTCATTAATTAGGATATCCACCTCATTTGTTATCAGGTCATAGGCATTGCTCAAGGGAGGGCTGAAGATGGTTTCATATTGAGAGATTTTCCCCAAAGGAATCTCCTCACCTATCATCAGGATAACCCTTTCACCTATCCTGCTGACCTCTCGTGGACCAAGCATCTGGGCGCCAAGCAAGGTCTGTTTATCTGGATCAGCAATAAGTTTAGCCCAGAAATCCTCCCCGCTAAACATCTTCTTTCGAGTCGTCCCCTTCCTAACTAAAGATAATACCTTCAATCCCTCTCTTTTGGCTGCGCTTTCTTTTATCCCTACAGATACAATTGTAGTTCCAAAAATTTCTGCCCCAAATGTATTTAATGAGCCCAAGAAGGGCACGGTATTATCCAAGTGGATGTTCCGTCCTATGAGCCTGCCATTCCTATTGGAGTGTGTTGCCAAGGCGGTGACAATCTTCTTTCCATTTATCATATACCATCCTTCAATGCAATCTCCTGCTGCGTAGATGGATGGATCACTTGTTTGAAGGTACTGATTCACCTCAATTCCACCAGTTTTACCAATCTTCAATCCAGCTCCTTTAGCCAGCTCCACATCCGGAATAATCCCTTTGGCCACAAAAACCCAGTCTACTTCAACTGTTTCACCGTTTGAGAGAAAGAGCCTAATCTCGTCTTTCCCAGACTCTGCTCTTATAACAGACGCAGACAGGTGGACTGAGACCCCTGCACCTTTGATAAGAGGATTCAGTTTTTCACCCATATCAGGATCAAGCTGCTGGGAAAGGAGGCTGTTAGAGGATACTATAATAGTGACAGATGAATAACCTTTTTTAATCAGTGATTCAGCCATCTCTAACCCTATTATCCCTCCACCAAGAATAGCAGCTCTTTTTCCTTCGGGCATAATTGATTCTATCTTTTTGGCATATCCTAATTCTGTGGTAAGAAAGTGTACCCTATCTCCAATGAGACCTGGAATGTCTGGCATTTTATTACTGGCCCCAGTATTAATTACCAATATATCATAGGGTATCTCTTTTCCACCCACTTTAATAATCTTCTTCTCTCTATCGATAGAGTCAACATTCTTTTCTATATGGAGTCCTATTCTCTTTTTTTCAAACCATGGGGGAGCAGCATAAAACATATCTTCAAAGGATAATGTATCCCTGAGAACAAATGGCTGTTCACATGGTGTATATGCAGTCCTTTCCCTTCTTGTGTAAATATCGATCTGTGCAGGATTACTCAATAACCTTAGGGTATTTGCGCAAACAATACATGCACCACCTCCACCAACCATGACAATCTTCACTCTGTTCTCCCTTTTTAGGATTGATTTCTATTACTATCCAGCCACCAAGACACAAAGTCACCAAGATTTCCCTTGCTGATGAGAAAGTTTAACTCATTTTTTCCTTTGTGCCTGCCCGCCATCGGCTTCGCCTTAGGCGAGGCGGGCGGGTCTTAGTGACTTTGTGGCGGAATAGTTGAGTTTTTTTATTTTGAAGGTAAGATATACTCTAAAAATTTTTAGAAGCAAGAAAAAAATAAAAAGCCCAAAGGCATTGCTCGGCCAATTACCGGCTGGGATATGAGACGGGCAGAAATTCGATATTATAAAAAACACAGGAGATAAAAGATGAAAAAACAAGAAAAGGAAATAAAAGATTGGATTAGGTACTACGAGCATGAAAATATCCTTAATGAGATCATCGATGAAGATGTTGCTCTCAGCTTGGACGACCAGGTTCGCCAGGATATTATCTCAGGCAGACGTAAAAGGAAACTTAAAAACATCACTATCAAGATTGATCCACTTCAAATTATAGCCATCAAAAAGCTTGCTACTATGAAATCTATTCCCTACCAAACACTTATCAGGCATTGGCTTGCAGAGGATATTAAGCAAGAACTGGAATTGTTTTGAAATAGATACATCATTTCCGGACCTTAGCTCCGCCATGTAAAATACAAAATCCAGATCTCAACGGAGTAAGAATGATATGAGTTAATCAGGGAAGAAATAGTTTAAGACTCTCCTGCAAAAGATATCCACTTGGATTACTCAGACTCTCAGATCCCATCATATAAGAATTACCTTTACCCCGTTGTTGTAAAAGATCGATATTTTGGCCAAGATACACTCAACTGCCAACAGTTTCAATCGGTGAGAAGACCTGCCTTCTATGTCTTGGCATCATTCAGAAGGCCCTATAGAGTTGAATAATCAAAAAGGGCCATATCTTGTGACGTTTTTTCCTGTTTAAGCTTAGTCAATATGTCCCCTTAACTGCTTAGTAAAAATGTCCCCTCTCAACTGCTGATGCTATATAAATCCATTGCTCTTCAGAAGTTGCCCGTGCCTTGGGTTTTCTCCTGGGCTTAGCTCGGATCGGCTC
>JAUWZV010000004.1 GCA_030615105.1 Desulfobacteraceae bacterium
CCCGAGGATCTCAAATATATTGCCATTGCTGAAAGTGCTCTGAGACCGCATGTATCCTCAAAAAGGGGAGCAATAGGGTTCTGGCAGTTTATGAGGCAAACTGGCATAAAATACGGCCTCACTATCAACGAGCACATTGATGAGAGACGAAATCTGCTTGCATCAACCCAAGCGGCAATTCGGTATTTTGAGGAGCTTTATCAAAAATTTGGATCATGGACCCTGGCAGCAGCTGCTTACAATATGGGTGACGAGGGTCTTATGGCTGAAATTCTGGAGCAGGAGACCGACACTTATTATCACCTGTATCTCCCCATAGAAACCCAGAGATTTGTATTTCGGGTTATTTCTGCAAAGCTGATTTTCTCTAACCAAGAAAAATACGGCTTTTTTCTCTCTGAGGAGCACTACTACCCACCTTTGGAATTCGACAGAATTCACCTTAACTGTTTTCAGGATACCCCAATACAGGTTATTGCCCGGGCAGCTAAAACCCACTTTAAGGTGATCAAGGACTTAAATCCAGAAATTCGGGGTCATTACATTGCAAAGGGTGACCATACAATTCTGATCCCAAAGGGTTCAGCAAAAAATTTTCATTCCCTATATCAAGATCTCTTTAAAAGGTGGGTGGAAACCAAGAAAGAGAGCGTCTATATTGTCAAAAAAGGGGACAACCTCTCTTTAATTGCAGATCGGTTCAATGTGCCCTTAGTGGCCCTCCTTATCTGGAATAAGCTTGATCTAAAGGCACCCATCTATCCAGGTGATCGGCTGATTATTTATCGCAAAGAAGTGAAGAATGGAGACACAGATTAAATGGTGTCGAGAGAGGGTGAATAAAGCCTATAACCTTTCAAGGAAAACCTGATCACCAAACTTTTCTTTTAAGGCACTGGTTACTTTTTCATAATCCTCTTCTGATTCCATCTCCACAACCAGATCTTCCTCATCAAGTACCTTAAGGTATCCGTGGGGTTTGATGGCCTCAATTACTTGCTTTACATCCGTTGTAACCCAGCCTTTCATCCTGAGGACCAGCTCTTCTCCAGTGAATGCCCGTTCAATGGTCAGCTCAACCTCCCTCTTCTTTGCCTTCCATCCCAGAACAGCAGGTTTAACAATAATAGGTGTCACTGGATCAAACATAGCAGCACAAGTAAACCAAAGTTTTGTCCTGACCATATTCGCTTCCTATCTAAGTTTGTTGCGTTTCTTGCATTTATTGGCCTCATAGGTTTTTAACACAACAAGCTAAAGAAACTCAACAAACTTTTTTATCCTTGACAATAAGTTATCCCTTTTCTTATTTATATCCTGTTGGAAAGAGAGTCCCGCCACGCTTAAAGGTTCGTTTGATCTTCTGACAGCCTATCATTAAAAAATTAACTGGAGACCAACTTATGGAACTTGAAAAAGTTATAAATGAGCGCCACAGTACAAGGGCATTCCTGGACAAGCCAGTCCCTCGGGAGACAATAGAAAAATTGCTTTTCCTTTCTACCCAGGCCCCTTCAGCAATCAATCTTCAGCCCTGGGAGTTTACGGTGGTTACGGGAGTGGAACGAAAACGTTTAAGCAAGGTTCTGGTAAAAAGCATGCGTGAAAGGAATATCTCTTGTGGCCCTGGTGCAGTAAGCCGCCTGCCAGAGCACTTCATGGATCGTCAGCGGAAACTTATGGACAGCATCCTACCCAACTTAGAAAAAGGAATCTCCTTTCAGGATTTCATAAATGAGGGCTCCTGCAATTTTTATGGGGCCCCTGCAGCCATTATAGTCACCATTGACCAGGTCTTCTCAAATGCCAGATTGGTAGATCTTGGTATTGCTATAGGCTATATGGTGCTTGCAGCCCATAACATGGGTTTAGGAACATGCCCAATAGGGCTCATAAGTGCCTTTGCTGATGAGATTAAGGAGATGTTAAATATAGCTGATGAAAAGGATGTTGTTATGGGTATAGGAGTTGGATATCCCGATCCTGATTCCCCAGTTAACCAGGCTATCTCAGACCGGGTGCCCATACATGAAGTGGCGCGATTTTATTAGGTAAGAAGCACCTTTATATTTTTCTTTAATTTTTCCAGTCCTGCCCTTTCAAATGCAGTCTTTCCAAAGGTTCTTTTAAAATCTAACTCATTCATTCCAAGGATAGTATCTGTAGATGGAATAGAAACAACGGGAAGATCTTTTCTATTAAGAGGACAGACCTCCTGGCAGACATCACAACCAAAAAAGGTATTTCCCGTTTTTCCAGCTGTCCCCTTATCCATATCATCCTTTGACTCAATAGTTAGATAGGAGAGACATTTAGAAACATCAATGTAAAATGGGGCCTTCAGGGCCCCTGTAGGGCAATTGTCAATACATTTAGTGCATAAACCACACCCGTTTTCTGGCTCCTTAAAAGAAGGGATAGGAAATTGGGCAGTGGTAAAGATCTCAGCCAGAAAACAGTATGAGCCATAACCTGGAATAATCAACATATTGTTCTTGCCGATAAAACCAACTCCTCCTGTTACAGCAAGGCTCCTTTCAAGAATGGGGCCTGAATCCACAAATACCCTGCAACGGCTTTCAGGAAATATCTCTTTAATGAATTTACATAGTTGTTTTCCTGACCTCCTCAATCGGATATGGTAATCTTCTTCGGTGGGTGTGCTGTATCTCGAAGCGGTGTATCTGTCAGGGGTTGATGGTTTGCTTGCCGGATATGGGTATGCGAGAGAGATTATTGTTTTTAACCCATAAAGGAGTCTTTTAGGGTCTCTCCGAAAATCGATGTTTCTTTTTAAATAAGCCATATCCCCTATTTCAACCTCTCTAAGCCAGTGAAGAAAGAAGTCAAAGTAGATGGGTGTATCTGGTTTGGAAAAGCCTATAGCAATAAAGCCAAGTTCTTTGGCCTTTTCTATGAGAGCCTGGTTAATCATAATTTAAGTGTCTAAAATTAAAAAGTGTCTAAAGTGCCCGCCCGCCTCGTCCCACAGAGCGGGACGGGCAGGCCTAAATTTTATAATGCTAATTATTCTCAATCCTATCCCTAACTTTAGGCACTTATAACCCTGGCCCAGTCCTGGCCTATAGGTTTACTATGCTGGTTCGAGCACGTACTCGTTTATAGACTTAGTAGGCACGTCAGAGAGCATCGCGCCAGGGCGGGCTTTAGCGCACTTTAGGCACTTGCTTAGTCCAGCCCTTCAAGGAAGTCCTTTACCCAGGGTGGATTGTATATTATAACATAAGCAAGAAAAAATGCTGTCAGTGGCAGAAAGAAGATGGCAAGGTCAAGTAAAATGATACCTATGGCTAAAAGAATACGTTTTTGTAAGCTCATATTTATATATTTACCATAACCCTTGTCTTTGATCAAATCTGGAGAAAAATTAGTTAGAATCTGTTAACCTAAATTGAGCGATTCTTGCATGCCAAGATGGCCAAACAACGGTAGGACAGCCGTCTCGGCTGTCCTTGGATTTCGCCTCTTAAGACCCCGCTCTGCGGGATGCTACTGGTTTAAATATCAGAATAGCTCAAGTTAGGTTTAAATGAACTTGACTTATGAAAATAGCCTTTGGTAGGAAGTAACCATGAATATTCTTGATTTTATCATCCTTGGGCTGATAACCTTCTTTATTATAAAGGGTATTTTCAGGGGTTTCTTCAGGGAAATATCCTCCCTTGCCGGTATCATTTTTGGTCTCTTGATTGGCAATCACTACCATCCCCAGATGGCCAATTTTCTTAAGGCTTACATCCCTTTCGAGAAATCCCTTCCTATTATCAGTTTTATCATTATGTTCATCTTGGTGATTATTTTCTTTAATCTGTCTGGAATTCTTTTGCACCATCTCTTTAAAAAATTATTAATTGGATGGCTTGATAGAGGCCTTGGTATTGGCCTTGCCCTGATTAAGGGAATTATTATCTCTTATCTCCTTATAGTGCTCCTTACCTTTTTTATGCCCTCCAAGAGCCCACTTATAGCCAAATCTGCGGCAGCTCGTATGGTAATTGTCACGTATCAATCTATGTCCAGGCTCATATCACCGGATCTTTACAAGACCTGGAAGAAGAGAATTTATAAAGAGTCGAAAAAGGTGGGTAAGATAATCTCTGAGGGGAAAGAGGCGGTTAAAAAAATCCCACAGGTCCTCCCTGATAAAGAAAAATAGCACGGGTATATACATAGGCTTCCAGAAAGGCGCTTATCAGTCATGTTTGTGTTTTTTTGGTAGAAAATAAATTCGAACATCGAAATCCGAAATCCCTGACCCAGACCTAACTTATATGGCCATAGTTACAAATGCTCAGATACTGAGATATTTAAATGACAACAGGCTGTATCAACTATGTCGCGCCAGGGCAGGCCGAAACAAATTCAAAAATTCTAAACCCAAAATAATATTCATTCTCTTTAGTTGTGTTTTGCATCTGCTCAATAAAGCGTGGAAAATGTAGGGTCGGGTTTTATACCCGACCTTTAATAGGTAGCATATAAAATGCCACCCTACATTTGTATGTTGTTTCAGGTTTTATAACATACAATAAGTCCAAAGGATATTGAGCAATTACTGTGTTTTTAGCCCGCAACGAGTTGAGTTTGTTGTTTTGAACATTTGATGTTTAAAAATTCGGATTTGTTTCGTACTTCGACCTGCCCGCCATTGCGAGCTCAGGCGAGGCGGGCGGGTATTCGGATTTCGGATTTGGTTCCCACTTGTCTGGGTTAGGCGCTTTATTTTGTTGAGTTAATGACTAATGACAAATGACAAAAGCGATAGCGTAATTATTACCGATGTTACCTTAAGGGAATATGGCCAGAATGTTTCAGCAAGCCACCTGCACATCTTTACCCCAGAAATAAGGGTTGAGATAGTTTTACGGCTCATAGATGCAGGCTTTAGCAATATTGAAATACTTTCATGCATTCATCCGAAAATAGCCCCGGCCATGAATGAGGAGGCATTAAAAAAGATTGCAACAGATCTTGGCAGGGTCAATGGCGTAAATCTAATTACACTTGTTCCAAATAAAGCCGGTTATAAAAATTTTCTTGCCCATAACCTTGGCCCTAATGGCTATAATCATACCATGGGAATATTCTTTTCTGCTATTGAAGCTCATAATATTGCAAATTTAGGAAGGCCCTTAAAAGAGACAATTGAGGAATATAAAATAATTGCGAGGGATGCCTCTTCTCATAATATAAGGATAATTGGCTACATCTCAGCTGCATCCGGATACTTTGAACCGGAAAGCGGCGTTCTTATCAAACCCAACCTGGATGAGGTAAACAATTATATAGATCTGCTAATTGGTCTTGGAGCTAATACAGTGACCCTTTCAGACCTTCAGGGTGTAGCAAAAGAAAAAGAAACAGGCGAGATTTTCGAAACTATTCTGAATAAAAGAAAGGGGAAAGATATAGAAAAGTTGGGATATCATCCCCATAATGTATCAGGGGAGGCGGCAATAGGTAACAGCAAAATCGCCTATGATTTAGGCATCAGGAGGTTCGATTCATCCCTGGGTGGAACCGGTGGCTGTGTTACAGGTGCCCCTGGCAATCAACCAACCGAGATGCTTGTCTATTTTTTCAATGAGTCAGGGATTGAAACCTCTGTTGATGAAAAAAAAGTTTTTTCCTTGACCGAAATGGTACGAAGAGAATTATACAGCAAGATTCATCTCGCAAAGTATAAAGGTGAAAAAATTTAACCTTTTTCCTTTTGTCTCGTAGCCCTTTATCTACATAATATACATTGTATCTACCCTGTCCTGTTGTTTTAGGAATTCAAGTTGTTCATCTATTGTAGAAAACTTGGAAAGGTCCAATTCCTCAAACTCATCAGGACTGGTATTCGTTTTCCTTACAACATTTTGAACAATATCCTCTAATTGTTTTTTTGAAATTTCAGGGACTCTGGTGATAGAGCTTTTCTGCGGGACACTACTTATGATCTTGAAATTGAAGCTTACCATTTCCAACATTCCATTGGTCTTTTCTTTTGTTAATATTCTATATTCAAAATGCTCAAGACGCCCGGCGATTGGACGAAAATAATAGAATTTATACAAACGTTCACCCTGTCTTATTTTCATCAAATAATGATCATGCTCATCGTGTGGCTTTTTAGATCTTACGTTCTTAAGTCGCTTCTTCATACCCAATACTGCTTATATTCTTTGGTTTCCAACGCGGTAGTTCGGAGGTTTTGAATGTCACCGTTTTTGAGAACAGGACCTTTCGAGGATAATTAGCGGGAAAAATACCTCGCTCGTCCGCCGGCCTTGATCTGTCATAGCGCCATAGCGCTTGCCAAGCACATCTTTTCTTTGACGTCATATGTATCTCACCATCAGTTTGTCAACCGAAAAGCGGATCTCATTTATTAAGACCCGAGTGCCATCGGATCAGGCTTCTTTTTTGATGGTTTTGCTTGTTTAAGAACCGGCTAATTGTCTTTCAATTGCTTGAAATATTTCGCCAATTGCCTTCTCAACGCTCTTCAGCCAATTTTCCACATCGTCTCTATTAAATCGAAAGTAATCACCATAGTCCCCCTTTTCACGTCTATCAAAAAGGGTGTTGTATAGAAGCCCCGTTCCTTTTGAAAGTTTACCGGTTTTTATCCAATTTTTATTCAAAAAAGCCCGTGCCGCAGTATGTTTGCCCGGATGTATCCCTTCGGTTGCCAAAAGAGCTATTACTGCATAGAAGCAAGAGTAATAAAGCCTGTTCACAGCGTCATTGTAATGGCCTTTCTCATACATCAATCCTGCTGCCGATAATGCCTCTTTTGATCGATCCATACGGTATCGAATCAAGGTTATCTCAGCATCGTTCATATACGCACCCCTTCAGCTCTCACATTGATAAAAAGCGGCATGACCTTTCCCAATGGGCTTTGAAAAAAGCTCTTTTCATAAACGTGCACGCTCAAGACAACTTCAACTTCATACTCCAAATCATATAGAGCAAAACTGATTCGGTCCTCTATTTCTCTGGTAAGCAAGCCATCAACCAGAACAAAAATATCGTAATCAGAATCCGGCCCCGCCTCTCCTCTAACATGAGAACCGTAAAGAATCACCTCCGCACCGGGTTCTATCGCAACCACAATATTACGGCATCTTTCCAAAAGCCTCTTCTCAGCCTGTGTTCCATGGTGCCATTCCAAAAGCGTTTTCACCGTATCACCTCCTTGTTTTGGGAATTACTGCCCCCCCATTGTCATTTTTCATATCTCCATAGGACGCTTTATTCTCACACATGGCTATTCAAGGGAGTTTACGTTTCATTTGAGAACTCCTCTTGCTATATCTCTACAGAAATTGAGCGCGGCTACATGCAAGGAATCTGGAATGTTTTCTCACTTACCTTTAAATATGCCTCAATTCTTTGCCTAACAACTGCGGGTCCTGACTAACCTGAAAACACCACTGTCCAAGATTCCCCCAGTTATTCACAGCAGAAACCCAGCGTTTGTCTGCCGCATGCTTGGCCTTTTGCCAGTGCTTTTCTGCTACCACTAATATGGGCTCAACGACAACTCCATATCCGATGAATCCCGTTTGCCCATTGGATTAGCGCCTCCTTCGCAAGTTCTGAATCGCTCAACTCCCAATCCTGATGGGCCACGTATTCATTTCCGCTTTCCAAGAGAAGCAAGTGTATGTTCAATCTCCCTACGTTCTCAGGTGCGAAAGCTGTAGCCCTTCAATATTTTCAATCTCTCTTCTATTTTCCCATAATCCCCTAAATAGGCAGTCATCAGGCTTTTCCAGAGCTTTCCGTGATTGGAGATCTGAAAATGAAGCAACTCAAGGACGGGACGTTGGTTGTGAAACAATTTATTTATTATTAATATATGACGAAATAATAAGAAAAAGCAATGGCGTTATTTCCCGATATAATCTTTGAGATTGGAGATATCCACTAAGTTCTGAGATTCTCTTAAATTAGGCAATCTGAGCTTGATACGCTAAAACCCAGGGCAAAAAGAAGGGCGGACCGCAATTCTCTCATTTTTTTTGAACTCAGGACCGTAATGAGAGATCCTATCCCCCCTTTTGATACGGTCTGAACGTGATCGAAGTTTATAGCACAGTCCTTTTGCATTCCATCTGATTTACTCAAAAAGACCTCAGAAGGAATGGCGCGTACTGTGGATGTGATAGGGGCAACCGTGACCTCCCCAAGGAATTCTAAAGCGGAATCTCTCGTAAGAATCAAAATAGGTCTTTTTTTATCTGGCTTGGCAAACTTGTACCACCTGATTTCTCCGCGTTTCATTAGTCACCCCAAACATGTTCGCTTTCCCAATCACTGAATTCCCCGGGTTTTACTGGATTCCGTGCATAGCCTTCTCTATGTTTCCGTTCCATCTCTTCTTCATTGAGTTTATCAATGGCAGCCTGAAGAGCACGACGCGCAAATGCGGATCTCGTTGTCGCTAATTTTTTTACGATTCTATCAATCTCAGCCACCAAATCCTCATTAAAGGTCATTTGTACAGTTTTCATATCACTCCTCCAACATTCCATCAATTATTTTTATAGCTATAATAGTATACATTTTTATAGTAGTCAACCTTAGATATAAAAAGATGGCAAAAGTACGCACAATATTGGGGAATTCTGACATTCTTGATTTTAAATTAGGCGATTTGCTTATGGAGTGCTGCGAATAGGTTATAGGTAAATAGAAAAATGGAATGAGGAGATACTGCCTGTGCGTGTTAGCACGCGGGCAGAGCATTAAAGATTTTCAGAAAAGTATTATGATATTAGGACGCCCCGGTCAAATATGCTTTGCATTTTACAGGGCAGGCAGATTCACACAAATTATTGAAATTAACATATTGAAAGTAAATATTATCTGCGTGTACCTGCCCGGCAGGCGGGTGGCAAGCAGTTCTGCGTCCTATTTATGGAAATTATTTCCTTTCCAATACCTCTTTCGGAACCTCGGCCTTTTCTGGCCATCCATCTGGTATGAGTTGACCGGGCTTCTCTCCGAATTTCTTCTTGTCAGAATGGAGCTTCGGCCTTTTGAATTCCTCTCTGGGCTCCTTTGGGATCCTGCCATTGAGGATGGACTCCGAGCGCAATCTTCTACCTATGGTCTTTTCCATCAAGGTGCCAAGCTCTAAAACCCTCTCGATATTGATACCATCTATATCAATACCCATCTCATCTAACATGACACACATATCCTCAAAGGTGACCAGTCCTACTACAGTAGGATCTTTATAATAATAGGCACCTGTGCCAGCCACAGGGGTTCTATCCAGAAAATTGGTCGGCTGTCCGCCGGTGCCGCCCAGGGTCCCCTCAAAGATCTCAATACCTGCCTGAAGTGCAGCAAGGACATTTGCCAGACCCCAGCCTCTGGTGACATGAAAATGGGCCACATGCAGATCTGGATTTGGAATCTCATCCATGATCATGGAAAAGTACCTGTATACCTGATCAGGTGGGGCGGAGCCATCATGGTCGGCATGTTCGATATCATCGGCACCAATGCTGAGCCACCTTTTTGTAAACTCTACTGCATCCTCTAACTTAGTCGGACCAGATACGGGGCTGCCCCAGATAGTGCTCACAGTTCCATTCATCTTGATGCCGGCATCTTTGCATTTCTTTATACACCTTTCTGCCTCCTTCCAGTAAGCAGGCAGTGTTGTACCACTATTAGCAAAGTGATGCTCCTCATCTGTTGACACCATCATAAGGATTCTGTCAGGGCCATATCCCTTTTCTTTAATCTCAATAGCCCTGTCCACGGCCGGTTCCCTGATCGTAATAGCTGTCCATTCAATATCGTCTTTGTTTATGCCCCTTTTGGTCAGCCGTTTTTCAAATATAGATCCCCTAACTTCTTTGAACACCTCTTCTGCATCCTTGAACTGGGGCATACCCCGGGGGTTTCCCAGATTTGTAACCTCAAGTCTCTTTACCCCTGCAAAGGCCAGCTCTTGGAGGTAGTATATCTTTGCTGCGGTAGGGATCCATATCTCCTCATGCTGGATACCATCCCTGATGGATATCTCGGCAAGTCTGACCTTTTTAGGCATCCTTGTATTGTGTTTAAAAATATCATATTCGCTCATTTTATTCCTCCTTTCTATCCCTTGATAGATCTTGGGGTCAACATCAGATGATGCGGACAGATACTCTTTGGATTTTGATAACAGCTTCCAGCAAAAGCAATAAAATAATCCCTTAGTTGTGTCATGGGCACAATCTCATCCACCAGACCAGCCTTTGCGCAATATGTGGGCCTTGACTGATCATAGTACTGTTGAGCAAGGGCATTCATCTTATCAATCACTGGTTCAAGGGGGTTGCCCGCATCCTTTTCCTTTACCAACCTTCTTGAGAAGGCAGCAGCAGCAGCTGTTTCACCGTGCATTACATAGATTTCTGTGGTAGGTACACCAAGGGTAAAGGCATTATTTCTGGTTGCCTGGGGTCCTCCCATTATGTAATGGGCAGCAGCTGTCCCCTTTCTCAAGACAACGCACATCATAGGAAGTTCTGAACTCTCAATAGAGTAAATAAGTGACTGCCCAAGCCCGAGGAGTTCTGCCTTCTCAGCAATGTCGCCAACATCAATACCTGAGGTATCCTGAAACCAGATCATAGGTATCCTGTCCCTGCCACAGAACATGACCAGCTCATTCATCTTTATAAGGCCCTGTCTGTAAAGCTTGCCACCTATGCCCAGATATTGATTCTCTGCATATTGGGGATAACCAGGACCTAAAAATCCCTGTCGATTGGCAATAACGCCAACCAAGAAACCGTCTATCTTGGCAAGTCCACAGTAAACTTCAGGGGCATAGTCTGGCCTGTATTCCATATGTTCACTTCCATCAAAAACGCGGGCCAGCACCTGTTCAATGCTATAGGTCTTTTTTTGATTAAAGGGAACAATAAGGTTAAGGTCCTCTGCCGGATAAATCGGATCAGCTGGTTCTGCTACCCTGAACGTCGATGGGTCATACATAGGCATACCTGAAACACATTTCTTTACAGCCTCAAGAACACCTTCCTCGGTGTCAAATACCTCTCTCATAAAGCCAGTCGCATCATGGTGGATTTTAACACCTCCAGGGGGAACCTGTTTGAACTTTCTTGTTGCATCGATTAAGGTCTCTGCACCATCAAGATCAAATCCTCCCTTGGGAGACATGCCACTGACAATACCTCCTCCACCTACTGCCATATTGGATTTTTCATGGGCGAAGATGATAGACGGGCTTATCGCATGATATCCACCACCAGCCGGATTTGTCCCATACATACCACAGATCACGTGTATACCTTTTTGTTCTAGCTCAGAATGCCTAAAAAATGTCCTTCCACCAGACCTCCTGCCAGCGTATACCTTTTCTTGTTCAGTTAACTTTACGCCACTGCAGTTAAGTATCCAGACAAGGGGAATGTTCAAACGTTCGGCAATATCCTGGGCCCGAAAAATATGCTCCCGCTGACCTGGGATCCAGGCCCCTGCAAGGACTTTATTGTCTGAGGCAATAATTAAAGTGTATCTGCCCGATATCTTACCCAAACCAGTTACAACTCCGGTTGACCCCTCCTGATTGAATTCAGGGTCATAGAGGCTGTTTAATGGTGCAAATGTACCAGGATCAACTAAAAGCTCGATCCGTTCCCAGGCCGTCTTTTCCCCTCTTTTGTGGATCTTTTCAACCGGAAGACCTGCCATTTTTCTTTTCTCTAAGGCCTCGGCTACCTCCTTTTCAACCTTGGATATCTCAAGGGCATTGGCCTCTTCCTTTTTTCTTTCATTTTCTTTTAGTTCTTTTCCTATTGGAGCCATTTTTTCAAAATACTGTTTCATCTTATTGTCCCTCCTTTAATCTATAATCTGCCACGCTCTGTTCAAGTGTTCCTATCAGACCTGCCCGGAACCTTGGGTCCCTGTAAATTCTTGCATCTGCCTTCATTTCTCTTTCAACAAATGAATTTTCATCAAATTGTAATGGCTCATAACCCTGAAGAAGGCTGTTTAAGGCCTCTATGGATTGTGGTGCCAGAGGCCTTCCCATCTTGGCGATCTCATCCTTTACCTCTCTTAAGGGTTTCCCCCAGAGATGGGAGTAATTTTCAGGATTCCTTCTACTGTCAACCTCGACAGAGATCTCCTCTTTTGTTGCCAGGGTTAATCTGTCTTTTTCACCTACCTTTGGGATTTCTTCTACCGGGCATGTAGCAAGTTCCAGTCCCTTTGGAAGTAAAAGAAGTCCTGCCTCTTCATTGTTGGTCTCTAAGTCTTCCTGATACTTTGCCTTATCAGCCTCACGGTCATCAGTTTTCTGCCTCTTTGGAAAAGAGAAAGGGATATCTACAACTACATTATAGGTTCCGATTTCTTTTAGCTGGTTGGCCTTTACCTCCTTTGATGTCTTAGCCATATATTCTGCATTGATTGGGCCAGCCTTAACCAAGGTTCTGGCTATTCCTGACCAACCCGGAATAAGGCCAATCGTGGCCTCGCTAAAACACATACCGCTACGGGAGTCACCTACTAAAAAATCAGCCATCAGGGGAATCTCTGCTGAACCACCAAATCTTGTGCCTCCTCCGCAAACAGCAACCACCCTCAAGTATTGGGCAATCTTTCTAGCGATTCCATGGAGGGCAACCCCCTTCTTTAACCTGTTATCCGCCCATTCAAAGAGCTGGTCCACCTCCTCTGCTGAAGCCCCACTCGCCTCCTTGTCCTTTTTTGTCTCTAAGGTCCTGTCCAGTTTGTCCAGGCTTTCCTTGAGATCTCCACCAGCGTGTACTGGATCATTGGCCCCATAGAGGATAAGAAATTCAAGATCATCCCTTTTCTCAAAAACCTTATCTAAGCCCTCTAAATGGGCATCCAGCCCCGGGTTTCCTACCTGATGAACCGGTGGGTTATAATAACATAGAATAGCACCAGCCTTTCCCTTAAAAGTGACCTGGTCAATTATAAGGTATGCCTTGCCTTCTGACCATTCATAGATTGGTCCGAGATTTTTATATTCCGCAATCTTATCGGATCTGACCAAGCTTGCTGGGCCTTTCATAAAATGCCTCCTTTGTATTCGGGTTGATAATTTATGGGACTCTATATACAATGATATTAATCCTTATTCAAGTAATATCGGTGAGTTTAGAGTAAAAATTTATCCAGGAGAGTAACTTAGATACGTTGAGAGCCTTAATTATTCGACCAAGCACCCTAGGTGACACTTTACTGCTGGCTCCAGCCCTTCATCAAATAGCTGATAAGGCAAAATTAACATTATTGGGGAGAAGACCAGGAATTGATTTTTTAAATCCCCTCTTAAGGCATTGCCTTGATTTTGAAAGGGAGGGATGGCATTCTATATTTTTGGAAGAACCTAATTGCAAGGATCTCCCATTTCCTGAAGTGGACAGGGTGATCTCCTTTCTGAGTGACCATGATGGTAAGGTAAAAAAAGGCTTAAAAGTCTGTCTAAAAGATATCCCTATCTTTTCATTTCCACCCTTTCCACAAAGGGAAGAAAAAATACATGTTGCATTATATTTAGCATCCTGCCTTGAAAAATCTGGACTGCCTGTTAATCCTGATGAGGCCTTAGAAGAGGCCAGGAGGAGGCCTTTGCTTGGAAAAAACAAACTATCCAGATCAGGGAGCATGGTTGTCTTACATCCAGGTTCTGGAAGTAAAAAGAAAAACCATCCACCTGAATTTTGGATTGACCTGATAAAGGGCAAAGAACTTGGGCTATTCCATAAAAAAATCTTGCTTTTAGGGCCAGCAGAGGAGGAATGGGATCAAATCATCGCTAAAAAGCTATCAGGGATAGAAATAGAGATTATTCATTCCCCTAATAAAGACAGGCTTTTATCATTGCTCAAAAAGGCCTCATTCTACATTGGACACGATAGCGGTATAACACACCTTACAGCAATGCTTGGAACACCCACAATATGCCTTTTTAAAAACAGTGATCCCCTTCAGTGGGCTCCTTTGGGGCCAGATGTTACTGTAATTGCTGGTGTTAAATCTCCTGAAATTATCTATAAGAAAATTAAGGAAAAATTACAGCAATAGTTCACCGGAGGCAAAATATTTGACAGGATAACAGGATAAACATGATATAAATCCAGTTAATCAAAACTATCTATCACAATCCAGCCAGTGGCGGGATAATATGGAATATAAAGAAGTGACGGAAACAATTATCGGCTGCGCTTATCGTGTTTATAATAAAATAGGGTTTGGTTTTCTTGAACCTGCCCGCCATCCGGCAGGCGGGAGTGTATATGAAAAATAGTCGCAAAACCTATGAGCCTGATTCTTAATTTTGGAGAAAGAAAGGTTGAAATTAAGCGTAAGATCGAAGATCTGAACTAAGAGATCAACAGGATTAGAAAAAACTATCATGTCAATCCTGTTTATCCTGTCTAAAAATAGCTGAACTATTACCTTTTGGCTTGACTGATGCAAGGGGCTTAAGTATCCTTCTGTGAAATAATTTCAGGCAATATTGTAAGATAATTTTAAAAGCAGGGGTATATATGGATTTTTCATTATCAATGGAACATGAGATCTTAAGAAAATCTGTACGGGATTTTGCTGAAAAGGAGATAAAGCCTGTAGCCAGGGAACTGGATGAGAAAGAGGAATTCTCTTACGATACCATGAAGGCCATGGCTGGACTGGGCCTTTTTGGTATGTTTGTGTCTGAAGAATATGAAGGCCAGGGGATGGATTATGTCTCCTATATTATTGCTACTGAAGAAATTGCCAGGGTTGATGGGTCCCATGCTGCCACCATCGCTGCTGGTAATTCCCTGGGTATTGGGCCCCTTTATTATTACGGAAGTGAGGAACAGAAAAAAAAGTATCTCCCAAAGGCATGCAGTGGTGAGACTCTCTGGGCCTTTGGGCTGACTGAGCCTAATGCCGGCTCTGATGCTGGAAATACAAAGACAAACGCTGTTCTTGATGGAGACGAATGGGTAATAAATGGGAGCAAGATATTTATTACAAATGGTTCAACTGATATTACTGCTGGTGTCATAGCACTGTGCAGGACAGGAATAAGGGACGATGGCCGGCCAGAACTAACATCGATTATAGTGGAAAAAGGTACCCCTGGATTTGAGGCCAGGACTATGCATGGTAAATTGATGTGGCGAGGATCCGATACGAGTGAGCTGTATTTTGATGACTGCAGGGTACCAAAGGAAAATCTTCTGGGCCCGGTAGGTGATGGCTTTCATCAGATGCTTGGAACCCTGGATGGAGGCAGGCTCTCCATAGGTGCAATGGGTTTAGGTGGGGCACAGGGCGCCTTTGATATGGCCCTTAAATATTCCAAGGAGAGGGTTCAATTTGGCAAGCCAATATCTACATTTCAGGTCAATTCCTTCAAATTGGCAGATATGGCTACAGAGATAGAGTGTGCGAGACTGCTCCTCTATAAGGCCTGCTGGCTGAGAGACAATGAACAGCCATTTGGAAAACTTGCAGCCATGGGTAAATTATACTGCTCTGAGGTCATGGGTAGGTGTGTTAACCATGCTGTACAGCTACATGGTGGATACGGGTTGATGAAAGAATATGATATTGAGAGATTCTATCGGGACCATAAGCTGTTAGAGATTGGCGAAGGAACCAGTGAGGTTCAGCGGATTGTAATTTCTCGATTAATCGATGCAGTTTAGTTAAATGTTAGACAAAATTCTCGGTAGGGATATTGCTACATATGTTAAGGCACATCGGGGCCTTTTAATAGTGACAATTATCCTGACTGCCGTGTCAGCCCTTTTTGTTATAGTGCCTGTCTACCTCCTTCAGCCCTTTATTGACGAAGGAATGAAAAGTGCAACTGATCCTGTTGAATGGAGGATTCCATGGCTGACATTCCGATCTCCCCTGTCATTTGAGAGAACAGAACTGACACTTGTAACCGGGATCTCACCGAATCGGTTGCTAATCCTTCTTACCGGTATTGCATTCCTTTCAGTAATCTTTAAATCAATTACCCTTTACTTCAGTGAACTTACAGCAACAGCCTTCTCAAACAGGGCCATTAAAACATTACGGGTTGATCTGGCTGAAAAGTTTATCTCTCTACCCTTAACATTTTATCATAAACGTAAGAGTGGTGAGCTTATTGCAAGGGCTACAGCAGACCTGGCAGTAATGCAGGGTTATATAAGCAATATCATCATCGGTCTTGTACAGCACCCCCTAACAGCAGCGGTCTTTCTTGCCTATCTCCTTTTGATGAATTATAAACTTACCATACTAACTATTATTGTTGCCCCTTTAATTATTGGCCTGGTCAGGCTTTTTGGTCGTAAGGTTAAAAAACATTCTACAAGGGTACAGGACGCAACAGCAGATGTGACATCAAGCTATCAGGAGATTCTCTTATTACTCAAGGTCATTAAGGGATTCTGTAGGGGTGAATATGAATCCGATAGGTTTAGGAAGCTTGCTGATAATCTGTATAAAAAGGTTATGCACTGGAATAGGTGGCAGCTTGGTATTGGCCCTATGATGGATTCAAGTGTATTCTTGATCCTCCCAGTTGTGTTATTAATGGGAAAGATATACTTCCATCATACCTTAGGAGAACTTATTGCAATACTTTATGCCTTTTCCCGGGCTTACTCTCCTATAAAGAATCTGGCCAGGATAAATACTAATTTGAGGACACTTCAGGGTGCAACCAGAAGGGTCTTTGATATAATACATACTGTGCCGGACATACAGGATAAGCCAGGAGCAAGGAAGATGCCGAGGCTAAAGAATGCAATAGAGTTTTCCCATGTTGATTTTAGCTATGAACCAGGGGAATTGATTTTAAATGATATCTCTTTTAAGGTAAATGCAGGAGAGATGGTGGCCTTTGTCGGCTCAACCGGGGCAGGTAAAAGCACCCTCTTGGATCTAATTCCCCGTTTTTACGAGATAGGCTCTGGCTCTATAACCATTGATGGAATGGATATCAGGGATGCAACACTGGAGTCCTTAAGAGGTCAAATTACTACTGTAAGCCAGGAGAGTCTCCTTTTTCATGACACTATTGCCAATAATATCAATTATAATGGAGACCATTATAAAAAGGAACAGATTGAAAATGCGGCCAAGATTGCCCAGGCCCATGATTTTATCATGGCCTTTCCAAATAAATATGAAACAATTGTTGGTGATAGAGGGACACTTCTATCTGGTGGACAGAGACAGAGAATTGCCATTGCCAGGGCTATTCATAAAGACCCGGCTATCATGATACTTGATGAGCCTGCCTCAGCCCTCGACCCAGAAAGCGAGCTCCTTATCCAGGAGGCTATCGAGAGCCTTCTTGGACAGATGACCATCTTTATTGTTTCCCACCGCCTGAATACAATCAGAAGGGCTGATACGATTTATGTTCTGGAGAATGGCACGATTGTTGAGTCAGGCACACATGAGGAACTTATTGCCACAAATGGCAGATATAGGAACCTCTATGATATCCAGATTAAGGCCTAACCCGGCCAAGCTGGATCTAAATATGGTTCATGCCCGATTTTCACACGGATTATGCAGCTTGAATATGCTAAAAGTCAGGAATGATCTTATGATTCTTCCTGTAGCAATAGAATGGAAATCTGATCTTAGTATTGGTCAGGAAGTTAAGAGTTTGGAGATTCCCTGGGAATATTTAGGCCAAGAGATAAAGGACAGGGGAAGCTATCTTTTGGTTTTAACATTAGAAAGAGAGAAGTTCATAGAGATTGGTAGATTGGGTAAGCTCATGTTTCAAAAGGGCTACTATATCTATGTTGGATCTGCAATGAGTAATCTCAGGGCCAGGATTAAAAGACATAGACAAAAAAGAAAAAAACAGCACTGGCACATCGATTATCTTACCCATGTTGCTGATGGGTTTTTTTCCATCCCGATCAGATCCTCTCAAAGGCAGGAATGCGAGATCTCTCAATCACTTTCTTCAATTATAAAAAGTGGACCCTCTGGATTTGGCTCGTCAGATTGTAGTTGTTTAACCCACTTATTTTACAGTGAGAAAAATCCGCTTCAGATAGAGGCCTTTCATGATGTGCTTCAAAGATTCAGGATGAGACATCCTTTTTAATCTTCCCTGACCCCATTTACATGTTTCTATGACTACTTGACTATTAACTTTCCATGAGTTATTGACAGCCAGGGAAAGTAAGGATCAGTGACCATCATATGAAAGAAAATGAAATAGTATCTAAAGTAATAAATAGTGTATTGTTTAAGCTGGCGAAAAAAGGTAAAAAGACATGTAGCTTCTTAAAAGAGGAATAGTAATGTGCGGCTTTGCACAATAGAGCGTTACCTTATCAGGCGTTTATCTATTGACGTCTCACACGTCCTTGTATGATTGCCTCTACCACTTCTCGCACTTCTGGATTGAGGCGATCAAGAACCTCGTCTCTGGCTTGCTTATCCTTCTGCCAGTATTCAACCGCTTTGCCGACAGGTTCCAGAACCCCAAGTAGTTTTTCCAGGTTTCGCTTTTGCATGAGGCTAAACAGTTCAGCACAAATCCCTGCTGTTTGCTCTATTAATACATTCTTGAAGAATGTAAAAAACTCATGTAATGCCAGATCTTCTCTGGCCCGGGGAAGCTGGTCAAGCGCGAGGCTAAACATGTTGCGTGCCTGGCCGATATTTTCTGCCTTTATCGCAATTTCACAACGAAGCAGGGCAATATGCGTGAAATGTGCTGAGTAGAAAGTCGTTCCTTCTCGGTTTTTTTGTAATAAAGCAATCCGGATAGCCTCATTAATTTTCTGTAAAGAACTCTCGAATAGATGCTCTTGTTCCGCTCCTTCCTTTGTGCGCGCGAGATAGCCCAGGTCAGTGCCCCAGTTGTTGAGGGCTTCGTGAAGGTCCGGCTTTATCTTTACTGCCGCCTCATATTTTTCAAAGGCAAGCAGGAAAAGCCTCTCCTGTTCCGCTCCTTCCTTTGTGCGCGCGAGATTGCCCAGGCCAGTGCCCCAGTTGTTGAGGGCTTCAGGGAATTCCGGGCGGAACTTAACAGCCTTTTCCAGGGCGTTTATTTCCTCTTCCGCTCTTTTCTGTTCGTTTCGAAGATATGCCATTAAATACCAGCACTGGGACAAGCGATCATTATTTCGCTTGCGTGAATACTCATTAATTCGTTCGTTTAGTATTTCTTCTGCCCGTTTGAAATCACCGGACTCAATGCAGGATCGTATTGTTGCATCAGTCACAGAATACCCCATTTCAGGCCTGGGTGCAGCTTCAGCGAGGTATTCGAGATGCTCGATAAATCTCCCCGCTTCACCAAATTGCCTTTCTGCTGTGGCGCTTTGGTATTCGACCATAAGACGACGAGTTTCCTTAACCCACTCATGTTCCGTATACCAGATACGCAGGAACTCGATGAAAAATTCGAGTTTACTTCGACCTAAAGCGGAAAACCGCATCTGATACCAGATGCGAAACACCCTTTCAGAAACCATGTAGAGGGTGGTCTTACGGCGTTTCTGTGGTGATATTGATACAAATCCCAGATCCCGCAGCCGCTTGAGAATGCTGTTGATCTGGTTAACGGGCAGACGAGTTTCTTTTGATAGCTCGGTGGGGTTTGCAGGCCGACCCAGGCGGGCGAATGTGTCCAGTACCTTTCGCTGCTGGGGGGCGAGAACTTCGATCCGGTGCTTGTAATAGGGAGTTAAGTCATCGAGCAGGGTCTGGATTGATTCTCGCACTTCCGGAAGTTCGGTGCGTGTGTAAAGCTGATAGAGCATGAGCACGAGACGGGGGTTGCCGCCTGTGAGGTGGTGCACCGCATTGATGCGAGGCTTGAGTTCTTTAAAGCGCTCGAGCAGCGTCCGGTTTTCCTCTAATGTAGCCTGTTTTTGCAGTAGTTCTGTCATCTCTTTAACTGACAAATCTTTAAGCTCGATGGGATGGAAGAACTGGTAAAAAGGTCGCTGGTAGCCGCTCACTTCCTTGAAATGGGTGGGAGCAGTAGCCAGCAGCGTCAGGAAGGAACCGTTCATCAACAGGTCACGCAGCCTGCCCATTTGCGCCTCGTCCAGGATTCTGTCGTCCAGGATCAAGTCAAAATTGTCTAAAAGTAGTAGTATTTTCCTGTCAAAACGTTCACAGAATCTCTTGACCGCATCAATGGCGATCTCAGCGGCGTGTTCGTCATCATCGGTCAATGCTATGGATTCCGCTGATGCACGCAGATCGTCATCCGGTTCGACCGCTAGCAGCAACTCGAGCACTTTTGTGAATAAGTCGCGCAGACTGACGATGGAATATTCCTCCTCCGCCGTCTGAAGCGGTAGATATGCCTTGAAGAGAGCATCATCGTTTTCAACCCGATGTTTTAATATGAGAAGCAGGTTGGTTTTTCCTATGCCGCGGGAGCCGATAATAAGAAAATGCTGATTTGTAGGGGTATTGGTTCTTTCACGCAGCACGCTGAGTATGTTATCAAGTATAACTTCACGGCCTACAAAGGTGGCTTCGAGTTCTTCCGGCCTGCATTGTCCCGGATTATATTTGTACAGTTCCAGTTGTCTCATGATTTCAACCTCCCTTAAAATGTATAGTAGCGTCGCCACCAGTCGCAGAGAATTTTCGAGGCGAATACATATTTTTCATCATCTTCCGCTTGGCGGATGTAGAAGTCGTTCAACAGGTTTGCCATCAACTGGTTGAACCCGTCGTCAGTTGCTGATTCCCCCACTTCCTTCCAGTAAATAGTACGCAGTTGACTTTTTTTAATTGGCTGAGGTTGAGCAATGGCCAACTCTCTCAAGATGGCTTTTGAGGCATTTTGCAGGGCTTTGTCATAGTATCGCAGGCGATCGTAGTAATGTTGAAAATAGGTCTTGTATTCCGGGCCAAGGAATCTGTTCAAATAAATTTCCTTGATCTTCCGGGGGCCGATACGCGTTACGCCATTTGCACTTTCTATGGCGATAGTGGCAACAAACATCTGAATAAAATAGGGAATAGGTGTGCCCATAAGGGCCAATATCTTTCTTTGCCCAGCAATACTCAGCGGGATCTTGCGAGATTTCAGCAGCTTCCTGAGAAAATCGACCGCACCCTCTGGACTTAACTCTTTCAGAGGAATGCGCTGGAAATCATTGAACGAGTCTACCGCTCCCAGTTGAGAGAGGTAATTTTCTATACCGATTGACCCACCCACCAGAAAGCGGCAATTGGTTAAACCAATCTTCGGATCAGTCCGCAGTTTTCGGAACCAGTAGAGAAATGTCTTGGTTTCCGCGCCTGGTATCTTATTTTCGCGAAAGAGGTGTAGCATAACAGGAAGTTCATCGATAATGATCAGCAGTTTTTCTTTCCTGTAATTTTGCAGCAATTGCAGAAGGCTTTCACCCCGTTCCTGCCAATGAGAACCTATCTTTTCCTTTAACTTGATCTTCAATCCAACGTCCCAGGGAGCGGTTACCCCAAATTCTTCAATTAATCCTCTAAGCCACTTTCCGCTATTCTTCCAGGTAGAGATAAAAAAATTCTGTATGTGACGGTCTGCCATAAGTGAGTCGAGCAACGAGATGATAAAGTTTACCGGCATTCCGATTGATTCAGCATCCACATGAATTGGTTTCCAGCCCGGATTTGGTTGATCGATAAGTCGATACATGAGGCTTGTTTTTCCGTAGCGCCGGGGAGCGGCCAATAGAATGTTATTCCCTCCCTCTAAATAGTCCCATACCAGTTCTATCAATTCTTCACGATCATAAAAATCATCTCCCCTTGCAGGTAGTCCAACCAGATTTTTAATCATTTTCAATACCTCGTTTAATATTATTTTGTTTTACAACAAAAGCATTGTACAACAAAATCGTTGTATGTCAAGTAAAAAACGCCTGTGATGAGAAAAGAAAAGGGGGGGAGGACATCAATTCTTCTTGCATTTCCTGCCGGAAGGGATGCTAAGTTTCATCATCCTGTCAATTCTGCCTCGGATCATAGCCAGGACCTGTTAGCTTTAGTAAGGGACCACGTTATCTAACTTATGTGACTGTTCATCAGGCCGGTGAATGGGGCATTCGTACAGAAAATGCAATACGAATATATAGTCAGAGATTTAAAAGAATGTTGACTACCTTACTACTCGTGAACGAGAAGTTTTTGCCCTCATGGTCACCGACATGTTGAACAAGCAGATCTCATACGATCTCGGCGTCAGTGAGAAAACCGTCAAAGTGCACCGGGCCGCCGAATCCCTGGCGGATCTTGTTCAGCTGGCCGAAAAGGCGGGAATCGGGCCACAAATAATGGAATAATGGAATATTGGCTTGTATTGTATCGAATTGAGAAATATTTTTTATTGACTTTGAGTCATCGAATTGATAACTATTTGTGTGTCATAAAATTGAACAAAGGAGGCTTACTATATGCATCAAAATATATCAACAAAAAATGTCCGGCTTAATGTTCAAATCCCTTTTGAACTAAAAGATAAACTTAACTGGGCATCTGCCATTGAAGGTAAAAAGATGTCGGTTTTGGTTAGGGAATCCATTGAGCAAGAACTAAGACGCATTGAAAAAAAAGTATTTGAAGAAAAAATGAAAAACGCTTACCTGGGTCTGGCACAAGAGAACATGGAAATTTCAAAGGATTTTGAATATTCGGATGCAGAAAATCTTTAAAAAGGCAGGAATATGGATGACCTGATGATTAAACGGGGTGATGTATATTATGCGAATCTTGATCCGGTCAAAGGCCATGAAACAGGAAAGACCCGACCTGTGGTTGTAATTCAAAACGATATTGGAAACATGTACTCACCTACGACCATTGTGGCGATAGTTACGGAATACTCCGATAGAAAGGCATCTTACCCAATCTGTGTTACCGTCAAAAAGGAAAAAGGATTAAAAAAAGATTCGATTGTAAACTTATCACAGATCCGAACGATTGATAAGAAACGGCTTAAAGCACCAAAGATAACTGAACTATCAGATAATGTAATGAAAAAGGTTGATGAAGCCATCATGAGCAGCCTGGGGATCTGCGGATGATTCTTTATTCACTTCACGCTTCTAAGGCCAACCGGTATAGGACTAAAGTTCAATCTTTATTACCCCAAGATCCAGTTGAAGGATGGAAACAACAGTAGATTCCAGGATGAGAGTGGTAGCCTTAAGCGATGGGGAGTAACTATCAAACTGATAAAGACATCAGATCTGCTGCGAGGATAAGCTCTCCGTGGTAGGTTTTCCGGCATTGCTTTTCTATATCGGTTTTTAGGCATTCCGGATAAAAATGGGTTAGAACTAATTTTTTGACCTCTGAGCGGGTAGCTATATCACCTGCCTGGGATGGGGTCAAGTGCCCTTCGATCCCTTGGCCATCAGGAAAGGAAGACTCGAGGATCAAAAGGTCTGCACCTCTGGCCAAAGCAATGAGTTCCTCACAATAACCGGTGTCTCCTGAATATACAATACTTCTCCCTAAGTTATCTTCTATTCTCAGGCCAATACTATCTGGAGTATGATTTATAGGAGCGGATATTATCCTAAATTTATCAAATTCTTTCTTGTCCTTTTCCCCGGTGTTTAACTCCTCTATCTCCATAAGACCAGCAGGGAGATCAAGCCAGCTTCCATAAAGTCTTCTCAAGAGTGTTAAAAACCTATTCAATCCTTTTGGTCCTATTATTGTAAAGGGTTTTCTCTTATTAAGGATAGGGGGATGCCTTGTAGCAAAGATGAAATGGATGAGATCGGCTGTATGATCTGGATGAAAATGACTGATACAGATGTAGTCAATCTCTTCGTGTTTAAGGCCAGCAATTGTTAGTTGTCTGACTGTTCCAGGGCCTATGTCCATCAAAAGGAATTGATCATCAATGAAAATGGCAACAGAGGGGGATGCCCTTTGAGGGTGAGGAACACTTGTACCTGAACCTAAAATAATGACATCCATTTTTTATGAGTAAGCAGTAGACAGTATGCAGTAAGCAGTTACTCTTTATCCTCTATTTGCCTACTCCTTACTGCTTACTGCCTACTCCCTCCTTATTAGCCCCATCTTCCGGGGATAGGTGTCTTACAGAACTTACACCTGCCATTATTTATATTAAATTCTGCAATATTATATCCTACTCTCTTAATCAGAATCTTATGACAGTTATGGCAATAGGTATTGTATGCATCATGACTGGGGACATTCCCAAGATAGACATAATGTATTCCTTCCTTAATGGCTATATCCCTTAAAAGCTCAAGTGTTTTAACTGGGGTGGCTGGCAGTCTGTTCAATTTATATCGAGGAAAAAAGCGCAAAAAGTGCAGGGGATAATCAGGCCCGAGTTCCTTTAATATCCAGCCACACATTCTCTTTATCATCTCTGGTTTATCTATATATCCAGGTACTACAAGTGTGGTCATCTCAAACCAGACTCCTTTTTCGTGAAGAAGCTTAAATGTATTAAGTACTGGCTGAAGCCTTCCGCCATTAAGCCTCCTGTATGTATCATCGTCAAATGATTTGAGGTTTACGTTGGCAGCATCTAAGTATTTGGCGAGATCCTCCAATGGCCTTTTATTTATATATCCGTTAGAAACTAAAACATTTTTAATACCTTCTTCTCTTGCAAGCCTTGCGGTATCATACATATACTCGTAATAAGAGATAGGTTCTGAATAGGTATAGGCAATAGAGGGGATATTTTTTTCCTTGGTGATCCTGACAACATCGGCTGGAAAGAGTTCGTGATGACGAACCTCTTCAGGTTTTCTCTGGGAAATCTCCCAGTTCTGACAGTTGAGGCATCTGAAATTACAGCCAGTAGCCGCTATAGAAAATACATCGGTAGTTGGATAGAAATGACTGAGGGGCTTTTTCTCAATGGGGTCAATATGAACGGCACATGGGTTACCATATGCAAGGGAGTAAAGCTTTCCTCCTATATTTATCTTTGACCTGCACACACTCCTGTCTCCAGGGGTTAAGTAACATCTGTTTGGGCATACCATACACTGGACATCTTTACCATTTGTTGTATAGTAGAATCCCTCGATTGACCACTTCCAGAGTTTCTCGGGAGCATCGTTTTTAAAGACATGGCCCCTGATATCGGCCTTTTCCTCACCTTCATTTTTAGGCCAGAAACAGTGCCCTTCTGTTGTTATGAGAAGGGACAAAAGCCCCATCTCTTTTAAGAATTCACTTCTGCTTATATATCGTTTCATCTAATTACCCACGAGACAATTCTAACCTTTCAAGATCACAAGAGTGCTTGCTATCTTTATGAAGATCAGGGCAATGATAGCTGCCTGAATACCCAAAAGAGGGATTAACAAGGTTCCAATTGCAAGGGTGCCAGCACCAGCGCCTACAAGGTCAGCGGCAAAGAGACCGGCTGCAGGACTTTTCTTCTCCCCAATTATCTCTGCTGCAACAGGAAACTGAACCCCGCATAGCATGGAAAAGGTAAAACCATATAAAAAAAAGACAATCTCCGGCATCATGCACTGGTAGAAGGTTACCCAGATCAGATAAGTCATAAGCAAAAGGATCATCCCGGCCTCTGCCATTATGAGCATATCTTTCCCCCTTTTTTTCCATCTATTTCCAAGTACCGCACCAGGCAAAAGGCCAAGCAAAAAACATGTAATTATAGCACCTACCTTAAGATATATATAGCCATAGATTACCTGAAAGGAGAATAAAATTAACATCTCCACACCCATGACAGCAAAGCCAGTTGAAAAAAGAAGGTACTCCTCCTTTTTTATTAAGGATATGTAAAAAACAAGAAGCCCAATCAGGGTTGCAATAAACCAATTAGGTGAGGTCCCGTATTTTTTGAACCACTCTTTGAACATGATGTTTATAACCCTGGGGTGAAAGTCAGTGTTAATAAACTCATCTGGATTAATGGATTCATTAATGGACTTTATCCTCTCCTTAGTAACATTGCCGTAGTAAAAGCCATCAATGTAAGATGTGGTAATGGATCTTTTTCTCAACTTTAAAGGAATATCAGCAGTGAGCTTTCCATCGCTTGCAAGGAAATAGACCTCCTCTCCTGGTATGAGGAGAACATTAAGAAAGTATTTTTTAACAGTATTGAAAATGGAGGATAATTTCTTTACCCTGACCTCTGATAAATAGGTAGGGTTTGCAATGAGAGAGAAAGAGAGGATGCCATCTTTCTTTAAAATCCTCTTAGCCTTGTCAAAGAACTCACTCGTGTAAAATCGGTTTATCTGGAAGGTATCTGGTTCTGGCAGATCAAGGATAATAGCTGAATACCTTTTATTGGTATCAGCTATATATCTTCTTCCATCGGTAGGGATGATAGTAACCTTTCCTTCAGGACTTAAAAGACCATATTGGCTTGCCACCTTAATCAATGCAGGATCTAACTCCACATAATCTATGCGGCGAGGAGAGTATTTCAAGATCTCATTAAATGTTTCACCCATACCCCCAGATACCAGAAGAACATCTTCTATTTTATCAAGCTGGCAGAGGGGATAGTGGACCTTCTCCTCGCTATTGATTACGTTGAAGGTGGAAAAGATAGGTGTTCCAGATTCCCAGAAGGAATATTGCCCTTTTTCTTTGGTCAGCACTATTCTCCCATAGGGCGATTCCTGGTAATTGACTATATTCGGGCCATATTGGTTATAAAGGGTCCAAAGTTCGAACCTTTTTTCAAAGGCAAGGGTAAAAAAGAGGGTGACGGATAAAAAGGCCACCAAAAAAAGGAGATATCTTTTTAAACAGATAATAAGGACAAGAGAAATAAGGATTAAAAGAAATGAGGTGAAGGCTATTATCTTAAAAGGGCTAAAGTAATATACCAAAATAAAACTAAATAAAATCCCACCGGTTATATCCCCTATATTGTCAGTTATGTATAATGCTCCTGATGTAAATTCTCTGCCCTTTGCCTTGATAACAGTAAGTGAGTAAGGGAGTATAAAACCAATCAAGAAGGTGTAGGGTGCACTTAAGATCAGAATGAAAAAAAAGATAGGATAAAAACCTGGAGATTCTCCATGGATAAAGATGGTGTCTCTGAAAAACCTTATTGCAATTATCTGAATCAACGGAAAGAGGCCTATTATGAGGACAAGGATTGAATAGAGGGTGACGGATTTTTTTTTAAAAAATTTTGATGCAAGAGAGCCAAGCCCGCTAACCATCAACCAGCAAAAAAGAACAAGGGAGATCGTAATCTCATTACCGGAAAACTGGGAAAGAAATTCTCTTACTGTGATTATTTGAACAGCTATAGAGGATATTCCCGCCCCAATAATGGATATTATTATAAGATTGGTAAGATTCATTACGTACCAGGTCTTATGGAAAATCGAAGATCTTGTGGGTTGTTGTCATTTCAATTTTTCCTCTTCAAATGCCTGAACCTGGTAGGTGGATACCTGGAGTTTCTCTGTCTTCCAGCTATCGGCAGAAAGTCCTGCCTTCAAACAGAGATGTGATAAAAACTCTTCCTTCTTAGGAAGTTGTTCCCAGACCTGGGGCAGAAACGTGGCCTCGTGAAATCCCATTTTTATAATTACCCCGTGTATTCCTGGTCTCAATTTTTTCAAAAGATCTTCGGTATCTGTATAGGAAAGCTCCTTGGGGGCAGTAAGGACACTTATCTCAATCTCTATTCTGTCGAATTCCTCTTTTGATAAAGAATGGAACCTGGGATCCCTGAAGGCCGCATTAATAGCATTTACTTTTATCCCTTCAATCAATGTTTCTCGAGGTATAATATGCCCAATACATCCTCTCAAGTCACCCTCTATGGTAATAGTAACAAAGGTGCCGAGTTTTTTTTGAAATATCTTTGGCATGTCTTCCCAGTCAATTTGGGGCTCCTCTAATTTAAACAATCTATTGTTTATAGTTTTTCTGGCCACCCCTAAAAGATATTTTCCTTCATCTTCAGATAGCCACTTTGTTGTATCCATTTTCTCATCCCCCTTTTTATTAACCGGTGTTTTACCCTCTTTTTTTTGCTGCTTATCATTTTTTTCAGGATATAATGCTCCAGAACCAAGTAGGCAGGAAAATAGAATAAAAATAGTAAGAGATAATAGGAATTTTTTGTTCACCATTCTTCCCCCCGGGGCTTAAGCTCTATGGGCTGGATGCAAGGCTATATTATACCCCGAAAGTTTTTTAACACTATAGAAAAATATGATAAATTTCCAAATTTCTTCATGTAAAATTTGACATTTGACATTGATTTGGGCTTTGACCTTTGACATTTAACATTTTTTACTTTGTATCATTTTAATAAATCTGTCAAAATCATTTTTTAGCATCTTCTTGGCATAGTAGTATAGTATAAAGGCAAAAGCGAAAAGTAAAAGATTTTAACATTTACCCTGTTAAATCCCCGTTGTGGGCCACCAGAGGTGGCATTTAACAGGGCAGATAAATCCAACATCTTATGACTCAGATCACATACCTGATAGGCCAGACAGTTGAGGTGAGAAGAAGACTCCTTAAGGAAGATATGGCTTCTAAGGGAGCTTCCTTTAGGAATTCCCTCCATATAATCCCCACCCGTAACATGCTCAGGGAACTGGAAGGCCAGGGACCTGGCTGGCTCAGCAGGCCAGTAGATACACTTATCTCTATTATTGGCAGGATATTTTATGATGATATCTTCTATCAATCCTTTAAGGATTTCTCCTATATGGATGATACTATGAAAGAGCTGGCAGTTAGGGTTATCCTGAATAATAGATATGAGATGCCTGATGGGCTAAAATATTTTTTCCCCTTATTTAGCCCACATTTAAGAAATGAAACCCTGTCTGGCGTATACCAACATATCTTGGGATTTTTTTCCCTTTTGGTGAGCAACAATTTTGAAGATAGATTTGTTGATCAACTTTCCCGTAAGATAATCATGTTGGATGATATAAGGCCCGGGGCCGGAGAAGAGAGGTATGCCCTCGATACAGATCTCGCCTTACTCTTTGGTGATTATGAGGAATTTAAAAGAAGCAACCGCTTTTACGATAATGAAGATATAATTGGTAGTGTGCGATCTTTCCTGGCCGGTGGTAACCCCCCAGGCCTTTTAAAAGATGTTAATGTTATTGTCTTTGATGGATTTATCAGTATCAACAGGAAAGAGGAAGAGATCCTATTTTATCTATTCAAAAATGTAGACGAGGTTCTCTGGCTCCTTGATTTTGACCCCCAGGTAGATGATCCCATTAATGCATTCAAAGAGGTATCTGGAGATGAAAGAGATGGCAAGTCCGGGGAATATGAGGCCTTTAGGATCTTTACATCTCTCCTTTCTCTAATGGAAAGAATAGAGAAGGCTGGATTTCCCACCCTCATTAAAAGAGCCCCAGCCCAGAAATTCAAAAATCCTTTTGCCATAGGCCTTTATGGGTCGGGCAGATACGATAATAGTAAAGAAAAAGGACTAAGGATAAGGTCTTTCAATACAAGGCTGGATGAGATTAGGGGGATTGCAAGCGAAATAAAGAAGATTTCAAACCTGAAAAAAATAGATGACCTCAGTGGAATAAGGGTCATCTTCCCTGATTTAAATGAGTATTCTTCTGTTATTTATGAGATATTTCCAGAATATGGAATCCCTTTCAATATAGGTAAGGGCTTACCTCTTGTTTCATCTCCTATATCAACACTCTTTCAACTGATAATCGATATTCCCCTCAATGGTTACAGGAGAGATGATATACAGAAATTTTTCTCATCCAGTCTCGTTTCCCCGATTAAAAGTAAGATGGATAAGGAAAAACAACTTAATTGGCTGATGCTTTTGGGAGATGAGGGAGCCTTTTTTGCCGAAGAAAGAATGTCAGATGTTGCCACCTTTTTGGAGTCAAGATGTAATGACAAGGAAGAATGTCGACTTGATATAGCCTCTGTAGATAGAGTTGCCAGGCAATGTGGTATTAAAGGTGGAAAGGTAGTTACTGACTGGTTGCCCCGTGCAAGAGATTGGTTCTTTTCCCTTTATACCAACTGCCCTGAAGATAAAAAGAGGGCAGATATTCTCTCCGATTATTATCTCTTCATCTATCAGCTTTTTTACTTAAATGAGAGCCTTAAACCTTTTGGGAATTTGTTACGTAAGAGAAATCCAAAGGAAACTGTTCAAGGCCTTTTTTATTTGCTTGATATATTTGGTATTCAAAACAAAATTCTTTTGCTCCTCAAAGATGAAAAAGGTCTTGACCGGGAGGTGATCGAGAGGATTATCAGAAGAGATATAAGGGCCTTAAATACATTGAAAGATCTTGCAATCAGGGTAGCCAGGGACCTGGAGAAAACAGAGTCATATTTGGCTTCCAGTAAAAGCATCCCTCTGCTGGAACGTTTTAAAAGAGGGTTCAATAGACTTCTCAATCGTACCAGGATTGTGGAGGATCTATATAAAGGGGCCGTGGATATATCTGAATGGCCCGATGTAATGGGGTGCTCATTTGATTTTATCTTTGCCGGGGGCTTAAGTGCCGATGAATTTCCCCTTAAGGAGCCAGATGATTTTATCATACCTGAGAGTTCAGGCGGGCATCTAAGGAAGATAGATCTTGTGGATCAATCACGGCATCTTTTTAGTCATATTCTTTGTAATTACCGGAATGATCTTTATCTATCTTATCCTAAAAGAATAAAGGAAAAAGATGCTCAGCCATCCCCAGTCCTGCTGGATATGGTCGCAATGAAAAACGATGGATCCCCCTATTCTGGGATAGAGGAGTTAGAAAAGACGTTTCCCTGGGAAGAGAATCCTTACTTTACAAGCAATGAAGAATTTATGAATACAGTCGAGGTAGAAAAAAAGATCCCTATCCCGATAAAAGAAAGCCAGTTCACCCATAAGCATATTCTCCTGGGTGACCATAGTTTTCTTAATGAATCGGTGATAAGGAGCGCACGTTCCTTGATGGCAAGGAGCTCTGTTGACGGGCTTTCAGAGTATGATGGGCTTGTTTTTAGCTCACAAAACTTCCCTGAATATCTCTCCAATTTCAGGGATATATTTTCTACTTCAAGGCTGGATATGATGGCAAACTGCCCTTTACGCTATCTCTTTGGCGAGGTCTTTTCTCTCGAGCCCATAGAGGAGGTAGAAGAGGAGGTATCTTTAAGGGATATAGGCTCTCATGTTCATGCAATATTGAAGATGATCTTTGATGAATTGAAAAAAAATGGTGAAAATGTGGCCTCAATTGGTCTATCCAAGGCCTTTGCCCTGGCAAGGGAAATTGGGGAACACTATTTTTCTCACCTAAAATACTTAGAAGGATTAGATTTTTTCGAGACACAAAAAAGGGATATTATGGATGGCTTGGAGACAACATCTACATTGACTGAGCATGGGCTTCCCAAAAGGGAGGGCCTGCTTGCCCAGATCCTCCGTTTTGAAGAACAAAATCTGAATAATGAGCGAATAATAGCCCTTGAATACTGGTTTGGAGATAAAGCAAATAATCCAGTTATGATAGGCAAAGTTAGGATAAGGGGTTATATAGATAGGATAAATAGGTTGCCTGGAAAAGAAAATATTTTCCTTACCTATGACTATAAAACCGGAAGGGCCCCTACACTGAGTGAAATCAAGAAAGGGCTCTCCTTTCAACTCCCTGGTTATATATCGGCAATACAGAAGGAAAAGCATCCAAAAGGTGTAATGGCGAGATATTACTTGGTAAAAAGAAGATCCCTTTCCGAGGGTAATCCCTTTACTTCCCCTATCAATTATAATTATGCTCAAAAAACCGGAATTGATCTCAGTGGAATCAAACTGATAGGGGATTATGCCGATCGGCTAATCAGCCTATTAAAAAGAGGTATCTTTCATCATTCAACTGATGAACTTATCTGTTCCTTTTGTGAATTCAAATATGCCTGTTATAAAAACACAAGGCGGATAGCTCACCTTATAGATTCAGGGGTCTTTCCTGATTTATATTCTGGAAGGAAAAATCTGGAAAGATGGAAAAAGGCAGAAAATTTTCAAAAAATGTGGAAAGAGATTCAAAAAAAGATAGATGATCCAGCCGAAATAAAGAGTGAGGCAAAGAGGAGAGATAATTTTGAGAAAGTAATGGAATTTAAGGAATGGTTAGAAGAAAACAGGCAATCTCTCCCTTTTGATGAAAGGTACATCGACCAAATAATCGAAGAGATAGGGGATTATCAGAAGTCCTTTTAATCTTTCCTGTGTCAAGGGCCACCACCCTAATCCATACCCAGTCCAGAGGGAAAACTCCCTTTATGTGACATGCATCAAATATCCACCGCCCTCTAACTCTATAATGTTTTATACCTACCTTTAGAGGGAAAATTGCAGAGTATAGGGCGTATTTCTTGATAAATTGCCGCAACAGGTAGCCTTGACCAATAATGTAATTAAATGGTATTCTCACTTATATTTCAACAAAATAGATATTAACCCTTAAAAGAGAGAGCCATGAATTGATTGCCTTATTTAAAAGGAGAATGGAATATGAAAAAATATGAAATTCTTAAAATGCTTGAAAGAATAAGAGGAGAGGTTAAGCAGAAATATAAAGCGGATATAAAGGGAATTTTTGGTTCTTATGCCAGAGGGGATAATAGAAAGGAAAGCGATATAGATGTACTGGTTGATTTTGAAGAAGAGGCCGACCTTTTTGATCTTGTAGGGCTTTCCCTATTTCTTGAGAAAAAGTTAAACTGTCAGGTTGATATAGTTCCTCAAGGTTCGCTTCGAGAAGAAATAAAACCATATGTTTTGAAGGAGGTCATGTATCTATGAGAGATTACAAGCTCTATTTGAAAGACATCGTTGAAGCTATGGAAGCCATAGAAAATTTTGTAGAAGGTATAGAACTCGATGAATTCAAACAAGATGATAAGACATCAAGCGCAGTTATCAGAAAGTTTGAAGTCATAGGAGAAGCCACAAAAAGAATTCCGGAAGACATCAGACATAAATACTCTCAGATTCCGTGGAAAGAGATGGCAGGAATGAGGGATAAACTTATACACTTTTATTTTGGTGTTGATTACAAGCTTGTTTGGAAAACCATAAAACATAGAATACCGCAGATAAAACCTGTAATACGCCAAATCATGGAAGATTTAGGTAATTAGATGAGAATTTTGTATAAGAAAAAAATTTGATCCCCTTTATTCAGGAGAGGAGAAGGAAACCATAGAGTTTGAAAATAGATAAGAAGCATCTTGAGCAACACCGCACGGCACAATGGATAATATAGCATAAGAGGCTTTTACGTGCCAAGCGGACTCACCAAAATCCCGCTTTGCGGGAATTCTTTTCTGTTGAGAACGTTAGGTTACGAACATTGGAGAAAAATGATGGATAAAAAGAGGAGGAATTCAGGAATGTTGATTCCAACAATAGTAATGGGAGTACTTGCAATTATTTTGCTTACTATGGGTTACTACAAAGGACAAGGACAACACATTAGTGGTGTGAAAGCAGGCCTGAATATGACCGTTGAAATCCTGCCATTGTTAATTTTTGCATTTATCGTGGCTGGTATGATTCAGGTTCTTCTCCCTAATGAACTAATATCAAAATGGGTGGGTGTGGAATCTGGTATGCGAGGGATACTCATTGGTTCAGTGGCTGGAGGTTTGACCCCTGGAGGACCTTTTGTTAGTTTACCCATCGTTGCTGGACTCCTGCGCTCTGGTGCCAGCGTTGGGACCATGGTTGCTTTTCTAACAGGTTGGTCATTATGGGCGCTTTCGCGATTACCAATGGAGGTGGGGATATTAGGCTGGAAATTTACGCTCATCCGTATTGCATGCACATTCTTCTTTCCACCCATTGCTGGATTGTTAGCCCAGGCGCTATTTGCAGGTGCCAAATGAATATCGACAATGTAAAGAAAATGTAATATCGCCGAATGCTAAAGATTGTATCCGGAATTCTGCTGTATTCTACTCCGTATACAATCTTTATCATTATCTGAAATTGCAGCATTTAAAAAAATAAAGGGTAAAGGCTGTGGAGAAAGAAATATTTAATAATTATGTTATTGACATAGGACCAATGGGGCCAATAGGTGAGGGAGCAGCTCTGATATTGAGAGTAACCCGGAACTGTCCTTGGAATAAATGTTTGTTTTGTCCAACTTATAAGGGAAACAGGTTTGGTCACAGAGATGTTGAAGAGATAAAGAGAGATATTGATGCAGTAAAGAGAATAGAAGACTTAATAAAGGCGACCTTCAAGAAAGTTGGCTGGCCGGGGATAATAAAACCGGAAATAATAAATATGATAATGATTCGAAGCTATCCAGAAATTTATAGTAAAGATGATCACAATCTAACTCCTGAAAATTATATTGCCAGATTAACTCTTAATAATGTTGTAAATTGGATTTTGTATGGCAAAAAAAGGGTGTTTTTGCAAGACGCAAATTCGCTTTTTGTGAAGTCCAACAAGTTGATTGAAGTGTTAGAATACTTAAAGGCAACTTTTCCAAATATTGAAACAGTCACTTCCTATGCCAGGTCAAAAACCTGTGCTCAAAGGTCTCCTGAGGAGTTAGAAGGATTACACAAAGCAGGTCTTTCTTGGCTCTTTGTTGGAATAGAATCAGGCTGCGATGAAGTCTTAGAGTATATGAAAAAAGGGGTAGATATAAGAGAACATATTGAAGGTGGTCAAAAAGTTATGGCAGCCGGAATAAATTTAGCTGCCTTTGTAATGCCGGGCCTGGCCGGTAAGAATGGGGAATTAACAGAAAAACATGTTTTGGAAACAATTAGAGTTTTAAATGAGATAAAACCGACTGAGGTTAGAATGCGGCAGTTGAGCAGTGCCCGAAGGGCATCTGTCTCGAACTCCTGGTTCTCCCCGCAGCGGAGCGTAGGGGAAATCAGGAGTTTACTGCTCAACTGCCGCATTCCCCCCGGAGCGAAGCGAAGGGGGGAATAAGAAGTTTAGCAGTCCTTAGGGATTCGCCACTTTATCTTAGATGGGAATCAGGAGAATTTGAGGCTCCAACTGAAGATCAAATGATTGAGGAAATGGGAATGATCATCGAGAATTTGAATTTTAACTGCATTATAGAAACACTCCAGATGACTAATGTTCTTTTTAATCTCAGAGGAGAGTTGTCAGTAGAAAGAGAGAAAATACTGGCAAATATTGCCTCTTACAAAGCACTACCTCCCTTAGAAAGGTTAAGGTTTAGATTGAATAGATATTTATCCGATGGCTACCTTGACTTTGTTAAAAGATGGGGAAAATTTGATTCTCAGTTAAGTCAATTGATTGAAGAGGTAAAAGAAGGCCTTGAAAAAGAATCACCGGATGCAGAAACAAAAACGGAGCAGGCGATATTTGCTATCAAATCAAAGGGTATTCCTTAAAGGTAATTTATGGATTTAAGGTAGAAGAAGAGAAGAAGGTTTTAGAGAATGCATTGACAGGTTTGTGTTTTCCGTTGAACATTAAGCTTAATGGTGATATATAGTAATGTATATCACAAGTTTGGAGGTCATCATGAGCAGTAAGCGAACCATAATTACTCTTTCGGAAGAGGATAAAATTTGGCTGGAAGGATATAGTAAAGCTTTCAACGTATCTGTTGCAGAGGTGATTCGACAAGGAATAAAAAGATTAAGAGAATCCCATGAATCGGAGACTTACCACAAGCTCGTTGAAAATACCCGTGGTATCTGGAAAGATGGTGACGGACTGAAATATCAAATGGATATCCGATCGGAATGGGAGACACAATGATTGAGAGGTTGGTTGATTCAGTTATTTTAATTGATCACTTAAACGGGATTGATAAGGCGACGAAATTTGTTCTCGATCTTGACCCTAATGAGACAGCCATATCAGTAATCACGTGGGCTGAAATACTTGTCGGAATAGATGAAACGGGGGAGTCACTGGTAAAAGCATTTTTAAACCAATATCACCTTTTAATCATTGACAAACCAATCGCTGATTTTTCAGCTACCCTGAGAAGAAAATATGGGTGGAAACTACCAGATGCTTTTCAGGCTGCTTTAGCCATACATCACAAGATAAAGCTTACCACACGAAACAAAAAGGATTTTGATCCGAAAAAACACGATTTTATAGAGATCCCCTATTCCATTTGATCAAGAACAGCGAATCTGGTCTGATGTGATAACATCAGGTAAAGATATCTATGCAGCGCCTTAACTCCTTAACTCAACAATTACATCTGGGGTTCCCTAAACGAAAGGCACATCAAATAAATGATCGAAGTAGTGGAACATTTCTATTATTTCCAGTGATATTTAATTCACCAAAATTATTTGATTTTCAAGAAAAAAGATGAAAGGAACGTAGCGAAACAATATATAATATAGTATAAAAAGTCCGTCCCGCTCTGCGGGACTTCTTTTATGCTAAGAATGTTATATGAGATAGCGGCTTAAGATTAAGGAATGGATGGGGATATGATACCAAGCTGCATTCAAACGACCAATATTTATAAACGTCATTGCGAACGAATGTGAAGCAATCCCTGGCCCAGGCCTGGCCTTTAAGAATATGGTGATGGCAAGGCACTCTTGCAGAATGAGCGGGAACTGTAGCATATCCAAATCATGTCGCGCCAGGGCGGGCTCAATAAGATAGATTGCCACGTCACTTCGCTCCTCGCAATGACATGATTGCAACTTGGTATGAGGCGACATAAAGTGATACTTGGTGATTCAAGGCGAATGAAAGAAAAAAATGGGTTATTGCTATTATTTCTCTTTATTGTCGTTATATGGGTCTTTGTGGTTAAAGCTGACACCATCCACCCCCAGGGTTCCTATCAGACTAAGGAAGCTTATACTATTTTAAAAGGAACACAGAACACAGCCTTGAGCCAAGATCGACTTATTCAGGTAAAAGGAGATTCAGATATTGAGCAGAGGTCCCAGAAGCAAAGTGCAGGTGCAAGCATCTGGTTTACATTGCTTGCAATCTTTCTTGGGGGCCTGGCCCTGAATCTTACGCCTTGTGTTTATCCTCTTATTCCCATAACTGTATCCTATTTCGGTGGAAAGAGTGAGAGGATACGAGGTCAAACTATAATTCATGGGTTATTATATATATTTGGCCTGTCAATGACCAATTCTTTGCTGGGCCTGTCAGCCGCTTTGTCAGGGGGTATGCTCGGCTTTGCACTCCAGAATCCTTTTGTTTTGATATTCGTAGCCGGTGTAATGGTTGCTATGGCTCTGAGTTTCTTCGGTTTGTGGGAACTCAGGCTACCTATAGGGCTCACACGGGTGGCATCGAAGAGCTACGCCGGTTTCTTAGGAACATTCTTTATGGGCCTGACCCTGGGAATAGTAGCTGCTCCATGTCTTGGCCCCTTTATACTGGGACTTTTGGTATACGTAGGGCGAATGGGAGACCCCTTTCTGGGTTTCCTTTATTTCTTCGTACTTAGCATCGGCCTTGGTTTACCTCTTTCGGTTTTGGCCGTTTTCTCAGGAGCCATAGCCAGGTTACCCAAGTCAGGGGACTGGATGCTGTGGATAAGAAAGTTTATGGGCTGGGTTCTCCTCGGCATGGCAGCCTTTATGATAAGCCCTTTAATATCCCACCTTTTTGGAAGGCATTGGCTCTTGGCCGGAGTATCTGCAGCAGCAGGCATCCATCTTGGTTGGCTTGATAAGACAGGAGCTAAGCTCAGGATTTTTCCATATCTCAAAAAGGTCATTGGAATCGTCATGGTATGTGGTGGAATTTTCTACCTGGTGCTAACAAGCCAGCACATTGGAGGGATCGAATGGATTCCATACGATGAATCCATTATTGCAAAGGCTGTGGAAGAAAAAAAACCTATGATTATAGATTTCTATGCTGACTGGTGTGGGCCATGTGTGGCAATGGAGAAGGAAGTATTTACGGATCCTGAGGTGATAAAGTTAAGCCGTGATTTTATTACCATGCGTTTAGACCTAACTAAGGTGAAACCATTTCATGATGAGGTAATGAGAAAGTATCAGATCAGGGGTATCCCCACAGCAGTTTTTATAAACAGGCGGGGCGTTGAAGAGAAAAAACTGAGGGCCGTAGGCTTTGTAGGTAAATCCGAGTTTCTCAATAGGTTAACATGGCTACTTAATAAATCGCCTTCCGCCCAAGAATAGCTTATCTCCCTTCTAACCCTTGCAAGAAGCTCATTCTATCCTGATCATCTATAAAAATATCTGCTTTGTTTACCCCCTTACTATTACTAAGGGGAGCACAAAATAGATTGCGTAAGAACTGTCATTGCGAGGAGCGTTAGCGACGACGCAATCTCTGGAATAAGTTTACCCATGAGATTGCTTCGCTCCCTTCAGTCGCTCGCAATGACCATAGGTAGCGTCATTAGATGTAAACTATTTTTTGCCCCAGTAGTATGTAGTGTAGGTCTCCCGGAATGTCTAATCGAGATTGACGTAGCATGTGAAAATTTTATTGCATTACTCTTTTCTATAAATATTTATTCACGGTAGGATGTCCTCATTACAAAAGGCAAGATATGATAACCGGATTATCTGGATGTAGCATATTCCGGGCCAATCCGGCCACCCATCCCGATTGATTCAGAATGAGTTTTCATGGCGATTGTCAAGAGATTGAGGGTTTACCCGCCTCTGGCGGGCTTGCCCGCCGTCTTTGTGGAGGGCTTGTCCGCCGTTATTTTGGCGGGCTTGTCCGCCGTTATTCTTGTCCGCCGTCTTTCTTGTCCGCCGTCTTTGTGGCGGAGTGGCGGACTGGAGGGCTTGTCCGCCGTTATTTTGGCGGGCTGACCTGAATTCTTTGGGGAGGAGGTAATTGAGTCAGAAATAAAGATTTGAACCGCAAATTCTCTTCAAAACTATTAGTCAAGAGAAGACTCTTTTATTGTTGTCAGGCATGTGAGTAGTTTTTGACTTGACATGATTTTGCAATGTGGCTACAATATTAAACAATTATGTACAAAATAGGAGCAAATCATGGAAACCGTAGGTGTCAAGCAGCTCAGGGACAATCTGAGCCGGATTCTTAAAAGGGTCGAGAGAGGAGAGGTGGTAAAGGTATTGCGTCACGGAAAAGACGTGGTGGAATTAAGGCCCATAAGAAAGAATGCAGGACAAGAATTCTTGAATCGCCTTAAGGATAAAAATCTCTTGGCTGGTGGAGGGATCGGAGCAATCAGTTTGGTGAAGACTGTTAAAAATCTCAAGCCTGAGTCACCTGTCTCTGATTTTATCGCTGAGGATCGAAAGTGATTGCATATTTCGACAGCAGTAGCATTGTTAAATGGTTTTTTGACGAGCCTTTTATGGATTTGGCCAGAGACATCAGAGATAAATCTGAGATCGCTTTCACCTCACTCATTTCCTTTCCTGAAGTTATGTCAGCTTTCAACCGCGCCTGGAGGGAAGGCCGTTGTTCCAAATCAGACATGGAACTGGTTCGGAGTGAATTCTTAAAGATCTGGCCTGACTTCCAATGGATAAAGGTAAGTGAATTGTTAATGCATCAAGCAGGGCAACTCATTTTCGGTCATAGCCTGAAGGGGGTTGATGCTGTACATCTAGCCTCAGCCCTCTTGTTGAAAGAAGAAGGTGATAGGATTTATCTTTTTTTCTCATGCTTTGACAAAAATCTGAACCAGGCCGCTCAAAGAGAAGGATTAATGACCCACAAGGCATTATAGCGAAATTTGACATGCACCAGATACGTTTATGATATTCATGGTTTCAATGAACCCATTTTATCAAACAAGTTCCCAATCTTATTATCCCACACCAATGTTAGTCAGGGTATCTACTTTGTTAAATGTTGAAACTTGAACCAGGTTCTCAGAAATCGAAAAATACTCTTAATTACTTAAGCTTGCCCGCCGTGTTTTTGGAGGGCCTGTCCGCCGTTTTTCTGGAGGGCCTGTCCGCCGTTTTTCTGGAGGGCCTGGCCCCATTCATGACTATAATACTTTTTCCCTGAATTCCCTCGTTCGTTGGTTTACCAGAATCAATTTTCAGGGGCATCGTCAATATATCAAGGGCTTGCCCGCCGTTTTTGTGGCGGGCTGGCCTGCTGGCCATCTCATGACCGCACCATTCGCATGAAGGAAAAATCAAGTAAGACATGCCCCCTATTCATAAGTTGCTTTAGACGGTAAGTCCTCCTCTAAGAATGAACTACCTCGCAGCAAGCTACGAGGTATCGAAAACCAGGAAAAGTATGAACGCAGCAAGCTACGGGGAATGAACCCTTGTCCGCCTTCGGCGGATTCAATCCCTGACCTATAGATTTTTATTTAGAAATTTAAGAGCGTCCCGCGTCAGATATGTTTCGATCTTCTTCTCTCCTTCACTCAGGTCATCGCGCGACTTCATGTTGAAGTGAAGGACAAAGCGCTTCACCCATCCGCAGTAGCTTCGTTCAGTTCGAATCGAATAGTGTCTCCGCCGCATCACATCGCGCATATCATCAAGAATCTTACTTGACATAGATTTCTTCCTATTTTATCGTGTTTTTCATGATCAAAAAGAATATACTATATTGAATAATGAACTACCTCGCAGCAAGCTGCGAGGTATCAAAACGGAAAAATTCGGAACGCAGCAAGCTGCGGGGAATCAAACCCCTGTCCGCCGTGTTTATGGCGGGCTTGTCCGCCTCTGGCGGATTGAAAGCAAGTAAATTTGCCTGTTTGTCTGTTCAATATCAGGATATCAGGCAAAATTGCCTTATACGTAAATGTTATAGTTTAAATCCATGATATCACATCTTATTACATTTGTTCTAGGTGCATTTACCGGTGCTGCTGGGAAATATCTCGCAGATAAATATACTGATAAACGGCGGAGCAAGGAAAAAGAAACAGGGAAACGGAAAATATTTCTCAACTTAGCGGAGAAGATGCCAGATGTTATCAAAGAAATGCAAGAGGATCTTTCGAAGCCTGAATGTATGGTGATACGTGAGTTTTATCTCCTTCCAAACGACCGGGTTTTATTTAACTCCGGTGGGGAGAGGTGTCTGTTCTATTATGAGGATCAACATGAAAATTTAACACACAAAATAAAACTACTTGAAAATAATGGATTCGTCGAAGATGTAACCCATACAAACACTCCAAAATATCGAATGACAGAAGAATTTGTTGATTGCGTTATTAAAGCCAAAATCAAATCAAAAAAGGTGAAATTATAACAACGGAATTCACCAGATCCCAAAAGCCTTGCGGCTTTTGGTCCAGGTGATTCCGGCCGTTAGGCAGCTCGGTTGGCTCTTGAATGGGTGCAAATACATACCGAGAAAAAAGAAAGGAGATGAAAGAAGATAATTAAAGGAGATAGCTAATGAGGATAGACCCTAAAAACTTAAGTGATGAAGAAATTGTTGAAAAAGTCAGAGGTACATCACTTCTTTCAGATCAAATATCTTGTTTAGCAGAAATGATGAGAAGATTAAGAAACTCTATTGATGAGTTTAATGTACAATCTACTCTTTGGTCAAGGAGAATATATGGACTGACAGTTCTTATTACAATACTAACTTTGCTCATGTTATTGGCTGTAGGATTCCAAGTTTGGATAGTTTTAAAATAGGCTCAAGAGTCTTAATTAACATAAGGTGAAGAAGACTGGAGAGGGCATATAGTGCTCGACCTTGATTGTTTAATTTTTTGGGGCAAATTTTAATAATTCCAATTTTTGCGAAGACGATTGCAGGAGGAAGCTTTTGCCTAGCAAATCAATGAAGCTGCCATTTCTCACATCGCTTCACTCTGCGGGAAATGGCAGCTTATCTCGGATGGGGTGCCTTAACATCAACTCCAAATAGCCATGGTAATAATTTGATAGAACAATTGGCCAGTATATTTGGAGCACACACACTGAGAGGTCATAATGCGGAGAAGAAAGGGATGGTGGCAACAGCTTAAGGATAATGACTATCCGAAAACAAAAACCAGCTATGGACAAGACATATATGCACTTGATCCGAGACTTTTGGACAAGATACCTCGTGAAACCAAAAAAATTGATGTGAAGAAATCAAAGGAAAAGCCTCCCCATTTAGAACCTCAATCTGCCAATAAGCCAATAATTCCTACTTCCCAAGAACCACGAGAAGTATATGTATTGCGTTGCAGTTCTTGTGGTCATAAAAAGTTGTTAACATCTGAATACCTGAAGTACCTTCGAGAAAGTCTATCCATAGATATTTCATTTCTCGATATAGCTCCTTTAAGGGAAAAATTGGGCAGATTTAAATGTTCATGTTGTGGAGAAAAAAACACTCAACTGATTTCGGAACATCATAAAGTAGATAGTACTCCAACTTGATCAGCCTAACAAGGCACTCAAGCTGCCCGTGAAAACGCTGGCGCATTTTCACGGCAGCTTAGTTTAGCGTTAAATTCCATATGACATATTTTCCATAGGGGTTTCGCATGGAATCATCACTATTAAAAGCAGTAGATTTTGTAAAAATGGGGGATACTAAAAGTGCCAGAAATATACTGGGCATAAAGGATAAGAACATTTCTGATAGTGATATCGTTGATTCATTAATGTCGTTTCAAAAAGGATACAAATACTTGCTATCAGGCCACCATTCAAAAGCATTTGAACCTTTGAGAAAATCCCTACCCATGATCAACAATTCAACAGATTCTGAGGCGCAGTTTGTTACCGCGTTGTTGGCTGATTTTTCGGAAGGTATTTCGAGACTATTTTCAGGGGATGCAGTAGGAGCTTACAACTTATTAAATTTCAGTGCAGAATCATTTGAAAGAGTTAGCTTTTTTTTGCCAGACTTCGCGAAAGCTGCTCTCAGTACAAAAGCTGCTGCTAATGTCGCATTAGCCAGAAGATACCTCAGTATCGGTGATATTGGTGCGGCTGAATCTCTATCTGGCGCAATTCAACAGATATATTCAGAGCTAATTGCAAAATTAGATGAAGGGGATGAAAATGATCTAATTTTTTTTGCAGAGGCTAACGCCGTTCAGATAGAATTTGTTAATATGATGGCTACATTCGATCTCAGTGTCATAAATTTTGATATTGCGGAAAAACGCCTAATATCTGGAGAAAAGTTGTACTCTGATTTAATTCAGTTATTACCAAAACTAAAAAATACGCCATTTAAACTAGTGGTCGAGATCGATTGTACCTTATACTCTGCCGTAAAGAAGATTGTAAAATTAGGTAAAAAAGTAATCGACGAAAAAGCTTTTCTTCAAGAGGCTGAGATTGCCGAATTAAGAGAGTTAGATTACAGTCTATTTAACGCAAGAACCCTTGCCCATAAAGCTCAGGATCGGGGTAAAGGATACTTGTTTACTATTAATCAACTTAGTCGTTTTCAAGAGAGGTTGTTGATTTTAGGAAAAATACGAAAAAGAGACTTTATCAACATCAGTGGGCCTATTTCTCTCATATCATTTATTATACTTTTGTTTTCAGTTCATTTAACTATCCATCCCTCAGGCTACGAGGCTATTCCCTATTTCATAGGTGAACTAATTGTTTCGCTTATTGTTGGTTTCGGTTACGGAGCCCTTCGATTCATTCCACTTATTAGATTGTTTACAAAGGCTATCGAGGGCAAAAAGGACAAAATAGATACTTCGATGGACTAATTTAACCATGTGCTTGACGCTGACTGGTGTTTCGCTGGCGCTCAACCCCATCAGGTCAGCACCTCGTTAGGAGTCCATTTTGCTATAATTATTGCCACACTCATCCATACATCTTTTGTGGAAAACCTGGTGACTTTTATGACAGAATCAAAATTTTCTTTACTCGCAGACTATTATGAATACCCCGTAAAGGAAATGAAACAACGCTCAGCTGTATTTTACGCAGACATGAAGCGGCGACGAACAGTGCGCCACTTTTCGGACCGGCCGGTGCCCCGTGCGATTATAGAAGATTGCTTGCGCACAGCTGCGACGGCAC